>CAYRJR010000054.1:11204-14877 GCA_964424655.1 uncultured Chitinophagaceae bacterium
GGGAAGGAAGCCTTCTTTTTCTGAAGAAAAAGAAGCAAAAAGACTTCTGTTCGTTGTCCGTGTTTCGCACAGCGTCGCGCACACTCCAAGTAATGTAAGTTTTTTGGATCTTTTTCTCAAAAAAGAACCGGCAAGCTACTTACCTCGCGCCGCTACGACCACACGCCTATGCTGCATTCCTGCCCTGGAGGATTAGTGGGAGCTGGCCGTATAAGGCTTGCCGGGCCGCAAAAGTAAGGCTAATTGCTGCCTGGCTACAAGATTCCGGCAACTGAAAAAGCAAAAATTTAGGTGGTTACCTGATGCGCAGGAAAGCAAAGCGAACTCACTGCGCCGATGCAGTAAAATGTTCCAGGATGCGGGAGGAGTCGCCGGTATTATCGTAGGCATATTGGCTGACGATATGGTCGCCTTTGCGATTGACCACAATGATGTTGACGCAAAACGGATACGATTGCTCCAGGGTGGTCTGCGGCACGGCCATCATGTTCAGATGCTGCTTCACCAGCGGATAAGCACGATTGTATATGGTGTCCATCACCACCAACGTGGCGGCCTTCTGGACGGGCGTGCTTTCTTGAATAAAATCGCTCAGCCACTCCTGCACACAACCGGCACAGCACGCTATGTAGGCAAGGCCAAAACCCATGCGCAGCACCTCATGGAAGCAATGGCCTACAATCTGTACCGTGCTCCCGGGATAGTTGCGTCCAATTCATACTAATTAGCATAAGATCGAATGGAATAATGCTAAAAGACGCCGGAAAGCAGGAAAAAATGAGTTGGAAATTGATGTAAGAGGGCGCGCACTTTTCAAAAAAATGAAACCGGGAAGGACAAAAAGGTCACTTGGATGTTCTGCAATGGTCTCGATACACAGAATTTGCGTGTTGGTCGTCGTCAGGAGCTGCTCACCGTTACTTCCTTCCGGTACTATGGGCGACTTGATTTGGAAGCTGTCTGTGGCAATGAGTGTCTATGAGTTTCCTTCAATGTGGGTACTATGCTGGCAACTTGCCAATAGAAAATAGCAACAAGCTATTACCGATAGGTTCAAGGCTCGAAAGGAGGATTGCTTCATATGCTTATGAAATTATACAAGGTGACCTCACCAACTCAGGTCAATAAATTCTGCATCACCATTGGTATTGGCCAACACCATGTAGCCAATCTGGCTGCCGTAGAGAGTCCGTGCCGGAATTTGAAACACTTGTACCCCGTTTATGTAGCCTGTCCAGTTCCCCTGCTTATCTGCTTGCAACTCCAGGTCATTCCAGTCTTCCCGGATGGCCCCACTCCGGGTCCAATCTATGATGGGTTGTGGCGCGAGGCCTGAATTGCCTTCATCATACACTGCATAATAGCCCTGGTCATCTATGAAGAAGGAATAACCATATTCGCTGGCGGAAACACCCCAAACCATTGCCATTGCATGATCGCTGCGCAATCGGGTTTGCAAGTCGAAGCAGGGAACAGAAGTATTCATGCCGGTAGCCACAGCCACGGTGTTGGTGCCATCGTTTTGCGGGTGATAGTCGTAGTGCAACCTGCCGTCCGAGAAATAGACGGAAGCATTGTTGCTGCGGTCGGTGAAGCTCCAGCCGTAGCGGTCAGTATTGAAGTCATCGCTGAAGTTGTGACTATATGCCGGAGTCGCATCGTAATAGTCATCGGAATAAATCACACAGCCGGAAAAACTCAGGCAGGCGAAGACTGCGAAAGCAGGGAGCAGCAGCAAGCGTTTCATAGTAAAAATTCGTTTTCACCCTGCCTGAAACCAAAAATGAGGCCGAACTGTTTTACAGTCGCTCAGACAGTATAGCCAAGGCCTCCAAAATGCCGGTTCCCCGTTTACTTTGCCCTCCCGGATTCACGAAACCCATCCCGCATGCGCATCATTTCCTACAACGTCAACGGCATCCGAAGCGCCATCAGCAAGGGCTTCAACGACTGGCTGGCCACAAATCCGGCAGACCTTATTTGCCTGCAAGAAATCAAAGCCACAAAGGAAGACCTGGACTGCGATGTATTTGAAGCCTTGGGATATACACCCTATTTTTTTTCGGCTCAGAAGAAAGGCTACAGCGGTGTCGCCATCCTCAGCCGACTGAAACCAGACCAGATTTTTTTGGGAAACGGCAATGCCCAAAGTGATGCGGAAGGGCGGGTGATACGTGCCGATTTCGGAGCCATCACACTCATCAATGCCTACTTCCCCAGCGGCTCTTCCGGCGATGAACGGCAAGCCTACAAGTACGTCTGGCTCGATGAATTTTTCGACTATCTGAAAGGCCTGCGCCGCGAACGGCCCAATCTGATTGTGTGCGGAGACTACAACATTTGCCACCGAGAGATAGACATCCACAGCCCCAAGACGAATAAAGACAGCAGCGGCTTTCTGCCTGAAGAACGCGCCTGGATGGATCGCTATTTCGAATCCGGATTTGTGGATAGCTTCCGCCATATCCATCCCGACTTAGCACATCAATATTCCTGGTGGTCGTTCCGTGCAAATGCCCGCAACAACAACAAGGGCTGGCGTATTGATTATATCTCCGTCACCGAGCCGCTTCGCACTTCCTTGTCTGACGCTGCCATCTTCCCTGATGTCGTTCACTCTGACCATTGCCCGGTGTTTGCAGAATTGATTTTTGCTGCGCAGAAAAAAGAAAAAGCAATGGCCATTGTTTCAAAATCTCAAAAGAAAACTCCGGCAAAGGCCAAAGCCAAATAGCCCATTCAGCACACATGCAATTTTCAGAAGTCGTCGGCCAGACCATTGCCAAACAAAGCCTCATCCAGTTGTGGCAGAACGGGCGTATGCCTCATGCCCTGCTCATGCTGGGGCAGCCTGGCACCGGTGGTCTTCCTCTGGCACTGGCCCTCGCACAATACGCATTTTGCGAAGCCAAAACCGAAACCGACTCCTGCGGGAAATGTCCGGGTTGTCATAAAGTAAGCCGCCTCGAGCATGCCGACCTCCATTTTTCTTTTCCTGTTTTTGGGTCAAAGGTTATCAGCACACAATACATCCGCGAGTTCCGGCAGTTTGCGCATCAAAGCCCTTATGGCAATACTTATGAATGGCTGCAGTTCATCGGAGCAGAAAACAAGCAGGGCAATATCACAGCAGAAGAATGCCGCCACATTATCGAAGAATTGTCGCTGAAATCCTATGAAGGCGGACCCAAAATCCAGATTATCTGGAGGCCGGAATATCTGGATAAGGAAGGCAACATTTTGCTCAAGCTCATTGAAGAACCACCTGCCGACACAACCCTGATTTTTGTAGCCGAAAGCACGGAAGAAATTTTAGGCACCATCCTCTCACGCACCCAACTGCTGCGGCTGCGACCGATATCCCCAGCAGATATTGCTGCCGGCTTGCAAGCGCGCGGGCTGGCAGACGAACGCCGTGCTGCCCAAATTGGGCAAACCTGTGCCGGCTCATTCAGTGAAGCCATCCTGCTGGCTGCCCAGGGTGAAGGCGACCTGATGCCTGCCCTGCGGGAATGGTTTAATGCAATGGCATTGAATAATGGCTTCGGCATGGTTCGCTTCGTGAATCATTGGAGCAAAGAAGGTCGCGAAAGCATCACCAATCTGCTGGGCTTCACACTGAGTGTGCTGGAAGCCGCTTTGCGGCTGAGCTACCTGCCCGAGACGCTGAAGA
>CAYRJR010000055.1:0-14573 GCA_964424655.1 uncultured Chitinophagaceae bacterium
GCACTTCAGGCGCAATGATTTGTTGACAAGGTAAATATCGCTTTTCGGGATGTTTCGGCAGCGCTTCTGAAGGAAGTTGGTGGGGCAGACGTGAAGCCAGAGACTGTTGCGGAGCAGGGGCCAGGGTGTTACATTTTGCACATCAATGCACCTGTCCCCAAAGTGAAGCTGGAAGAATTGATTGCAAATGCTTTGCTCTCGAAAAGTTTAGTCAGCAATTTCCAATACAAACTCGTAGCAAAGACCAATTCTGGGATGCTTAGCTACAGTGGATATTATTTGCTTGTGAAGCATTCCGAAGCAAGCAATTCTGTAAGTGATTTCCCGGCATTGCATCAGGGAGAACCTGCACTGATAGTATGTTTCCCGCATCGCAAGAGTTATTTGATGGGAGAAATGTTGATTTGG
Organism: uncultured Chitinophagaceae bacterium; assembly: GCA_964424655.1. Classification (GTDB taxonomy): domain Bacteria; phylum Bacteroidota; class Bacteroidia; order Chitinophagales; family Chitinophagaceae; genus UBA1952. Next base: position 409 of record CAYRJR010000055.1, read on the forward strand.
ATCTTTTCTTCAATTGGGTTGTTGCTGGTTCTGGTTTTTCTGTGCTACCTCATCTACATCATCTTCAAACAAAGGCTCCTGTCAGAGGTTCAGAAAGATTTCATCGCGAACATGACGCATGAGTTCAAAACTCCACTGGCATCTATCCGTCTGGGAGCTGATGTACTAAAGGATCCAAACATCATCAGTCAGCCACAACGCCTACTGAGCTATGCAACCATTATTTCCAAAGAAGCGATGCAATTGACGCATCAGGTGGATCGAATCTTACAAATGAGCAAGGCAGAGCGGGAAGGGATTACACTCAAACGGAGCGATTTTGTGTGGCAGGAATTGCTACGATCTGAACTACCAAACTATGCCAAGCTTGCTGCTGCCAAAGAAGGGAACATCGCGCTACAACTGCCCAATGAGGCCATTCATTACCATGGAGACCAGACACATTTGAAGGCAGCATTAATCAGCTTAGTGGACAATGCAGTCAAGTATTCGCTGACATCACCGGTAGTTAGGATTTCATTAGAAAGGCAAGGGAACAGGCTCATGATTTCTGTAAGTGATAATGGAATCGGGATAGATAAAGCAAGCCAGAACATGGTGTTTAATCACTTTTTCCGGGTGCATACGGGCAATGTACATGACGTAAAAGGATTTGGTATTGGCTTGAATTATGTTCGTATCATTGCTCATGCCCATGGCGGTGAAATAAACTGCATCAGCCAATTAGGGAAAGGCAGCACTTTTACACTTAACTTGCCATTATCGTAAAAAATAGTTACCCGCTTCAATATTTATGTCTGATTCCAAAGTCAACATTCTATTAGTAGAAGACGACCCTACATTGGGTTTCGTAGTGAAAGACAATCTGGAGGCAAATGGTTATAGTGTGATACACGCTCCAGATGGAGAAACCGGCTGGCAGTATTACATGAAGCACAATTTTGACGTCTGTGTTCTGGACGTTATGCTTCCAAAACGTGATGGAATTTGGCTTGCAGGCCAGATCCGCAAAAAGAATGAGACAGTCCCTATCATTTTGCTCACGGCAAAGAATATGGACGAGGATAAAATAGCAGGCTTCCAGGGCGGAGCTGATGACTATGTCACGAAGCCATTCAACATGCAAGAGCTGTTGTTGCGCATCGAAGTGTTTCTGAAACGCACAAAGAAAAAAGAGGAAGATGGTCCGAATGAAGTAGTAATCGGTAATCTGACATTCAATTACAACGACCTGCTTTTGTTCAATGATAGCACCAGAGTTCAACTCACCCAGCGTGAGGCAGATTTGTTACGCTATCTGGCACTCAACTCAAACCGAGTCTTAAAACGCGAAGAAATCCTTCTCAATGTTTGGGGAAAAGAAGATTACTTCTTAGGCCGCTCGATGGATGTATTCATCACCAAGCTTCGCAAGCACTTAAAGGATATTCCCGGTATTGAATTACAGACTATCCATGGAATTGGTTTCAAGTTTATGTTGCCTCAAACCAACTAAACTCTCGGAGAAACATTGGCGCACTATCTAAGCCTTTACTAACCGTCCCTTCCGAAGAATGGGTACTACCGGATGCAAATCTGGCGTTGTGCAGTATTCCAGGTCATCATAAAGTCCATAGGCAGACAGCCTATTATAATGGGAACTGTCTCGTAAATAGTCCAAATAGTTGGTATCGCATTGCCGCTCAATCGTTGCAGCAGCACGGGCGCTATCACATTGAATAGAAAAGTGTGTTGCAACCCGATTTACTATTGCTCCTGCCATCAGGGTATCTTCAAGATTAAATCGGTCTTTCCAGGCTGCACAACCTAACAGGACAGGCTTGTGCTGTTCAATAAGAAATGAACATAGCGATGACAGGTTTAAGAAAGACCCTGTGACAATTTCTGCGCCTTCTTTAACCATATGAAGTAATCGGGTCCCGTTCGTTGTGGAAAGTACTAATGACTTGCCTGAAATGAAAGAACGAGGGAATGAAAGGGGAGAATTACCAAGTTGTAAGCCCGGTGCAATTTTACCATCCCGCTCGCCAGCAGTAATACTGTTTGGTGTGTGTTTACCAACTGCGATACATTCATTCACACCAGCAACAGGAATCACCTCAGAGGCCCCATTATCTAATGCCGCAGCTATGGTAGAGGTCGCTCTAAAAACGTCAATTATGACTGTGATTGAATTCTGAGTATCAAATAGATGCAACAGAGCAGGCGACAAACAAACTTCAAGTCTCGGCAAAGAATTCATATCGCTATTGAAGAAAGACCACAATATAGAATTGCGAGTATGACAATTCCAAAAAAATGAAGCGCCACAAAATGTAGCGCTTCAAGATCAACAAGAAAATAAAAGGGCATTAATAAACCCACATATCGTGTTCCTTATTGAAAAGCATCTCTGAAATACGCTGGCTTTCGTATAGAGCATCGAGTTTGCTCATCCCACTGGCGCTGAAAGATTCCTGAGTACCATTAGTAACCTGAACAATTCTGCCACTCCAATAACGACCTTCCAAGTAATCATCCCAAGTCATACGGTGAACATCATTTTCAGGATTGAATACTTCGTATTGAGCCAATACAGGACGGGCTTCAGGATAATAAATCCACAATAAAGGAGTAGAAGCACGAGTCGTTCCGTCTTCATTCTTAATGTCAACCAATGGTGCAATACCAATGATACGAACAACCATGCGGCCCAGATTGCGATCGAACATCCAATCTTCCTTGATGCGATATAAAGTCACTACATCCGGATCAAAATCACGACGACGAATCAGTTGCTTTGTCTCGCCAGTAATAGGGTCTTCCTGGAGGAAAGTATCCGGCTTGCCTACAAGTTTCTCAATGATTTGCTCCTTGGTAAGAGCGGTAGTAAAGCGGTCGTCAAAAGTAGAATATGCCTTTATCTTACCCTTCTTTACAGCATCCAGGAGGATCTCAATGAAGTATCCGCCACCAGACTGGTCGTCACCAGGATATCTAAAAGCAAGATTTTGCTTTTCACGGGTATCAATCTCACGCCATACTCGTTTCTTCCAAAGGATGTCTCGTTCATTCGGAATTTGCCAACCCAGGATGCGCATATTATGTGGCACACGGTCGTAGGCTCCATCCCTAACTAGCGAAGGCAACCAGCCTGAAGAAACAGGTTCATTGTTGCTACCGCTTCCGGATTGGGCGGCATCAGTCACATTTTGAGCGCTGACACTAGTGCTGTATGCTAATAGCAAAGCAAAAGTTGCAAGACTGTATAAGGAACGGATTTTCATGCGGACGAATATAATGGCTTAGTCTCGGAAATTTTAGTTCAGAAGGATTGTAATGGGATTAAGAGCTCGGGTAGTTCCATCAGGCCCTTTCGCACGGACATTATCAATGTAAACCCTATCCCCTGGTTTCATATGAGGCATGAAACGCTTCGCTTCTTCAGGGAAATAGGCACTATTGGTATGAAAGGGACCTTGGTAGTCGCCACGTTTAGGCTGATATGAAAAATCATACCCGGTGATAGTGAATTTGGCATCAAAATCAAAGTTTTCCAAGACAGCAGCTACACCAAGTTGAGCACGGAAAATGTTAGACTGCATGGCTCCGCTGAGTTTCCCACCTAGTTGGGCTTGAGGATCAGGAATACGCTTTACACGCACCTTCATAGCTCCTACATTCTTCATGCCATCGACAGTTTTAGCTAAGATAGAAGCATCAACCTCACGTCCGCCAGTTACGAATACATTGTATTTACCGTTCCCTGTTTTAGTCAGGGTCGCACCAGGAATACTTACACTAACATCTTCCAAAGAATAACCCGCAGCCGTTACAGTAATCGGGTTTGGAACCCCAATGTAAAATACATTCATCTTATCCAACTGTAGTGAAGCACCCGCGCTACCAACCATATACTGGAAGCTCCAAGGTTGAGAGATAGTCCTGTCACCAAGATTAAGGCTAAGCGTACCACGAACCGTCTGCAACCCAACACCAGAAGCAGTTCCAGTCCAGGCGCCAACGCCGTCAGCAATTTTGATAGAACCAGAAGAAGCACTAATTGAAGGGCTGACAGACTTATTATAGGCAGCAACCATTATTTGAGCCTTTACCTGTTGTCCAACTAATGCATAGCTGGTTTGAGGGATAGCGAGTGCCGTAATAGCATCAAACTTGATAGGCTTGGCTTCAGCCTCTTTAAAAAGCTCATTAATAACAGCAGACTCGGAAGACCTAACATCGTTTTGCATTTTGGAAATCAATGCAAGAACGCCAAGAGTAGGAACATGGTAAAAGGTACCTGTACTCCAGTCGCCGGCAGGGTTATCTTCAGACTTTGGAGGATCTTCAATCTTAACAGGCAAGTCACGTGAAAGTATGTCCTTAACATTTTGATTACCTATCCGTTGCAAAACGAAATCACGGAAATCAGAGAGTTGCTTTTTGATTTCATCACCTCCTTTTTTCTCAACGAGAAGATAGGTAGAAGCATCAATATCAGACTCATTTTTCACTTCACCAGAGGTACCACCACCAAGGTATCCGCCTGATTGTTTAATAATGCGTTCTTTCCAATCATCGAGATACTTAAACACCCTGGCGGCTTCTTCATGCACTTCTTTAGCCCGGTCATTATATGGTTTTACACGTTCACGGTGTCCCTCCATATCTTCATTAGCCTGAAATTCAAGAAGAGTTTCATTGTTTTTGGCATCAAGAGATTTGTTTGACTTGGTAATGCCCACATTCAACACCTTGAATGCGTGCAGGATTTCATTGGAAACATTAAGGGCCAGCATCGCAGTCAGGACCAGATACATGAGGTTAATCATGAGCTGCCGCGGCTCCTTAGGTATGTTCGACGACATTCCTTAGCTTTTGGATTTAATAAATGAGATGGAGGTACTTCGTAACAGCTTCAAATCGAGGACCTACCTCCCCTGCATTGCTGCAAGCATGTTGCCGTAAATAGAATTAAGATTAGTAAGGTTGCGGGCCAATGCTCCAATTTGATCGCGTGCTGCCTGAGCATCTTCAGCAGAAGCTGCCATAGAATCAGAAGCATTAAGCAAGGTGCTGTAAAAGCGATTCATAGCCTTTAGGTGATTATTGGCATCCTGAAGTTCCACTTCATAAATCTGGTTTAATTGACCCAAATTTTGGGTGAGGATACCGACTTGATTATGGAAATGAGCAGCATCTTCAGCCGCGCCATTGAATACGTTCATTGTCTGGGTAGCCCCTTGAAATGTAGTCTTCATTTCACCTAAAGCAGTTGCCGTTTCACGAGCCGCAGTAGTGTAAGCACCTGTAGCAGCAGTCACTTCTGTGATATCTTTCATTTGCTCAACCGTATCACCAAAGCGGTTGAAATTTTCATTCAGGCGCTTCAGATTAGTCGGGTTGATTTGAGCTTCTTCAAGCATCTTATCCAAAGAAGCTGTTGCTCCAAGATTCCCTCCGGAGTTCGCACCGAGCGGAGCAGCAGGAATTTGAAACTTAACTCCTTTGCGATAAGCTTCCACATGGGGATTCTCATCCAGATTGGGATAATATCGCTCCCAATAGTAGTCTTTCACCGGCGGAAGAATCCCTAAAAGGGCAAAGATGAAAGCCTCTGTGAACATACCAACAGGCAACATGAAGTTTGCAATTGGCCAGTGTTGAAGTTTTGCCAGTGCACCGACGAGTACAATTGACGCACCAACACCAACAATAAAGTTCTTCAGGTACTTGCCCGACTTAGTCTCAAAAAATAGTGCAATCGAGTTCATTACTTGTTGTTAGGGGACGATTTGAACGATGAGAAAGGAGAGTTATGAGATATTGAATCAAGTACTATTTCCAAGTTCAGGAATTAGCGATTAGATGCACGACCACGAATTGGGCGATTGGTTACGGCCTCGGAAATTTCAGGGTAAATGCAACGGAAGCCGATATAAGCCTTAGCAGTATCTGCATATTCCCAATCACGGGTACCCGTTTGTAGGTAATAAGCCACATCGCGCCATGAACCGCCACGGATTACTTTTCGGCGCATCCATTGGGGATCATTTTCACGAATGCGATAGTGAACATCTGGATTAACATCAGCAACCACATCATAGGCCTGACCGAAGTAAGAAGATCCAGTCCACTCACTTACATTACCTGCCATGTTGTAGAGACCATAGTCATTCGGGAAGTAAGCATTAACCGGAGTAGTATATAGACCACCATCGGCAGCATAATTGCCACGTTGAGGCTTAAAGTTTGCCAAGTAGCAGCCCTTCTTATTCACGATATATGGACCACCCCAAGGATAAGGGGACTCATTGCGACCACCGCGTGCAGCCCATTCCCATTCCTGCTCAGAAGGCAGGCGGAATTTGCTTTCAAAATATTGCTTGTTCTTTTCGCGTTCAGATTTCCAAAGATGCGTGCGCCAGTTACAAAATGCATTGGCCATAAACCAATTGACTCCAACTACAGGATAATTATCAAAAGCACGGAACCAGTTGTACTGACGGGCGATTGGCTCATTGTAAGAGTATGAGAACTGACGCATCCAAACGGAGGTGTCCGGATAAATGGAAACATCGTGCTTTACGATGTAATTAGTGCGGGGTTGCGTAGGATTCTTAGTGGCCTCATCAAAATTGAAGTCCTCATAATGATAAACCAGCTTGCTGTTGTCGAACTCTTTACGTCCCCAGCCACTTTGGTCAGCCGCGATGTACAAGGAAGCCAGTTGGTCTTGAACATCGGGATTTTTATAGTTGATCGCTTTGCGAGTATCCAAGATTTGGCTACCATCCGGCATATCCTTGAAATCGCCCAACAGTGTATGGGCAATTGAGTCCCGTACCCAATTAGTGAACTGACGATATTCCTGGTTGGAAATTTCCGTTGCATCCATATAGAAGCCGGAAATCTGAGCCGTGCGGATGAGCGCTTCATTCTTGCCCGTTATATCCTCATCACTGGCTCCCATTTTGAGAACGCCAGAGGGGACAAATACCATTCCTAACGGAGTGGGCGACCTGTACATCATGGTGTTGGGAACACCTACAAGTTGCCCTCCATTTCCTGATGGACCGCAGCCGGATGCAAATGCGAGCAGCGCAGCGGCTGAGATGGTCAGGGAGCGTTGTTTCATACTACCGTATTGAGTTGTTTTTGCGAGATGGCAAATAAAAAGAATTTTCGGCTTAGCGTCACAAAAGGCCGCTAAAACTGGCACACAATATTTGGCGTTTTTTCTGAAAAAGCAAACAGCTTGTCAAAAAATTGTCGTGAACGCCCTGCAAATGGCGTTTTTCTACTGAGTAACATTCGTCTGGAAGCGGTTTTACTTAAGTAATCGAAGTGCATCTTCGGGAGCCGATACCGCAGGTAAACATGCCGTTGCGGAGCAAACAAAAATAAGGGAATCAGCGTCAGAATATTTCTCTGCGGTCAAAGGGATTTTTTTCGCGGCCTTCTGAGATGTTACTACTACAGCATGGGGTGGGCATTGCTTGCTGATTTCCCCTTGTATTTTTCTCGCATTGCGCCCACAAACAACTATTGCCCGGGGGCCTTCCAACCAGCGTTGCATCAATATACCCCACTTCGAAAACGACATTGGATACTGCCTTGTTGCCGATACCATCCGGCTCATCATTTCTTCTGAGTTGGAAGACCATTCACTACGAGCCAAGAGCATACCCAAGATCTGCAAAAGCCCTGCTATCATAGCATTTGCCGAAGGCATCACACCGTCAGTAACCTCCACTTTTCGCAACGGAATATCCCGTTGGGCGGATGAGCTGGAGTAAAAGAAAGAAGATTCTTCCTGTCTAAAATCTTCCAGCATTTGCTCCACGATCTCACCTGCCTCTATGATCCATTCATGCTCACCTGAAGCAACTCCCAAATCGGTCATCGCCTCTGCTAAAAACGCGAGGTCTTCAAGTTGTGCAGCGATGCGTGCCTGGCCTGATTTCCATACGCGCATCCACGTTCCATCCGGCTGCCTAAACGCAGCTTTCATCCAATTCATGTGCTGCATTGCCTGTTGCAGCCAATGCTCATTCTGTAATTCCTTTCCTGCTTTTATTAAGGCAGAATTCATCAGTGCATTCCAGGATAAAAGACACTTGTCGTCGGTGGCTGGATGAACGCGTTGCGCGCGGGTTTTAAAGAGCCTTTTTTTTAACTCAGAAATCTGTCGTGCAGCTTCGTCTGTTTTGATACCATGAAGTCGTGCAGCTTCATCAATAGGGATGGCTTCATGCAGGATATTTACTCCTTCCCAATTGCCACCAGCTTCGATTCCGAAATAGGCTTCAACAAAAGGGTTACCACCCTCAGTCGCCGCATTCCATTCTTCTAGGGACCAAGTGTAAAATTTACCTTCCACACCTTCACTATCCGCATCCAAGGCACTGCAAAAACCGCCTGCCTCATTTCGTAATTCCCGGTTCACAAACCCTATGGTTTCTTCAATAACCTCACGGTAGCGAGCTTTCTTCGTTACACGATATGCATCGCACAATACGGAAATCATGAGTGCGTTATCGTAGAGCATTTTTTCGAAGTGCGGTGCCAGCCAATACCGGTCCGTGCTATAGCGCGAAAATCCACCACCCAGTTGGTCATAAATTCCACCGGCAATCATTCGGTCGAGGCTGTGTATAGCATGCTGCATAGCCTGTTCATTTCCGAAGTATCCTGAATGCTCAATGAGAAAACTGAGTGCCATTGTACCTAAAAATTTCGGTGCTGCACCAAAGCCGCCCCAGGTCTGATCTGCGGCTCCCAACAGCCCGGCAGCCATCGCTTCACAATCTTCCTTCGAAACAACAGAACCCTTTCCAACAGCCACTTCCGACATCCTGTACAGGTATTTTATCATCTCCTCCGATTGCGTTTTTACCTCCCCATGCTGCGTATCCCAGACCTCGTGGATCCGTTGCAGTACCTGCATCCAGGAGGGACGATTATAGGCGGGTTGCGGTGGAAAATATGTGCCGCCATAAAAAGGAAGCCTTTCGGGCGTTGCAAAGACATTGAGTGGCCAGCCTCCGGAACCTGAAACGGCCTGCACTGCGTCCATAAAAAACGCATCCACATCAGGGTATTCTTCCCGGTCCACTTTGATGCACACAAAGTGCTCGTTCATGTAGGCTGCTGTTCGTTCATCTTCAAAACTCTCCCGCTCCATCACGTGGCACCAATGACAGGCTGAGTAGCCGATTGACACAATCACCGGCTTGCATTCCGACCTGGCCTTTTCAAATGCTTCATCGCCCCAGGGATACCAGTCAACAGGGTTGTGGGCATGCTGCAGCAGATAGGGACTTTGCTCGTGAGTAAGGCGATTGGACATTGCGGAAAGGTACTTCCAGCGCCCCGCCCATTCCTCAATAACCACGTTTCATTCCACCGTTTCCCTTCGCCATTCATCGGCAAAAACTTACGTACCATCACATTTCGAGCAAGCACCCGAAACGCGCTACGAGCAAGGATTTCAAGCCAACAATACGCACCCGTTCTATTCGAAAACATCTGCTCATTTCTTCGCCATAATCAGACCATCCACAAAGGCATTGTCGCATCTTTTCCGGGATATTTTTTACCGGCTTTTGCAGCCCGATGGAGCATCCGTTGCGTCGCACACTTCAGCCATATTTCGCTACGCAGCATTTCCCGAAATAGTCAGCCCATTTGTGCACGACACCGCTTCAAAAAAAAAACACCACAAGCCCCTACCAACAACATAGCGATGGTATGTACTCGCCACCATTGCCACAATCGCACAGGAGGTAGCATACCCTGTTTGGGCCACAAAAAGAAGGTACGTCTTACGGCAAGCGGAGCCACCAAAAACAGAAAAGCCCCGCGAGTTGCGAGGCCTTCCTGATTCAAGTGTGTGTCTTTAGTTTTTGAAAGATGTAGCAACGTTCTCAGCCAGCTTGGTGGTCTTTGCCAGGCTGTCGTCTGATAGGTTCCCTTTCTTAAAATCAGCCAGCACTTCAGGATGTTTCAGTTCCATTTCACGCAAGAATTGCTCTTCAAAAGCCCGGACATTCTTCACCGGAATATCACGCAGCAGGCCATTGGTACCGAGGTAGATGATGGCTACTTGTTTTTCTACAGAATAGGGAGAAAACTGAGGCTGCTTCAGGATTTCCACGTTACGAGCGCCTTTGTCAATAACGCTCTTGGTAGCCGCATCGAGGTCTCCACCAAACTTTGAGAAAGCCTCCAGCTCGCGGTACAATGCCTGGTCGAGTTTCAATGTACCAGACACCTTTTTCATAGACTTAATCTGAGCGTTACCACCCACACGGCTTACTGAAATACCTACGTTGATGGCAGGGCGGATACCCGCATTGAACAAGTTTGACTCCAAGAAAATCTGACCATCCGTGATGGAGATTACGTTCGTCGGGATATAAGCCGATACGTCACCGGCTTGGGTCTCAATGATGGGCAGGGCTGTCAGCGACCCCCCCCCCCTCACGATACCTTTCAGGCTGTCGGGCAGGTCGTTCATGTTTTTAGCGATTTCATCGTTCGAAATCACTTTGGCAGCACGCTCCAGCAAACGGCTGTGGAGGTAGAATACGTCACCGGGATAAGCCTCACGACCTGGCGGGCGACGCAGCAGCAGCGACACCTCGCGGTAGGCTACTGCCTGCTTGGACAGGTCATCATAAATCACAAGAGCCGGGCGACCAGAATCGCGGAAGAATTCACCAATAGCAGCACCTGCAAAAGGTGCATAGAACTGTAGTGGAGCAGGCTCAGAAGCAGATGCAGCCACAATAATGGTGTATGGCATCGCACCATTGTCCTCAAGCGTCTTCATCACCTGAGCGATGGTAGATGCCTTCTGACCGATGGCCACGTAGATACAATACACCGGCTTGCCGGCTTCGTAAAATTCTTTTTGGTTGATGATGGTGTCAATACAGATGGCGCTCTTGCCGGTCTGGCGGTCACCGATCACCAGTTCGCGCTGTCCACGACCGATAGGAATCATGGCATCAATAGCCTTGATACCAGTTTGCAGCGGCTCTTTTACCGGCTCACGAAAGATTACACCCGGAGCCTTACGCTCGAGGGGCATTTCATAAAGTTCGCCAGTAATGGGGCCTTTACCATCAATAGGCTGGCCGAGGGTATTTACCACACGGCCACACATGCCCTCACCAACCTTAATAGAGGCAATCTGACCCGTGCGTTTCACTTTCGCGCCTTCACGGATTTCAGAATAATCACCCATCATCACCACACCGACATTGTCTTCTTCGAGGTTGAGGGCAATGGCCTGAACACCATTTTCAAACTGAACCAGCTCGCCCTGACGAACAGAGCTAAGTCCATAAACGCGGGCGATACCATCACCTACGGTGAGCACGGTGCCTACTTCTTCCAGCGATGCGCCGGCATCGAAGTTGGTCAGTTGCTGGCGCAAAATCGCGCTTATTTCATCTGGTTTAATGTCCACCATGTTGTTGAGTTGAATTTTTGAATTGGCTTTTCTGTTTCAAGAAAGGCTTAGCGGATGTTTTGTATGTAGAGGTTCTGCAGGAATTGCTTACGGATGTCAGCCAGGTCGCGGCGGATAGAGGCATCCACCAGTTTGTCGCCCATTTCCAACACAAAGCCGCCGATGAGTTCTGCTTTCACTTCGGTGGACATTTCCACTTGCCTGCCGGGCATGGCGGCAGCTACTTTCTGGCGGATGCTTTCTTTCACCTGCTCGCTGACTGGCGCTGCGGTTATCAGTTTCACCATAGAGATGTTTTTCATCTCCCGGTATTGGCTGATGAAAGCACTGGCGATTTCAGCAAGGTTAGCCTCACGGCCTTTTTCGGTCAGCAGCTTTACAAAGGCACGGGTCAGCGTACCGATATTCCCGCCCAGCACGGCATCGAAAATGGCTTGTTTCTTATCTGCCTTGATGATGGGGCTGCGCAGCATGTTGCCAAACTCCCGGCTGGCCCGGATGGTGGCATCAATTATCTGAACGTCCTGCAAGGTTTCTTCCAGCGAATGCTGCTCCTGAGCCAGGTCAATGAGGCTTTTGGCGTAGCGGGAAGCGAGACGTGGGTTTTGCATATTTCTAAGGTGTGCTGACGTTGCTTTTCTTGTATGGCCTTTCCCGTTAGGGCGCTGATTACAGAGGCACTAAGGTTGACGGATTTAGTTCAGCGTTACTTCCTGGCTAAGCAGGCTGTTGTAGGCATTTTGTGCGTCTTCGGAAGAAAGCTTCTGGCGGATTACTTTTTCAGCTACTTCAACTGCCAATGCTCCAATTTGATTTTTTACGTCCGTAAGGGCAGCCATCTTTTGTTGTGTGATTTGCTGCTGAGCATCCGTAATCATCTTATCCGTGATGGCCCTGGTGTCTTCCTTGGCTTTGGCAATGATTTGCTCGCTCATTTGTTTGGCTTCACGCAGCATTTGGGTGCGTTCTTCACGTGCCTGTACCATGAGCTTTTCATTTTCATTCTGCATCTGAGCCATTTCCTTTTTCACGCGGTCAGCGGCTGCAATGCTGTCCGCGATACCACGTTCGCGTTCGCCAAGTGTATTAAGGATAGGCTTCCAGGCAAATTTTTTCAGAATGAACAGTACAATCAGGAAGGCCAGGAGAGTCCAGACAAACAGGCCAAGTTCGGGTGATAATAAGTCCATTTAAGTTGGTTTGAAGGGGTTGGGGGTTCGTATTGGAACGCTGCTTTCTATTCGTTTTGGATTGGGCAGCTACTATTCTTTTAAAAAATCTCTTGAGTACTGAATTGTTGAAAGTGGAAGCCGTTATGAAGATTTGGCCTGCACCTGCTGCCCTGTGCATTGGGTGCAGGCCAATGGAATCTTCTGCCCTGGCTCGTGAATACACTTGCCAGTCTCGTACGGTTTAGAGTACGATGGCCAGGATGCCGGCGATAACCCCGAACAGAGCCACACCTTCTACAAGGGCAGCAGTCAGGATCATGTTCGCGCGGATGTCTCCTGAAGCTTCGGGTTGGCGGGCGATGCTTTCAACAGCGCCACGGCCAATCTGACCGATACCAACGCCTGCGCCCAGAGCAGCCAGACCGGCACCTACGGCACCACCGGCTTGTGCAAGGCCGGAACCGGCTTCGAGCAGAATTGTGTTCAACAACGACATGTTACTATGGATTTGGGTGAGAGAAAAAACGGTTTATGTAAGTCTTGATGGAAGATGAAAAATGTTATCCGATTAAGCAACCAGCTCCTGTGGGCTGATGTGAAAATCCTGACCAGTTTCCTCATTAGCAATGCCATGCTGATGCATGTGGCCTTCTTCATGACCATGATGGTCTTCTTCAATTGACTGGCCGATAAATACTGCGGTCAGGTTGGCGAAGATGAATGCCTGAATTGCTGCCACCAACAGTTCCAGGAAGAACATGAAAATGGAGAAGAACACAGACAGGGGGATGAATACAACGCCCACAAGCTTGCTGATAGCACCGAAAATGAAAATCATGAAAATGAAGCTCAGAATCACAATGTGGCCAGCCAGCGTATTGGCAAACAGACGAATGGTGAGGGCAACGGGCTTTACGAACAGCGAGATGATTTCAATCGGAACCAGGATAAACTTGATACCCAGGGGCACACCGGGAGGATTGAATAGGTGTGTCCAGAAATGCTTATTTCCCTTAGCAACCATCACGACAAAAGACACAACAGAAAGGCACAGCGTGACGGCAATATTGCCCGTGAAATTGAACCCGAAGGGCAGTAGGCCCAGCAAGCTGTTAATCCAGATAAAAAAGAATACAGTCAGAATCAAAGGCATGAAGCGCATGTATTGATAACCCAGATTGGGCTTGGCTACTTCATCACGCATAAACATGATGACCGGCTCCAGCGCATTCTGAAAACCACTGGGGGCCTTCCCGGAGCCTTCACGGCCATATTTCTTTCCTACGGAAATCATGATCCACAGTAACAGGATGACCGAGAGCAACATGCAGACGATATTCTTTGTGAGGGAGAAATCGTACACCTTGCTACCATCATCGGCAATCAGTTTTTCCTTGATGTTTCGCTCTAAATGATAGCCGTTGTACGAGTTTGAGATATGCGTCTTCCCGTCTGGAGCCACATGATGCTCCATATCATGGTAGTCGAAATTGGAGGAAGAGAAAATGCTCAGGCCTTTGCTGGGCGAA
>CAYRJR010000056.1:0-14480 GCA_964424655.1 uncultured Chitinophagaceae bacterium
GTGCCGGGATTGCTCTTGAATGTGGGCAGTGGATTGTGCAAACCCCAATACTTTTTTCAATAAAAAATCGAAGCTTATTCTGCTTGCAGGTAATGGTGAAAAAAACTGAGCTTCACACAGTGCACATGTATCGTGAATTGATTCGCGCTTCAGCCCTTGCAATTTGCTTATTGGCTGCGCAGATTGGGACTGCACAAAATGTAGCAGTATCCGAATTGGCCACTCGGTATCAAGGGCAACAGGCCGTGGTTTGGAATAATACTGAAAAACTCCGGCTGCAATTTGAAAGCGGCAGCTTAGTAGGCCGTAGAGATATTAGCCGTGAGGTGCTATTGCTTTCAGACCATGCGGCAAACCTTTTCGCAACAGACGAGGTGTATCATGGCTTTCAGCAAGCCCTGACCAGCATTGATGCCGCTACCATGATGCCTATTGGCAATCGCTATAAGATAATTCGGGTTTCGGACTTCAGAACAACACAATCGCAGGACGACAATATTTTTTATAACGACACAAAACAAACAGAAGTCCATTTTTCAAACCTGAGTAAGTACGCCCGGACTCGCCTGAATTATTCGCTGATTGTTCATGATGTTCACTTCTTGTCGCCGTTTTACTTCCAATCTTCCATCCCGCAAGACAAGTCGAGTTTTGAGCTGCGCGTACCGCATGGGGTACAAATTGGCTATCTCCTCAGTGGTCTGCATCAGGACCGGATTCAGATGAGCAGGGAGGAGCGACACAATGAAACGATTTATACCTGGACTGCCACAAACATGCCAGCTCTGAAACAATTTGACCATGCTCCTTCAATACCGCATTACATACCGCAGGTCTCTGTGTTTGTAAAGTCATTCAAGGATCCGGGAACAGGCGCAAACATTCCTTTTCTGTCTTCTGTGGCAGACCTCTACCACTGGTATTATGGCTTCATCAAAAATGTAAACCTGAAGCCGGATGTCTTCATGCGAACGCTGGTGGACAGCCTCACCAAAGGCATCAATACGCCACGCAAAAAGGCTGCACGTATCTATCAATGGGTGCAGGAGCATATTCGCTATGTGGCTTATGAAGACAGCCTGGGCGGCTTCATTCCGCGCGATGCACCTATCGTTTGCACCCGTCGTTTTGGAGATTGCAAAGACATGAGTAACCTGCTCGTTTCCTTGAGCCGATATGCAGGTATTGATGCGCATATAGCCTGGATCGGGACGCGTGATATCCCTTATCGTTATGAAGTATTGCCCACGCCCATGAACGATAATCACATGATTTGTATGGCGCGAATTGATGGTAAATGGCTTTACCTGGATGGCACAGACCGGGACATACCTTTTGGTGTTCCACCCAGCCAGATTCAGGGGAAAGAAGCACTCCTGAGTCTTGATGCGGAGCATTATGAAATCGTAGTGACACCTGTTTTGCCAGCCAGTCAAAACCTCATTACAGACACAACGGAATTAAGCTTGACGGGGACGAATGCCAATGGTCAGATTACCATGCATCTCGCCGGATATCCTGCTTGGAATCTTGCTGAACAAATCCGCTATACCAGCGCTTCGGAACGAAATGATGCCCTGAAAAACTTTACCCAAAGGGGCTCAGACAAGTATGACTTGAGTGATGCTCAATTTGAACAAGCATCTAATCCCGATAAAACTTGTCTTGTGACCGGCAATATTTCTTTGCCTGATTTTGCAAAAAGGGCTGGGAGTGATTTATTCATTAACCTCTGCCTGCAAAAAGATTTTGAATCCGACTACGCAGACCCTACGCAACGAGATGTTCCCATTAGCTACTCTTATTGCCAAACACAACAAAGCGTGGTGGCCTTAAAAATACCTGCCGGTTACAGATTGAGTTATTTGCCTACCGACAAGTCTTTCAACGTGGATGGAATCGGTAGTTTTAAACAGCATTATGCGTTGCGTGGGAATACAATTTGGCTCAGCCGGGACATTACATGGAATACCCTCAGCGTTAGTCCTGAAAAATTTCCTGCGCAAAATCAACTAATAACAGCCTTGCGTGATGCAGGCCGGGAGTCGGTAGTATTGACTCAATCACATTAAGCAAACGCTCTGTTTCAAAAAATGAATGGAACAAAAATGATGGCACAGGCACTCGGAGCCTGGCTCTTATTGACTGCCGCATCCTTGCAGGCACAGCCCAATCATCCCGTTACCTGGGCAGCTTCGCCAGTCATCACTCCGGTTCAGGATAGCTTTAAGAAGGCCCCTGCTGTGTTTATCTTAGATGAAATAGTATCGCAAACACAGGCTGGCGATGAGGGCGATTACGATCAGTATTACACCACACATTGGATTATTCATCTAAACGATGAACTGGGTACTGAGGCATTCAAAACCTTCCATATCCCCCTTCCCTCAGGCGCAAGGATGTACGAGATAATGGCCCGTACCATCCAGCCTGGCGGACAGGTGCTGACTGTAGCTCGCGAGAAAATCCAAAAGATTAATTCGGAACAAGGCGGGCGGGAATATCTCATTGCCCTGGAAGGTGTCTCCCCAGGCGCCGAAGTGGAGATTCTTTACACCATGAAGCTCCCAGGCTCTGCTTCCGGCTCGGAGGTTTTTCAATACAGATTACCGGTTCAGAAAGCAGTCTTTCGTCTCATTGAGCCAGAGCCTATGATTTATGATTGCAAAGGCTATAATGGCTTTCCTAATCCAAAAGATTCGCTGCTGGGTATGCAACGATGCTATTCTGCCATCGCATACAACATCCCTGCACTCGAAGAAGAACAGAACAGCCGATATCAAAATGCCTTGCAGCGTGTGGATTTCAAGCTCAGCTACGTCTTGCGCACAGAACGTGAAAAAGTGCGCAGGCAAAGCTGGGACGATATGGCACAAGCCCTCTGGCAGCGATATGCAGATGTCGGTGAAAAGAAGCAGCGAATCGCAAGGAAAATCCTCGAAAAATCGGGCCTGGACTTATCCGGCAACGAAGAGCAGCGCGTGATTGCCATCGAAGATTTCCTGAAGAACAAATTCAGCCCGGCAGCTATTGATGACCATGACGATTGGAACAATCTCATCCGCAACAGGCAGATATCAGAGCACGATCTCGTACAGCTTTTTGCCGCCTGTTTCCGCTCAGAAAATATTGCTTTCCAAATTGGGAAAGTGAATAACCGCTTCGACCTGGGCGTGGATGACAGCCTCGAAATCTGGAGCCGTTTCAGCGAATATTGCTTCTTCCTGCCCGGCCTGAATGCATACATAGCGCCCGCAGCGCCCTACTATCGTTACCCGTTCATCCCTTATCAGCTTTGTGGTGCTAAAGGCATCTTCGCCAAAATATCAGCCTCCGAATCAGATATCATCGCTGACCCGCGAATCCTGCCACAAACAAATCCGGAACAGAACAGCACCAGCATTACAGCCCTGGTCCGTTTTGAAGGCAATGACCTCTTACCACTCGTGCAGATAGCGTGGGATTTCAAGGGACAAAGTGCCGCAGATTTTATACCTCAGCTCGTGCTGCTGCCTAAAGACAAAGAGCAGGAATTCGTCAGCACATTGATTGGACTCAGCGATAAGCCTGCGGATATTGACAGCTTCAGCCTCAATCACGTTACTGCTCAAAACTTCACTACGGGCAGCTCCCTTCAGGTGTTGGCTACACTCAGGGCTGCCAGATTGATGGAAAATGCCGGACCGAAATACCTCTTTCATATCGGGGCGCTCATTGGGCAGCAGATGTCGCTTTATGAAGAGAAAAAACGCAGGCTACCGGTAGAATTAGACTATCCTAATGAGCAGCTCAGGACCTTGCGGGTCGCCATCCCTACCGGTTACCAGATTCTTAGCCCGGAGCAATTGCGCATCAATCAGACTGCCAGCAATGGCTCCGAAACACTTTGTTCTTTTCATTCTGATTACAAGATTGAGGGCAACGAGTTAGTGGTAACCGTCCGAGAACGTTACCTGAAAACCAGCATCCCTCTGAGTGCCTATGAAGGGTACAGAAAGGTGGTGAATGCCGCAGCAGACTTTAGCAAACTGGCCATCGTACTCGAAAAAATTTAGGTCACAGATACCCTTCTCACTTATCTTTGCCGCCCTCCAATACGGAGGCTGTAGCTCAGTTGGTTAGAGCGTCGGATTGTGGTTCCGAAGGTCGTGGGTTCGAGACCCATCTGCCTCCCCTCTTTGAAAAGCCAGGAAGTAATTCCTGGCTTTTTTTTATCAGAAAATCCAATCTGAAACAACCCCAATTTGCCAACCCCATTTGGTTATCTTTGGAGTTACTCTTTTATTCACTGTATAAGTAAAATGTAGATTCGCCATGAATTTAGAAATCACAGGAAAGTTGCTCGAAAAGTTTGACACTCAGGTCGTCAGCGACCGCTTTAAAAAGCGGGAATTTGTTCTTGAAATCTCAGAAGAGGTAAACGGAAACGTATTTACCAACTACGCCAAAATGCAGCTCGTCCAGAATAAAACCGAAGTCATTGACCGATTTGAAATAGGCGATATGCTCCGCGTCAATTTTAGCATCAAAGGCAATCGTTACGAGCGCGATGGTAAGGTGTCCTATTTCAGCAACCTCGATGCCTGGCGCGTTGAAAAAGCAGACACCAGTAACACTCAAAACCCTGCATACAACAACAATCAAAGCGGCTGGAGCAACAACGCCAACCCCGCACCGAACAACTGGAACACCAATCCTACACCCGGCTTCCAACAAAACCCAGCTCCGGCCAATGCCCCGGAACCTGCTGACGATCTTCCCTTCTGATTTCATAATCTCCAGAAAGAACCTTTTTGAATCGAGGCTGTCTCTACACAGGAGACAGCCTCCTTTTTTTTGGCCCAGACCCGCAACTGCATGGCACATCAGGCAAGCAGAAGCTGGAACTATCGGGAACTATCCGAACGTCAAATAAAAATTCTAAGAAGATTTTTTTATCGGCTGCATCACGCACCCTATCATCCGTTGCGTCGCACACTGAGGGGTTCGCCTGTCTGTTCAGCATTTCCCGGAAGACGTAGCCATGCTATCCTGGAAATCCACAAAAAAAGAAGTTGCTCCGGATGATGAAGCAACTTCCTTTAGCCAGTCAGTACAGGCCAGTGATGGGATTATTTGCTTTTTCTGGGGCCACCCGGCTTCGCACGCGTTGCCTGCGCCTTCTGCATCTCTTCAATCTTTGCCGCCCACTTACTGGGCGTGGCAGGCTTCAGGCGGGCCTCCTTGATTTGCTTGTGGATTTTCGCTTCGTCAATGATGAAGTTCTGGATGATGTATTGCTGTGCAATCGTCACCAGGTTCGAGAAGAAATAATAAAAAGTAAGCGCCGCGGCCATCTTATTGAAAATACCCAAAAGCACGATGGGGAAGATGTAAGGGATATACTTCATCATCGGATTGTTCGGATCCTGAGGCGTCATGTTCTTGTTGTAGAGTGCCAGGAAAAGCGAAGAAGCCGTCATCAGCAGGGTAAACAGCGAAATATGGTCGAACCAGGAAAAAGGCAGCCGGGCTATACTGTCATATGTGGATAGGTCATGCGCCCAAAGGAAAGATTGCTGCCTGAATTCAATGGCGCTTGGGATAAATGAATACATCGCAATCAGGAAGGGCATCATGAATAGCGTGGGCAGACAGCCCCCCATTGGGTTCACGCCCGCTTCCCTGTATAGCTTCATCTGCTCCATGCCCATCTTCTGCTGGTCGCCGCCCACCTTTGCCCGCAGCTCATCCAACTCAGGTTTCAACACCCGCATCTTGGCTGAACTCAGATAGCTCTTGTAGGTAAAGAACGAGGTCAGCAACTTGATGAAAATCGTCATGATGATGATGATCAGACCATAGTTGCCTACGAAGCCGGTCAGCAAGTCAAACACAGGCACAATCAGCCATTGGTTGATGTAGCGGGTGAAGGCCAGGATGCCCACACCCATCGGCACCATTTCGTCCAGCCCAATGCCAAATTGTTTGAGCGTATTGTATTTGTTGGGGCCGATATACCAACGAAGTGATGCTGTACCGTCATTCTTAACAGGCAATACAGCCGCAGCCGTTTGAGTAGCTACGATGTTGGTGTCTTTGTTATTGAATTGTGCGCGGATGTCGGGCTGAGTAAAGCCTTCATTATTGATGAGTGCAGAAGTGAAATATTCGGCACGGAAGCCCATCCATTGCAGCGGCATCTCAGCCGGCGTCTTGTGGATGCCTTCGCTCTTTACCGTGAAATAATCATGCTTGCCATCCTTGTATTGGAAATGGATTTGTGTCTGAATTCTTTCAGCGTGAACATCCCTTTCCGTAGGTAGCGGAGCAATTTTCCAGCGCAGCGGAAGCGAGTTTGCAGCAATTCCTTTCAGGCGTAGTTCGCATTGCATCATGTAGCCCTGGTCAGGCAATGTATAGACCAGACTGACAGCCCTGCCAGCGCCCAGGTCCGCCACAAAATCAATCTTATTGGGTGCAAGCTGGTTTGCCTGAAAGTTCAAGTCGCCAGTCGCTACCTGTGTATTACCTGTTGGGATGGTCAGCGAGAAAGAATTGTCTTTACCATCGAAAAATATCAGGGGCTTCCCGCTATAAGTCTTGTAGTCTTTCAGCAAGGCACGAACCGGATATGCACCCTTGGTAGAAAACTGCAGGCTCAGTTCTTTATTCTCCAAAGTCACCATCTGAGCCTGCTCAGGACGGAGTGCAGGAGCCAGCGTTGCCAGTGCGGAGTCGCTCATGGGCACTGTAGTTACCGTGTCTTTTGCAGCTTGCAGTTTGGCCGTGTCAATAGGTGGTGCCGGGTGCTGCTTTGCCAGAGCAATGCTGTCCGCAATTCTCTTCTGCTCGTATTTGTTTTGCGAGTAGTTATTGTACGTGAAGTAGGCAATAACGAGAACGGCCAGCAGGGCAAAGCCGGTGATGGTATTACGATCCATGAATGATTTTCGAAACGGGCGCAAAGGTAGGTGAATGAGGCAGAGATGGCCGTCTGCTTACCTGCCCTTCCCCGCCTCTGGCCGATTCTGATCAGAGTCCGAATTTTTTTACATAGTGGGCGTGGAATTGGCGTATCATTCATTTTTGCAGTTAGATGGTGCATTTCCCCTATCTTCGCGTTCCTTTTTAAAGAAAACTTCCGCCTTCTGGGCGTTGTTCAACACGCATCGTAGAATATGAAACGCACATTCCAACCGCACAATCGCCGCCGTAAGAGTGTTCATGGCTTCCGCAAACGCATGCAGACTGCCAATGGTCGTAAGGTGCTTGCATCCCGTCGCGCCAAAGGCCGTCATAAGCTTACGGTTAGCGACGAACGCAAGCTGAAATAAGCTTGCTTTAGCTGATTGCCCTATGGCGCAAGCCACCGCATTTTTCCTCGGCGCAAACCGCCGACTGAAGCGCGAAAAACAGATTGAAACGCTTTTCCGGGAAGGAAAGGCGTTTTCTGTTTTTCCGATAAGAATCATTTGGATACTCCGCAATCGGGCCGAGGAGGCAGAGCCTTTGCGTGTGGGCTTTTCTGCTTCAAAAAAAAGATTTAAAAGAGCTGTGGATAGGGGTCGGGTTAAACGTCTGATGCGGGAAGCGTTCCGTCAGCAACAAAGCCAACTCTGGCCGCTAATTGCTGATGACAAACAACTGCATCTGTTCCTGATTTGTACCGGCAATGAGCTGCCCGGATTTGTCAGCGTGAATCAAGCCCTGCTGCAGGGAATTGAAAAACTGAAGAAATTGCTGTCAGATGCGTAAGCTGATGTCCTGGTTTTTTTTGGGAGCAATTCGGGCCTATCAACTCATTTTGTCTCCGCTGCTGGGTGCTAACTGCCGCTTCACACCCTCTTGTTCTGCTTATGCTATCGAAGCAATCCGGAAATGGGGCCCCTGGAAAGGAGCCTGGTTAGCCATCCGGCGTATTGGGCGCTGCCGGCCTGGTGGCGGTCACGGATATGACCCCGTGCCTTGATGGGCTAAGTCTTTTTAATCAATTTATTGCCTGGCTCCGGCTTGCCAGATTTCCCAGGAAAGCAGTGCCTGCCGTTGCAGCATTTCCAACCCGTTTTTTACAAATAGCCCGCGCCTCAGCCCTTCATTCAGGAAAGGAGTTAGGGGCGGATTATACACGAGGTCATACAGGATTTGATGGCTTTGAAGCGCATCGTATGGCAATGCCGGTTTGCCTTGATTTAATGTGCCCAACGTAGTCGCATTCACGATGAGTTCAAACGTAGCCAAATCAGTTCCTTCAAGACTATCGAATGAATAGTCGCAGAAATTGGCCTGGCGACAAACAAGCTTAGCGTCCACCTGAATCTTGCCTAAGCCAAAACGAATAGCCCGGGCAGCGCCACCGTTTCCTAATATCAATGCCGAATTATGTGGAGACAGAAGGGGTAATGAATCTAAAAAGGCCTGCCAGTCTGTGTTGAAGCCATGCAGTTGCCCATCTTGTATCAGGATGCAATTGACAGATCCCAGTGATCTTGCGTCTTCTGAAAGTGAATGCAGGTATGGTATGACTGCTGTTTTGTAGGGTGCCGTCACATTTAGTCCGTGAAGTCCGGGATGTTGCCGCAACAATTGGGGCAAGTCATCCATTTGGGCTAAAGGGAAAGCTTCATAATGGGCATCAATAGATTCCCGTTCCCATTTTTCACGAAAGAAAGCCGGAGAAAAAGAGTGCTCAAGCGGGTAGCCGATGAGGCCATACTGATTAGCCATGAGCAGGCGTCTTGGCCTTGCTGTTGAGGTAGAGGTGGAAGGTGTCGCCACGCAGACCGATACGCATTGCTTCCAGCGGAATGACCTCTGAAGGAGCCAGGTTTCCGAGGTTCACATTCTGCCCCAGCAGCTCCATGAAATATACCTGCTGCGATTTCTGAGGAGCTTCCCAAATGATTTTTTCAGCAGGAATCTGAGTTAGGATTTCCTGCACCAGGCCCTGGCGCACTTCGCCCGTGCCGCGGTAGATGCCCACATTGCCTGCTTCGCGTGCTTCGGCGATTACATAGCTGGAGCCGGCCTCCAGTTCTGCTCGCATCAGCTCTATCCATTTGTAGGGTGGCATGATGTTCGTCTCGTCTTTGGAGCCTACTTCCGAAAGCACGGCAACCTTCTTAGCCAGCTTCTCGATATAGCCGCATTTCTCGGCGTGCGGAATGATGATGGAGCCATCGCTTACTTCTACGTGCGAGAGGCCATAGTCTTCAATGACGCGGACATAATCTTCAAATTGATTGCGGATTAAAAAGGCTTCGAAGAGGGTGCCGCCGAAGTAAACTGGGATGTTGTGTTCGCGGTAGAGTTCAATTTTCTTTCGCAGGCTGCCCGTCACCATAGCAGTGCCGAAGCCCAGCTTCACCAAGTCCACATAAGGTGCCGCAACCGACATGAAATTGCGCACATCATCTATGCCCATGCCTTTATCCATGACCATTGTAAGGCCGTGGCTGCGTGGCTGTTGGGTGCGTTCAGGAAGAAGATTCAGAGGGAAGTTCATGAGATTTTTTGTTGACGGGCGCAAAGGTAAACCCTTGCCTATCTTCGCCACCCATGCAATTAAATAAGGCTGTTATCGGCTTCATCATCGGCTTGTTCATGCCGCTGCTCGGCTTCATTGTAGTTTATCTGATTATGGGCTCCGGCATCGGGTTGGATGCTTTTATTGGTAGCGTCCGCAGCTCAGGTGATGTGGCCGGCAAGGTGATTACCCTGTCTGTGCTGGCCAACCTGATTCCTTTCCTGCTGTTTAACCGTAAGCGCATGGATTTGGCGGTGAAAGGTGTGGTGATTGCTACGATGCTCTATGCCGTGCTCTTCGTGTATGTGAAGTTCATTGCCTGAGGCTTCAGGCTCTATGGAGTAAGCAACAGCGCCCCAGTTTGAGCCGTCTTTTTTTATGATGCTTGCCTCTTGTTCCGGGAAAAGCTGAGCAGCGAAAGCCAGATGAACGGAGCGTCGCAACGGATGATGGGGGGCGTGATGCAGCCGATAAAAAAAATCTGTTCACCATTCGATACGCCAATTTTCAGGCTCTGCTTTAGTTCGGAATTATGGCCTAAGCCTTTCCTCTATTGGTTCCCCGGCTGATTCCCGGAAAGAAGTCCTGACCCAGTATCAGCTTCCGGAAGGCGATGGCGAGCAGCAACATCAGGGTCTGTGCGGCTGCGAAAATGCCCAATATGCCGGCGAAGTTTTCGATGCCCAACCAGTCGTTGGCGATGGCACCGAGGATACCTCCGGCAAAGGAGACGATGATGATGAAAATGGGTGCTGTAGCTTTCATTTATCGGTTGGTTTTTTTGAACGGCAGGTGCAGCAATTTCGGTGGGTGACTGTGCCATCATTGCAGCGCAAAATCCTGTAGTAGTTTCAGCACATCGGTCACATGGGTTAGCGGCAGGGTATTGGCTTTGTCGAAGACGTCGTGATAAAAGCCCGGGCCGCCATTGCTGTAAAGGAAAAATGCAGGAACGCCGGCTTGGGTGAATGGATAATGGTCGCTGTTGGCAGCATTGCCCCGGCTGCGGATTTCGGGCAGATAACCACCTTTCTGGTTGAGGCTTTTCAGCAAGGAAAATTCGTCGGGATGTGCGGTGGCATTCACCACCGTCACGCCTTGCTCGGCGTCGCCCATGATGTCCAGGTTGACTAAAAACCTGATTTTGCGTAGCGGGATCGGAGCATGAGCGACAAAATATGAACTGCCCTTCAGGCCGGCTTCCTCTCCGCTAAAAGCAACGAACAACATGGAATAACGCTGAGGCTGCTGGGCAAATCTTGATGCGAGCCATTCCAGACAGGCTGTGCCAGAAGCATTGTCGCTGGCGCCGGGGAAAGTTGCATCCCAGCCCATCTTGCCGAGGTGGTCATAATGTGCTGTGAACACGATGTAAGAATCTGGCACAGTGAGGCCCGGAA
This sequence comes from uncultured Chitinophagaceae bacterium, assembly GCA_964424655.1. Lineage (GTDB taxonomy): Bacteria > Bacteroidota > Bacteroidia > Chitinophagales > Chitinophagaceae > UBA1952. The sequence continues at coordinate 10,906 of CAYRJR010000056.1, forward strand.
CCAGCCCGATTATATTCACGCTATTTGAGATTTCCGTCTTGCTGTGAATGGCCAGACTGGCTCTGCGGGCACGGCGAGGCAGCACACTATCCTGCACATACAGTACCGTCTTACCGCTGTCAACATGCGTAGCTACAGTCCAGGTCATCTTGCCTTTCACCGGAATGAGGAAGGCCCCCTTGGGCAATGCATTCACCAGGTGCCGGGGTGGCAGATGCAACAGGCGTGCTAAGGAGTCGGTGCCACGAAGCAGATAAATCTTTCCGCTGAGAAAACTTTGGCGCAGCGATAGCCAGGCTGCGGAATCAGGCAGAGCGCCCACATCAACACGTTTGATTTTCACATGCCGCCCCCGGTAGCTGTCGGCGGCAGCATCCACCAAAAAATCTACACCCGGAATCAACTCATGCCTACCGATGCGCAGCATCACGGAGTCCGGGAAGGTCACGACAGGAAAATGATAGGCTTGCAGGTAGCCGGAATCGGGCAGGGCAGACTTTAGTCCGGCGTTTTTAAAGAAGCGTTGAATATGCTGAGCGGCGCGCTGCTGGCCTTTATTCACATAGCCTCTGCCTGCCATCATCGGATTGCAGAGCGACCGGATTTCGCGCTTCAGCCAACGGGCATCCTGTGCGGAAACCGGGTTTGAGAAAAAGGGAAGGCATATCACGAAAATGAAGCCTGTCAGAGTGCGCCACATAAGGGCCGCGAATGTAACAAGCCTCAGCGTGCAGGCCTTCCAATCGCACACAGAGATAGATTTGCTGCATGCGCTCACTTGCCGAAGAAAATTATCTCAAAGGGCTTTTTCAGCTTGCGAATGAAGCCGGCGAAACGGGTGTCAATGAGTTGAGTCGCCACCTGGGCATTAAGATGCCTACGGTCAACAGCATGGTGAAGCGCCTGGCAGAAAAAGGACTAGTACATTATGAGAGTTACCGCCCTTTACGCCTCACCGAAAAGGGCATAGTCGAAGCAGCGCTCATCATCCGCAAGCATCGCCTGACGGAAATGTTTTTGGTAGAAAAAATGGGCTTTGGTTGGGAGCGGGTGCATGAAATAGCCGAACAGGTGGAGCATATTCAGGCACCAGAATTTTTCGACCGGATGGATGCCATTCTGGGATTCCCCACTACTGACCCGCACGGAGCGCCCATACCGGATAAACTGGGCAAGATGCCCGCGCTGAACCGCGTCAAATTGAGCGATTGTCAGCCCGGCGATTTGCTGCGCTTAGCTATGGTCACACATACTCCGGCTGAGTTTCTGAAATTTTTAGACAGCCGGGGATTGTCCATCGGCGAAAAGCTTCGTGTGAAAAGCATGCTGCCCGCTGCAGATGGAATGGTGCTCACGTACACGGGGCATCCTGCCGAAATCTTCGATAGAAAGACCTGTGAAGTTTTGCTGGTCGAGAAGCTTTAACTGCGAAGTCCTGGGTGAAGCTTATGCTTATTTGGAAGCTCGTTCTTTTAGAAAATCAAGCAGCATACGCAGGCCATAAGCTGTGCCACCTAAAGGCAGATAAGGCTTTTTGGTCGTGGCAAAGGACACGCCGGCAATGTCGAAATGCATCCAGGGATAGCTGGTGAAATGCTGGAGGAATTTACCCGCTGTGATAGCACCGCCACTGGGGCCGCCCACATTTTTGATGTCTGCGATTTCGCTCTTAATCTGTTCGCCATATTCATCCCATAGCGGATATTCCACGAGGCGCTCATATTGCCGCTCGCCCGCTGCGCGGAAGGCTGCTTTTTGTTCATCAGAGGCCGTTCCCATGCACACGATGCCATGTTCGCCCACAGCCACAGAAGCAGCTCCGGTGAGTGTGGCAAAATCTACCACCAGCTCGGGCTCGTAACGCTTTGCCCAGTGAAGCGCATCGCCCAGCAGCAGCCGGCCTTCAGCATCCGTGTTCAGCACCTCTACAGTCTTGCCACTATACATCGTGATGACATCGCCGGGCACATAGGCATTTTCACCGGGACGGTTGTCGGTGGAAGGCACTAATGCAATCAGATAAAGCGGCAGCTTCATGCGGGCAGCAGCATACATGGCAGCGCTCACCAATGCGGCCCCGCTCATGTCGCTCTTCATGCGGTCCATGGAGTTGGGTGTCGGCTTTAGGCTCAGCCCGCCGGTGTCATACACCACGCCTTTTCCCACCAGTACGATGGGCTTTTCATTGCGGGCATTTGCCGGCTTGTATTCCATGATGGAGAAAGTGGGCGGGTCTTGTGAGCCACGATTGACCGCCAGGATGCCACCCATGCCTTCCTGAGTCATCTCAGCTTTGCCCAGCACATGCACATTGAACCCGGCCTCCTGCCCCAGCGTGCTTATGGCTGTTGCCAGTCCTTCGGCAGACAGTGCATTGAGGGGTTCATTCACTAAGTCGCGGGCGCGATAAGCAGCTTCTGTGATGATCTGCAATTCCTGCAAGGATGCCTCGTCTATACTGTCTGCAGGGAAGGAAATGGCTTGTAGCGGATGGCGGATTTTGTCGGCATCGCTGCGGTATTTCAGGAATTGATAGGCACCCAGCAGCAGGCCCTGCCCAAAGAGAAAGGCTGCATCGGGACGCACGCAAAAAGATGAGAGGCAGGCTGACTGGGCTTTGATGCTCTTCAGCCAGTTGCCGGTTTCTGCACCGGCTTTCCGGATGGCTTCGCGGCTGGCAGTCTCATTGCCTTTGGGTTTCATCAGCACGATGTAACGCTGCTCGGAATAGCGATTGATGGGGACGGCAAACTGCTCCCGACTGAAGGCTTCGCGGAGGTAGTTTTCTTCTGCGGGCAGGAGGGATAATGAGGCTATCCTGGTTTCATCATCGAGAAGCTGGATGAGCGGCTGGCCGGCAATGGCCGGGCCTATGGTGAGTGAAATCATGGCTGCTGTTTTGCGGCGCAAAGTTTCGGGAAATGGAAGAATTCTTAAGATTAAATGCAGGCTGGTGATCCTGCTATTCTGCTAAAAAATATTTGGCTGGATTTGATAGTTGAATGAAGTAGGGTGCTGCGCCTGGCAAGTGCTTCGTGTGCATCGTGGCATATGGCAGGGTGATGAGCCGGAGGACGGTGCGGGCGTATGTTTTTTTTATCAGTAGGAAGGCATGGAAGGCTGCTTCGCGATAGCGGTTGCCTTTCATTTTTCGGGCAAAGCACAGCAGCGAAATCTTGCCGAAGTGTGCGACGCAACGGATGCTCCATAGCATTCCGAAAGTTGACTCAAAAAAATCCCGTCAGGCCCAAATAGCATTGGCCACATTCCCTCACATTTGCTACATGCGTCTGGCTTCTTTTCTGTCTGGGAAAAAAGAATGGCTGCTGCGGTTGTTTATCGTGATGCTCATGGCTCTGGGTTTTGTGCTGCGGCTGCTGATGTATTTCCAAAACCGGAACCTGATTATTGATGAGGCTAACATCGTACGCAACCTGGCTGAGCGTGGCTTTGGTGGTCTGCTGTATCCGCTGAGTTATGAGCAATATGCGCCTCCGGTTTTTTTGTGGATTGAGAAGTGTGCAGCGCTGCTATTCGGTTTTGGCGAGCGGGGGTTGCGGCTCTATCCGCTGATT
>CAYRJR010000057.1:0-14386 GCA_964424655.1 uncultured Chitinophagaceae bacterium
GCAACCAGAACATGCTGGCGAATCACAGTCATTGATACAACTCTACAATCGTTATTGCAGCAGCAAGCGATGCCTGGAATGTGCCATTGGCCTGAGCATCATCAGGGCCAAATGAATTGCACCGATTTTTTCAAATCAGGATGCAGGCTTTGCAGCACCGGACAGGTGAGGGCCGCATATTCCAGCAGCTCACGCTGATGATCGGAATATTTATGGGGGCCAAAAAGCTGCATGGCAATGCGCACTTCCCCAATTCGGCGTGGGGAGGAAAGCATGATTTTTTCAACGTCACACTCAATCTTTCCCAGCTCAAATTCATGCCCTCTGGCACAAAGCGCCATCAACGTCAACATGCAGGAGGCAAGTGCAGAAGCTACAAGGTCAGTAGGTGAGAATTTGGAGCCTGTACCACCGTTATCAGTGGGCGCATCGGTCTGAATTATGGTACCTGAACGCAGGTGAACAGCAGTGGTTGCAAGGCCTGATTCGTAGCTTACTTTGGCAGTCACGGGAAGAATATTTTCAACAAAAGTAAAGGGCAGGGAACGCAACGGCATCCCCGAAATGCAGGCGGAATTATTCAAGATTTCTCCGGCTGTGACTAAGCTGTTTTCAGCAATTCATTCTGATGAAAAGCCGGCCCAGGCTGCGTTTGGAAGCAAATCAGTTATGGCTTATCGTAAAGCCTGCTCTTTATCAGGCCCCATTTGTGGAAGCGATGGGTGAGGCTCACGCGCAGAACGCCCATGCCATATTTGGATGAGCGACGGAAGTTGATGGAGGATGCATCTTCGAAATATTTTGTTGGGCAGGTCACTTCACCGATTTCGAAGCCGGCCATGAAAATCTGAGAAATCATCTCATTATCGAAGACAAAGTCGTCGGAATTGTGATTCAGGTTTAAAGAGCGAAGCACTGTTGCACTAAAGGCCCGATAGCCGGTGTGGTATTCCGAAAGTTTTTCCCAGAGCAGAATATTTTCAAACAAAGTGAGGCAGCGGTTGAAGATGTATTTGTAGAGTGGCATGCCTCCCTTTAGTGCCCCACCACCCAGGATACGCGATGCGAAGACAACAGGATAGACCCCATTGGCAATGATTGAACACATGGGCAATATGAGCTGCGGCGTGTACTGATAATCGGGATGCACCATGATGACGATATCCGCCCCCAGCTCGAGCGCCTTCGCATAGCAGCTCTTCTGATTCCCTCCATAGCCCCGATTTTGCTCGTGAATCACAATGTGTCGGATGCCCAGGTTGCGGGCAACTTCCACGGTATTGTCGGGGCTTTTATCATCCACCAACACCACTTCGTCCACCACATCCATTGGGATTTCACTGTAGGTGCGCTCAAGGGTTAGTGCAGCCCGGTAGGCAGGCAGCACGACGACAATTTTTTTTCCGTTGAGCATAGTCGGTTCCGATATTAAATTAAAAAGAGAGACTGGGCTTGTTGGTCTAAGCAGCTTGTCAGCTCAGGCCTTGAGTTGCATAGACGTGTTGATGAGGTTGGAGCTGGCTTTGGCCAAAAGGATGCCTTCAGAATTATGTATGGCGCATTCCACATGCACAATTTTTTTTCCTTCGCGAACCACTTGCGCAGAGGCAATCATCGTCTCACCTTCTTTGGCTGCGTAAAGAAAATCTACATTCAGGTTTAGCGAAGTGTAATGATAATCTGAGTCTAAACTGACCACAGCCCAGCCGATACTTTCATCAATAAAAGTGCTCATCATGCCGCCGTGAATATTCCCGTAAGGGTTCGTCATTTCATGCCTGATGCGTACCGACAGCCTGACCTTCCCACGCGAAGCTTCAAGCAGCGTACACCCGAGCCAGTTGCCTGTTGGCGACCGAGAGTCGGTAATTGCTTTGCCCTGATAACGCTGCATCATCTGTTCATACAGTGGGATTGACTGACCCGGATCTTTCAATTGCATAAAAAACATTTGTAGCCACATGCTACGGAGGCGCGAAAGTACGGCAAGGCCCACGGCGGATGCCCTGCCTGATATTGCCTGTAACTTGCAAACCACGAAGTGCGGTTCGCGATATTCATCATCAATTTTCAAGAACACCTGCTGCTAAAAATCTGGAAAGCCATTAAACCGCTTCACTGATTTTTGCGCAGCATTCCAAAACATCTGAACCATGACCATTACACAATTAGAATATGTGGTAGCTGTGGCCACTTATCACAGTTTCGTTGCGGCTGCCGAAAAATGCTTTGTGACCCAGCCCACACTGTCCATGCAGATTCAAAAGCTGGAAGATGAAATGGGCGTCCGCTTGTTTGACCGCACAAAGCACCCCATTGCTGTGACGGAAGTTGGTGAGCGGATTGTGGAGCAGGCACGTGTTGTACTGGCAGAAGCCGGACGCATTGGTGAGATTATTCAGAACCATCAAAACATGCTGACAGGCACTTTTCGCATTGCGGCCATCCCGACAGTAGCTCCCTTCTTACTGCCCCGCCTGCTGGAAGATTTCACGGCAGCACATCCCGAAATACAACTCAAAGCCAGCGAACTCGAAACCGACCACGCCTTACGTGCCCTGCATAATGGCGAAATAGATGCGGCCATCCTGAGCACACCTCTGGAGGAAAATAATCTGAAAGAATACCCCCTTTTCTATGAGCCGCTCGTGGCCTACTTCGCCGAAGGCGAGCCTGCATTGAAAAAACGACTGGTGGCTCCCGAAGATGTGGAGCTCGACCGGATCTGGCTGCTCAGCGAAGGAAATTGTATGCGAAATCAGGTGCTGGACCTCTGCTCTGACCAAATCCAAAAACAGCAAAGCGCCCGGCCATATCAGTATGAGAGCAGTAATGTGGAAACCCTGCGCAAGATGGTAGATCGCGCAGGCGGATTGACCGTTCTGCCCGAGCTGAGCACGCATGATTTCCCGGAAGACCTGATGGAGCGCATCCGCTATTTCGAAGAGCCACAGCCTGTGCGTGAAATCAGCATCGTCACAGCCGACCATTTTGTGCGCACTTCGATGCTCCAAAGCCTGATGGACGCTGTGTTGGCACTGGTGCCCGAGCCCATGCGCGTGCAAAAGAAAAACCGGAAAGTGCTGCGCATCCAGAGCGCCAGGCTCTAAGCAACATGCCCGCAGCAACTATGCTACGGGCATGTTCCTTAATAAAAAATTTTCAGCGACCGGCAGGCTTGTAATATTTCAATGCTTCCGGCAGCCAGGATTTGATGTTCTGAATCCGGGTGGCATCTGCAGGGTGCGTGCTCAGGATTTCTGGGGGCTTAGGCCCACCAGCTGCCGACATGCGCTGCCAAAAGGGAACCGCTTCATTGGGATTGTAGCCGGCCATTGCCATAAAAATCAGCCCCACATGATCGGCTTCGCTTTCCTGCTTCCTCGAATAAGCGAGTGTGCCCAATTGACTGCCTATACCATAAATGGAGGCGAAGATATTTTGGGTTTGTGCGGGTTTGTTGGCTAATGCAGTGGACAAAGCTTCACCTCCCATTTGCACCATCAATTCCTGGCTCATGCGTTCATTACCATGACGGGAAACGGCGTGTGCGATTTCGTGTCCCAGGACGACGGCCAGGCCAGCTTCATTTTGCACCAGGGGCATGATGCCGGAATAAACAACAACCTTTCCGCCCGGCATACACCAGGCATTGGCTTCTTTATTATTGACCAGATGAAATTCCCAATTGTAGCCCGCGATGAGTGATGCCTGCCCCTTTTGTGAGAGATAAGTTTGAACAGCATTGGCGAGCCTGGAGCCAACTCGCTGTACCATTTCGGCATCTCGGCTTCCCGACTTGGGCACGGGTGGGTTTTGAGAGAGAAAAGAAGCGTATTGCTGTGTGGCTAATGAGCGCATGGTGCTTTCGTCAACCAGGTTTACAGAGGAGCGACCAGTGACCGGATTGGTGTAACAGCCACTGAAGCTGAACGAAGCCCCCAGCAGGGTAAGGCATAAAATCAACTGCTTCATGAAACGAATTTTTTTAAAAAAAAAAGCGTGACTTATATCACGCAATGGCAATAAATAATACGAGGATTAAGGGCGACGCCCACGACGCTTGCGGAACGACTTGAGCTTGCTTTCATTACCGGCCAGCAAGCGCCCGATGTTTTTGTGGTGCGTCAAAACGACCAGACAGGCAGTAGCAATGGCGAAAACTTTATAGCTGATTTCCGGCTCCCTAAAAATAAACACGATGAGCACGGGAAAGGCCACGGATGCGGAGATGGAACTAAGAGAAACGTAGCGAGTCAGGAATAGCATGAACACAAAAACGGCTGCCAGACTTAAGGCAACAATGGGCTGAATAGAGAGAATCATCCCGAAGAGTGTGGCAATGCCTTTACCACCACGGAACTCAGCCCAAATAGGGAAAATATGGCCCAGCACAGCGACAAGGCCCAGAATAACCTGTAGGTTGGTGATGGCCTCACTCCCCCAGGCAAACTGTGAAAACAAGGAAAGCTTCACGGCGATGAAGCCTTTCATCATATCGCCCAGCATGACGGCGGTACCAGCAGTCTTACCCAAAATCCGAAAAGTGTTGGTGGCCCCGGCGTTACCGCTTCCGTGTTCCCTAATATCTATTCCATAAACTCTGCTGCTCACCCAGACGGCCGTAGGAATAGATCCAATCAAATAGGCGAGGACGATGAGCAGAGCAATTTCCATAACGAACAATACTTTGGAGGCGGGCAAAAATAGCTGTTAGAACTGACTTTGTATCATGAGCAAAATCACAAAAGGCGGGCAGGGAAGCTCATTGAGCGGTGAACCAAAAGCAAATCCATTCTGCTTCCTGAAAGCTTTCAGATAGTGTGAAACCTGCTGAGACAGCGGCTTCTGTGATAATTGTCTGGTCGGATTGCAGAATGCCACTCAGTAAAAGGGTCCCTCCTGGATGCGTAATCTTTCGCAAGGCTAGCATTGATTCCAGCAGGACATTTCTGTTGATGTTAGCGAGTATGACATCAAAGCAGGAATTGTCTTGTAAGACTGAAATATCTCCCTGCAAAACTGTGATGCCGTTGGCTCCATTTGAAGAAACGTTTTCAATCGCATTTCGGACACTCCATTCATCAATATCAATTGCCATCACGGTTTTGGCTCCTAATTTCTGAGCCAAAATGGCGAGAATACCTGTTCCGGTACCAAAATCCAACACCTCGCGTCCATCAAAGTCAATGTCGCGCATTGCCTGCATCATGAGACGAGTTGTGGCATGATGCCCAGTGCCAAAAGCCATTTTGGGCAGGATGACAATTTCCAGTGGTGTGTCAGCAGGTAGATGAAAAGGAGCACGAATTGTACAGAAACCGGGAACGATTACAGCATCAAAAGAGGCTTCCCAAATAGCATTCCAGTTCTGCGACTCGATAATGCGATGCGAGCTGATTAATCCATGCTCGCGGATAATACTTTCAGCCCGTTCAATGATTGCATATAATTCAGGAGCATAGGCATTTAAGCAGCATTCTAATTCCTCGAAACCTTCACAACCTGCTTCAGCCAGCTTAGCGATGAGCACATCACGTTCCGGGCCTTCAACAGCAATTGAAAATTCAACTAAATTCATGTCAATATTTTGAGTTAGCATAAAAGCAGAGAGGCTGCCTTGATTTGCAGCCTCTCTATAAATAATCGTCAATAGGTATCAGGGATTGTCTGTGTCCTTATGAACTCGGCTACCTGGATTCCCAAAATCAGATTCCGGATCATTTGGTTCATTGTCATCGCCCTGGTCCTGAATTTGAAGGTTAGCTTCCTGAGAACCGATGGTACCCTTCTTAGCGCTGTTATAGATAATGCGGCGCGTTGGGTCTTCTTGTAAGATTCTGAATTCAGTCCGGCGGTTCAGTTGACGACCGGAAGGATTATCCTTGTTACCGAAGAAGTTTGGTGCAGCAGGCATCTTTTCGCCAAAGCCTTTTGCAATCAGCCTGCTGTCAGCGATACCCTGGCTGGTAATGTAGCTGCGAACAGCCTGAGCACGGCGTAAGGACAAGTCGCGATTGTAGTCGTCAGTACCATTAGCGTCCGTAAATGAATAAACTTCGACCGATAAGGATGGGTTATCCTTCATGAACGACACTAAAGAATCAAGAGAAGCAATGGATTCAGGGCGAAGATCAGCCTTGTCATAGTCATAGTAAACGTTAGTTACCCGGAAGCTCTTGTTCATGGTGATGCTGTCCAAATAAACTACCACATTGACAGTTTGATCCGGATCGCTTCGCTTAATCCCTTCTGTACTTACCTGAGCGCGGGTAGAAACAAACTTGGCTTTATCTCCGGTGAAAACATAGGTGTGCTCCCGGGCCATGTTGAATTGGAACTGACCGTCTTCAGAGTTGAATGTGCGAAGATTGCCAGATTCATCAACCATACGAACGACAACATTATTCATTTCCTTTTGGGTCTTGCTGTTCAAAACCTTACCCACGACCTGAAGCTTAGGCTCCACCTGAATACGCCAGATATCATCGCAACAAGTTGGATTTTTCAAAGCGATAGAACCGATTCGGTTCGATACAACGTATGCATCAGGCTTGCCAACAGGATCTTTGATATAATACAGTTCGTCTGCAGAGGTATTGATGGGATAACCCATATTCTTCACGTTGGTATAACGAGAAGGGCCACCGTCGGCTGAGTAAATATCAAAACCACCCATGCTTACCAACCCATCAGAAGCGAAGTAAAGTTTGTGGACACGGGAGTCATAATAAGGCGTCATTTCATTGCCTTCAGTGTTAATTTGCTTACCTGCATTTTGAGGACGGCGGTAAGTTCCGCGAGCAGGATCAATCACTGAATACCAGATATCATACTTACCACGGCTTTGGATCTTACGGTTAGAAGAGAAGAATAGAATTTCCTTCTTGCCCACCTTGGCAACAAATGGGTGCGTGTTAGAGCCGCCGTCATTGATGCCTTCACCTAAGAGCTCGGGAGATTGCCATACGCCCTTCTTGTCATCGAACTTAGAAACATAGATTCGGCAGATGACAGACATGGTGTCGGATTCTTTACAATGAGTAAAGTAAAAGCGATCACCACCCGGGCTATAACAGCCATTTCCAGTGTGGGATTTCAAGTCATTGAAAGGGCCGTCATTAAACACCAGAGGCCACTGGAAAGAATCCACATCCGCAACATTATACTGCTTGTGTGATGTCATAAAGCGGGCATAGTACTGGTGCTTTCCGTTTATCAAGCTATTTTGGTTCATAGTTGAAAACAGGAGTGCGGTATCACCCAAAGGGTAAGGAGAGCTTTCTGTAAACGGACTGTTTACGTTCGGGCCTGCATTTTTCATTGTGACCGAAACAGGGTCATTCATGGAATTCTTCCCCATGATACAACCATCAATCTCACGCTTGGCTGTTTTCTTGAGCTTTTTGTAAGTCTTGGGGTTGTCGGCCATAAACTTTTCAAAGGCATGGATGGAGGAGTCATATAACCCCTGCATCTTGAGCATTTTTGCTTCTTTGAATTTTGCCTCAGGATAAATTTTGGCAGCTAGGGCATAAGCCTCACCATAATTTTTGGCAGCAGGTCCATAATCCCGGCTAAATGCATAGCACTCTGCCAGTTGATAAGAGAGGTAAGGATTACGGGGGTTCTCAGCTTTTAGCTGACTGTAGTATTCTATTGCTGTAAAATAGCTACCGGCTTCGAACAAGCCATCCGCCCAGCGGATCTTTCGGTTGTAGGGGAGCTTAGCAACGGGGTCGTTTGCCGGATTGCGATACTTTTCCCTTTGCTGCTGTGCCTGCGCATCATTTTGACCGGAAAACACTAAGATAGACGCGAGTAAAAGTAGCAGCCAGTTTTTTCTCATGGAGGTGTACGATTGCGTTAGTTAATCGGTATAAAAGTATAGGAAGGGGGCAAAAAAAAGAAAGGGCAAACGAATTTTTTTTGCCCTCTCATTTTCTGACTTTTTAAGCTAAAGTCTTAGAATCGTGCGCAAGGATAACCACGGCGCCCTGCAAAGTCTAAGGGGTTGGGTGCAATATAGCGAATGGAAATTTCAAAGCCTCCATTACCATTTGATGCTTCCTTGAGTGATGAGGTGTTGTAGTCGTAAGAAACGCCGAAACGGAAGCCATTCCAATCAAGGCCGGCAGTACCCATAATGGCATCATTACTGCGATAATAAATACCAACAAAAACGCCAGTAGCCACACTTTCAAAATCAGGGTTGGCTAGTGAGTAGTTGAATTCGTTACCAGCTACTAATTCGGTGGCAGTGACTTGCGATTGATATAGCACGGCAGGTAACAGGCGGAGACGATCTGAAACACGAGCCACAGCACCTAATTGGCCCGTGTAACGAAGGCCAAGACCTACTTCACTATTTTTCTTACGCTCCAGCGATTCCTGAGGTTGATTCAGGTTGTTGGCACCTACTCCAAGGGTATAAGAAAATCCTTCGGATACGGCATGAGCCCAGGCAATACCCGCATTAATAACCCAATAGTGAACCTTATTGTTGAGTTGCTCTCCAGTGGGCATCATAAACTGCCCGTTGAATTCATCACCGAAGTAGAGCTTACTCAAATCAATGCTCTTTGAAGCATATCCTCCCTGGAAACCTACACTTAGCGTTTTACCGGGACGGTCTCCAACGCCTTCTGTTCCTCCAAGAAATTTGTGGTAAGCAATGGATCCCATAATGACCGTGTTAGACAGATTGCCATCTCCAGCTTTGTCATTATAGAATTGGAGGCCTCCAGCTAGATAATCATCGCCAGTCAGACCGAGCCGAATGGGTGCATCTACGGAAGCAGAAAGTGTCACGAAAGGTGATGTCACGCTACGCCATTGGTCGCGATAGATGACGGCACCACGAACCATACCATTGAAGGCACCTGTAAACGCAGGGTTGATGGTAAGCGGAGCCGCATCGAACTGAGTAAAGTGTACGTCTTGTGCAAAGGCCTGTGTGCTACAGAATGCGATTCCTGCTGTAAGGCCTGCAATGGCGAGCATATTTTTCCTGATCATAGTCTTGCGCTGCTAAGAACGTGATTTTTGAGTGTGCGGATTGATTTTGAAATTAGAAGGACGGCTCTGGCGGCCAAAATACGTAATAAATTGAGAGTCGCAACAAGCCGAAAATTCCATTAGAATATACAAGACAGCCAATTTCGAAATTTGGTTGGGTCAGACGCCCAGATTTTTCAAAAATAATTGTCCCTGCTTGTTCCAAAAGCCCTTGCACAAAATTTTTTTGGAGACAAATCTTCTGAAACGATTGGGCTACCCTCCTGAAAATAAGTTTGCACATTCCTTAGCTACCAAGACTTTGCTGAAAAAATCCTGTCATCCCCAATTCGTTATCTGAGTTTCCTGGCAGGAAATTTTCAGTCTAAAACCATCTGTTCAGCATCTTCATTCCCAAAAAACGTCAGAGGAATAATGCTGCGTTACCTTCATTAGGTCAAGCAATTTATTGATGCCACAAAGTGAAAAACTACGTCTGGACAAATACCTATGGGCCATTCGCATTTTCAAAACCCGGAGCCTTGCTACAGCCGCGTGTGATGACGGCAAGGTGAAGCTCAATGGGCAGAACGTGAAGCCTGCAAGACCTGTGTCTGTGGGTGACCGTTATGAAATTAAAACTCCGGCTCGCCGCTGGACTATTGAAGTGACGGGCTTATTGGCACTACGCTCAGGCTATGAAGAAGCCATCAAACATTACGTGGACCTGAGTTCTGAAGAAGATCGTCAGCCTGCCCAATATCTGCATTCTGCATTTTTCACGGGCAAACGATTGAGTAAGACTGGACGTCCCACAAAAAAACAGCGTCGCGACCTTGGAAATACCCTTAGTAGCGACGCTGCCGGAGTGCCTGAAGAATGATATTTCTACCAGATGGCCCGGGTATTTCCGGTCTTCATTAAGACCCAGTTGTGACCGAAATCTTCGCTGCGATACAGGCCATTGTTGGTGGTGATATAGACGTAGCGTTTAATGATGCCGTTCTTGTAAATATCCTGCTTCCCTACGATGCCATACACCGAAGTCTGAGGAAGTAATCCATTGTTAGAAGGAGAGAAAGTACCAGTAGTGGGATCCAGCATATAAACGCCCATTGAATCGGTACCGGCTAACACAACCTGATCCAGTGGTGAAGCGCAGGACAACACTTCCTGGCTGCTGGGAAGGCCTTGGAAATTTTTCCAGTTCAAGCCACCATCATCACTATAATATACACCCTGAGCGCCGGAATAATCAGCAGCGAGCAAGGTATTGTTGGAGTATGAAAGATACCAGGAAGTTCCGGCAGGAAGGCCTGTAGTAGCGGATATCGGAGTCCAGGCAGAAGTAGAAGAAGGGCGCAGATACAGACCACTTCCGGTAGGATCCAGCGCATACACCTTCCCATCATTGGTGCGCACAAATGAACTTACAGGTGCGGTAATTCCTACAGAACCGGGATCAGGCTCCCATGACTTACCATTATCAGAGCTTACTTCAATACCACTGGAACTGGTTGCACTGGCTACATAAAGCCTGTCGCCTGGTACATCCAAAATCATACTGGCCCAATGTGCATTTGGGTTCACGCTGGGAATGGCCTGACCGGGAACCGGCTGATTAAAATTCAAACCATTATTTGTGGAATAACGCAGAAAAGACTTGATAAACACAATGTTTTCGCCAGAAACTGCTATGGCTCGGGCGGGCACACCATCCGGAGTGAAGATGTCTTCGTAGGAGATTCCATCATTGGTTTTGGTAATCGTACCAACCTTCTCTCCATAAAAAACAGTGTAAGGCGTGCGAATAACTTTATTGTTATCAATGCCATCGGATTTCGTGCAACTACTTGCCACCAAACCGGCTACAAGCAGCAACAGAAAAGAGGAGTAGCATTTTCCGTATCTCATACCTAAGGGCAAATTTTCGCCAAGATTATGATTTTTGACGGGATTGCCAACTTTTTGTGAAGATGGCCTGCCAGTCTGGTGGACTTTATTTCATCTCACTTTTTTTCACAAATCCGAGGCTCCTATGGTTGAGGCTGATTGTTCCGGGGATTCCCTTGTATGGCAAATTGCTGAGCGAGTTGCAATAGTTGCAGCAGACTATTCTCCTGCTTATTGACCATACGGATGTTGAAATGAAATTCATTCGCGGCATCTTTCATCTCACCACCCTGCATGGCAAAACTTTGAATCCCTTTTTGCAATGCCGAAACCTGCAATCCACTTGCCCTTAAGGCTGCTTCGTTTGGCTGAAGAATAGCTTTTATATCGAGCCACAGCCCTGCCGGATGCCCACTAATTTCCTGATGAACTGCATCGGGCATCGCCCCGGCATGCTCACGAAGAAAGGCCTGCGCTGTTGATTCATTGCTGCTGATGGCGAGATATTTTTCGCCCACAACAATGCGCACCCCAGACGCATCCTGGATGCCGTACACACCTGGCGACAAGACTTGTATCACGCCTGTTTTTTCAGCATAGCCAAGCAACTTTTCCAGCCTGGTTTTATCACCCAATTTCAATGCATAAACGAAGTCCATTTTCAGGCTGGAAACACCAATAGCCTGAGACCCGTTTGCAACTGTGGATTCCGCATGGGCATCCAGCCTGAAATTGTTTAGGGCAAACACCATATCACCGCTAAAACCGCCCAACACATCATCAAGTGTGAGGCCTTGGGACATCAGCGCCAGATTGGCCACGCCAGACAGATTGAGCCTTTGCAACAAGAGCTTGATTAAAGCCGGCGAAAGGTGCAAGCCACCTGCCATGTTCAAGCCTGAAGAAGGCAGCCTACGCAGCATATCAGCATCAACATTTTCTTTCCCAAATTCTTTAGCTACATCTTTCAGGCTGTCGGATGGGAAATAGCGCATCAATCCTTCGATCCTACCCTTCTTGAAATTTACGCCGGTGGCCATCGCACTTCCTTTCATTAGCATTTCAGCCACCGATGCACTGAGCATGCTTTGCCCGGGTTCATTTTGGGAATAATACCAATCCACCAAGGGGTCATAGCTCAACCAAAAACTGAGATCGTTGCCCGATTTTTCCAATGCCAGAAAGCGTTTATCATCCGCGATTCCCGAGCCTTGGGCTGGTCGTAGTGTTGCAGCCAGCTCTGCCAGGCTTCCTGCCGAATCCGGAATTTCATCTTCCCAGGTTATCGGCGGCATCTGGATAGCCATCCCTCCAATCGTATCTGGTCGTGTTGCCTCAGTACGTTTCACTCTGCGCACCAAATTGTTCATCACGATGAGCACTTCATCATTCCAACCAGCGCAAAATCCGTTCGGAAATAAGGCCATGTTTAGTGACGCTTCTTTATGAATGACTACGCCGGGAAAATTTTTTTGCAGGTAAGATTCAAACGCAGAATTGTCTGATAAGGGAAGTACGGCAGCCTGTTTTATTTTGTTTGGGAAACGCGTATCCAGCCTGGTAAATCCATAGAGTGTACCACTAAAATCAATTCCTGAATTGGCCAGATCCTGCACGGCTTCAGGGAGCTTTTTATCTGTTGCATACTTGCGTAATTCTTCCAGCAAACCGCTGCCCGTAATGGCACTCCATGCCAGTGTCTTACTCATTTTCCCAGTGTGGACACCCACTACAGTCAGTGCATCTTTCGGTATGTAACGCACCTGACGGGGCAATCGGTTGCAGGCTGAAAACAGCAAGCAGGATAAGATCAGCACAGCTACTCGGGCAAAACGAAACTGCTTCATGTCAGAAAGGGGGAAAAGCTTGTTTTGTGACTAAAATTTGGCCGTGAAGGTAGGACGCATGACAGGCTCTCCATTTTGGAAAACGAACCCAGGAAGCCTGAAAAGACTGTATCATCGCTTCATGAGCACGGTCTCAGCAAACCTGAAATCCAAATGGCTTCTGGCCGCGCTGCTGCTGCTTCATACCCTCGTTCAACTTCCCCATCTCTGCCTCGATTTCTGGAACGATGAACTGTACACACTACAGCATTTCGTCTTCCTGCCCTTGGGCAAAATAGTGTCCGACTATCACGTCCCGAACAACCATATCCTGTTTAGCCTGCTCGCGCACGGATGGGCAAAACTGGCGGGCATATGCAACGTTCAGGCGGCAGTCTCGAACCTCGTCTGGCTGCGACTGTTGCCGTTTGTATGCTCTTGTTTGTGCATCGTGTTTGTCTTTCTCGCTGCGCGAAAAATCGCTACCGGATGGGTGGCATCTCTGGCAGCCTTGCTTCTCGTAACCAGTATTCCCTTTTTCAATTTCGCTGCGCAAATACGCGGCTATAGCTTGAGCATGTGCCTGGCTGCCGCACTTGGATATTCGGTGGTACTTGCCCTCGAAAAAGCTGGCTGGGCAAGGCTTATAAGCATTTTTTTACTCAGCATAGGCTGTGTGTACACGCTTCCGACGAACATCTTTTTCCTGGTCGCCTCGGCACTAGCAATAGTGGGTCTGGCCCTTCTTTCACGAAAAAAAAATGCTGCTTCGCTGCAGATGCCGCGTGCCTGGGCAATCGTGTGGATGATAGCTACAGGAGGCATTGTGGGCGTGGCGCTATACTTGCCCTTATTGCCCCAAATGCAAGCCTGGCAGACTGCCGCCACGAAAGCTTTGCCCACCCTGGGAAACACCCGTGCAGCTTTGCCCGTTGTTGCCTACCATTTTCTATCGGCGCGCTACCTCATCTTGCTACCGGTACTCATGTTCATCCGGACTGGTAAAAACCTGCGGCTGCCTTGGCTTTGGGCCATGACTGTGTTGCTGGTTTTGCCATTTCTACTTGCCGATTTATGCTCCGGAGCCGCACCCCATCGCGTGTTCCTGACCGGCCTACCCTGGCTGTGCATCGGCTTGGCCTGGGCTATCGTCCGGGGAATGGCTGGCTGGTCAAGTATGCGGATTCGGGGGATAGGGATTACAGCGCTGGCCCTGTATTGCCTCGTAGTTTTTGCCTTTCAGATTCGCCGGACGAACGAAGTAGCGCTTCGCGATATTCAGCAAGGCAATCGCAAGCTGGATTTGTATTACCAATACAACCTGCACTACTTCCATCCGCAGGCAGACGCACAGGAATATGTAGCTCACTTTGCCCGGACAGAAGTGCCGATTTTCGATGCATCAACTACGGAAAATGACCTCGCGAAATACCTCGCATTTTCGGGCAAATCTGTGCTGAATTCAGATAGCCTGTCGCTTGATGCAGCGCTTCGCCAATTCGACACACTCGACGTGATGACCGAGCTACCGGACCGCCTTCACGATTCTTTGCGTCAAGCCGGGCTGACAAGGGAATTCAGGCCGCTATTGTCCGGCATTCACCGCATTCAAATCGTACGTCTGACGAAGCCGAAAACTTAAATCTGCGTGAGGGCTTTTTGCACCCGTG
>CAYRJR010000058.1:0-9200 GCA_964424655.1 uncultured Chitinophagaceae bacterium
TGGCCACCTTGTGCGTGTAACGGCCCAGATACTCAATCACTTGCTGCGGCCCGCCGAAAGGACGCTTGGCATACACCACCCAATCCTTTTGAAACAAGGTATCAAACAGGGCCTGGTCTTCCAGGCCTGCAGCCCGCAATGCGGCCACGTATTTGGCCCGAAAGCTGAGTGCCTTAACCGGTGCTTTATCCGGCTGGCTATAAGGTTCCGAACACTTGGCACGACACCCCACCTATGAAGGACAAGCTGCGCAGAGAAATATAGCCGAAGAGTGCGACGCAACGGATGCTGAATAGCATTCCGAAAGCCGGCGAAAAAAAATACGAATTAGTGCAGCTTAACTTGAGGCGGAGCAAAAATTCAGCCCTAAAACGCAGCGCTCATCCCGTACCTTCGCGCCCGAAAAACTGAAAAGTTCCGTATGTCCGGACAGCTAAAAGAAGTACGCAATCGCATCAAGTCGGTATCATCCACGCAGCAAATCACTAAGGCGATGAAGATGGTGAGTGCCGCTAAGTTGCGTCGTGCTCAAGATGCCATCACGCAGATGCGCCCCTATTCCCAAAAGTTGCAGGAGATGCTCTCCAACATCGTCAGCTCGCTATCCTCGGATGCGAACCTGCCGCTGGCCGCGGAGCGTGCGCCGGAGCGGGTGCTGCTGATTGCCATCACCTCAGACCGCGGCCTGGCAGGGGCTTACAATGCCAATGTGGTGAAGCTGACCCGCGAGTTGGTTCGGGAGAAATATGCAGCGCAGTTTGCCAAGGGAAATGTGACGGTGATGCCCCTCGGCAAGAAGGGTTATGAAGCCTTCCAGCGCCACAATTTCAAGGTAGAGGCGCGTTTCTGGCACATCTTCGCCAACCTCAGTTTTGAGGCCGTGCGCGAGGCGGCCCAGTTTGCCCAACAGGCTTTCCTGAAGGGAGACTACGACCGGGTGGAGCTTATCTATAGCCAGTTTCGCAACGCAGCGACCCAGCAGTTTGTGGTGGAGCCATTCCTGCCCATCCCACGTATTGCCAAGGCGGAAGGCGCTCATGCCTCCGACTTCATCTTCGAGCCGAACCGCGAGACGTTGCTGCTTGAACTGATGCCCAAAATCCTGAACACACAGGTGTATAAGGCGATGCTGGATGCCAATGCTTCGGAGCACGGTGCCCGCATGACGGCCATGGACAAGGCTACAGAAAATGCAGCCGAGTTGTTGCGAAATCTGAAGATCAGCTACAACCGCGCCCGCCAGGCCGCCATCACGACGGAGTTGACTGAGATCGTGAGTGGGGCTGCAGCCTTGCAGGGGTAATATTTTTTATTGAATTCTAATGCTGACCCCGTGCCGGAAGGTGCGGGGTTGGTCTTTTTAAGAAGGCCGCTTACGGATTCCTGGGTGGCATGTTCGTTTTAGTGGTGGGCAGGCTTCCTTTCCGGGCTACCTTTATTCTCCCTCAAATTCATCTTGATGAAGCGACTCTTACTTGCCGTGTTATGCCTGTGCAGCTTGCCTGCATATGCGCAAATTATGGTTCACACACCCCTATCCGGCGTAGTCCGGGTGCGGGATATTCAGGATAAGTACAATGCCCAGGTGTATTCCCTCGAAGCGCCGGAACCGGACGGCGAGGAAGCGCAGGAAGGTATGCGCGCGATGAAATCTGAAGTGCTGCGTCGTTTTCCCCGCAGGCAGGCAGCACAACAGGCGCCAGCCAAAAAATCTTCCGTGGCTCAACCCGTCATTCTGAAAGGCTTTATTCCGGATTCTTCAGCTTCTATACCTCCGGACAACTATATGGCAGTGAGTAAGGCAGGCATCGGTGTGAATGTGCACAATTCAATGGTGTCTGTAGTGAATGCCAATACCGGCATGATCATAAAACGGATTTCACTGTATGATTTTACCCTGGCTGTAGGCCTGGGAGTGAAACCATCGGGAGGCAATTATTACCGCTATGATCCCAAGGTGATGTATGACCCGGATATGGATCGCTTTTTCTTTGTCTGCCTGGCTGGCATCAATAACTACAGCCATATCCTTGTGGGATTTTCTCAAAGCAATGATCCCTTAGGCACCTGGAACTTTTACGCCTTCCCCGGCGACTATGCTACTGATGGCACCTGGTTCGACTATCCCACCATCGCCATGACCCGGAATGAGGTGTTTGTGACCGGGAATAAGCTCGTGTACAATGGCTCATTCCAGACGGGCTTTGTGCGGAGTGTGATTTATCAAATCCGCAAGGCAGATGGCTATGCAGGGCAGACTTTAAGCTCCCAGATATGGGACCAGGTCAACTACAATGGACGCCCGGTGCGGAATATTTTTCCGGTGAAGGGTGGCGATGCCTTTCATGGGCCGGCTCAATACTTCTTGTCCAACCGGAATATGGACACCCTCAATGATTCAGTCTTTCTGCTGCAAATTCCTGATACAATTGGTGCCCCGGGCAACAGCGTTAGTGTCACTGCCCTGAAAAGCAACCTGAGCTATGGCTTCCCACCCAATGGCCGCCAGCCGGATTCATTCTATCAACTTCAGACCAATGACGGTCGCGTGTTGGGGGCAATGGCTGTAGGCAATGAAATTCAGTTTGTCAGTACCAGCGTCATTCCTGCCACAGGGGCAAGCGGTATCTATCATGGAATCATCAGTGGCTACAATACGGCAACGCCTGGCGTAAGGGGCGCTTACATCACCGTGGACAGCTTAGACTTTGGCTATCCGAACATTTCTTTCACTAACATGCGCACAGGCTCCGTCAGCTCCATTATTTCCTTTGATTACTCAGGCCCCAAACAATATCCAGGCATTGCTGCCTTGTATTGGAATGGTACTGCTTATTCTGATTTGCTGGTTGTAAAATCCGGCGACAGCAGCATCAAGATGCTTCAGGATTCTATCCAGCGTTGGGGTGATTATACCGGCTCGCAATTGCGATGGAACAGCGATGGAGAAATCTGGATTGTCGGATTATTTGGGCATCGCGACAATAGTTATTGTGACTGGATGAGCCTGCTGCGCACCCCTGATTATGTAGCCGTACCTCAATCGCCGCAAGCTTCGTTGCCCACTACCCTTTATCCTAACCCAAGCTATCAGCTCATCAAACTGCGATTCACGCTGAAAGAGCAGTCCAACATCCGGTTTAGTATCTATAATGCTGCTGGCGCACAGGTAGATCAGGTATTTCGGGGCGACTGTCAGGCTGGAGATAGTGAAATGGAATTTAATATCGCCTCATTACCACCCGGTCAATACTTTTTGCGGGGTATCAATAACAATCGCGTTACATTGTTCGTAAAACCATTTGTTAAGGAGTAAGAAATGGGGATATTCCTCTGATTAGTAAGCCGACCTACCTTAACAGGAAACATGCCTAATAAAGGCACATATCAATGTTGGCCAAGTGCGAGTGAATGCATATCCAATTGATTATTAAAAAGGTAAGGCCAGAGCAGAAGCTCTGGCCGACCCTTGCAAATCATTTCTAAATTGCGTTGTAGAAACTGAGGTAAAATTACCGGGGTTAGAGGCGTATTTCAAAAAATATGCTTAGGCTTAACGACATATTTGCGACTGCCATCTGACTCCTTCACTCCCGACTCTATACTTCACTATTTGTGAATGAGTTCAGGTTAAGTCTTTCAAGATATTTTTCAAAAAAAATGTTCAAGGCAATAACTATTCGGCTAACCAACTTGTTGCGGAAGCTCGGTGGCCAGGGCTAAAGCTGGCTTTTTCAGCCGAATCACACGCATCCAACCCAGCATTTTGATGACACCGTACATCGGGTCTATCTCATGCCAGCGGCGACCAAAGTTGGCAGAAGTAGCAAACTTGTGGTGGTTGTTGTGATAGCTTTCTCCCCACATTAGAATATCAATGCTAAACAGATTCTGAGAGGTGTTGCGAACCCGGAAATTGATATAGCCGTATTTGTGTGCATACCAGTTGATGATGGCACCATGTACAGCTCCGCTGGCAATTTGAACCGGCAGCAGCAAATACCACCAGAGCGAAGGGGCAAAGGCAACGTAGAAAGCTGTGTAGGCAGCTACCCACAGGATACGGGAAAAGATATTGTTGCCCCATTTATCCAGCCATTCCCATTCGGGCAGGTTTTTGCTGAACTTTTCCTCTACTGTGGTGCGGCCATGCCAGATGTCTAAGTAGATGCGTCGGGTGCGCCACATCATGTCGAAAACATTTTTAGAATACTTCGGTGAATGTGGGTCGAGCTCCGTGTCGGCATAGGCATGATGCAGACGATGCATGAGGGCATATACCCTTGGGCTCAGGTAAGAAGATCCCATCGTGAGCCAGGAGAGGATGAAAAAAAACTTTTCCGCTGTGCGGCTCATGCCAAATGCAGCATGAGCGCCATAACGATGGTGGAAAAACGACTGGCTGAACAGCGACAAATACCAGTGGGCAACAAAGAAAATCAGGATCGGCACAGTGAGTTTTGAATTTTGCGCGAAGGTAAGCTTTCGGTAAGGGTAGGCAGCCGAAGGAAGCCTAATAATTGTTGAAAAGTCGTCAGGTGACTACTGGCTTTTCGGAAAAGGAAATGCAGCATGATCTTATTAAATGGCCTTCAAACCCTGACCCAACTTTTGTGATTCAAGATGCATCTGCACCGCCTGAATCATTCTGTATGAAAACTCACTGCCGAGTACTTCCAACAGTTCAGTGAAACTTGTATCCGGCTTCATTGCAGCAAGGGCTTCTTCAATTATTTTCTGCTTTTGCGGATTCACGAAGACACTCAAAGCAACTTCACCACTGGGGATGAATTGAAGGAGATGCCCTTCGATGGTACTGCCTGCCAGCCCACGTTCTGCTGCTATTTCTTCCATGCGTTTCCCTTCCAGATACATGGCTAATGAGATTTTTGAACTGTCTCCCTTTTTAGGCTTTCCAGCTTTTGGCAATTGAGAAATCACTGCCCCCGACGTTGAGTTGTCCATTTCAATTTCGGAACTGGAAATGCCCCCGGCGAGGCCCGCAGATAGCTGACGAGCCTGTCGCCAGCCCTTGAGCAGATGCAAACACAGAGCTTCCAGCATTCGGAGTTCCTGCAGATATTTTTTGCTGCGGGCCTTCTTCCGCCAGGTCGCGAAGTGCAGTTGCAATGGCTGCATCACATGGAGCTGGAACTGACTGGCCATCCAGGTCACGGCAGCTTCTACCCGATCATTAATTAAGGTATAGTTGCATCCTGGACCTAACAGTGAGGTGAGTTGCGTACGAAATCGCTGTGCAGTACGTTCCAACCCTATAAGCTGAGTGTGGGAATTCAGGCTCCAAGTGCGGGCCTGCTCCAGGCCTTCGATGCGGCGTTGTTCATAGCCATGATGAAAGAGTGCCCAGGCATCCAGAAGTTTTTCGAAAGAAAACCATTCGATGAGTCTATGCTGCGCAAAAAGCTCTTCTTCCTGATGCACAATTTCTTCGAGGCGAGCAGGAGCTAACTGTTTCCGACAGAAGTCAAGTACGATTTCAGGCATCTGTATTCCTTGTGCAGGAATACGGGAATGAAGTACCAGACCGTTTAGGCTGCGCAAGCGGCTTAGGGCCACATATACCTGCCCGGCAGCAAAGCTGGAACCTACATCCACTGATGCTCGTTCGAAAGTCAGCCCCTGGCTTTTGTGGATGGTGATGGCCCAGGCCAGACGAATAGGGAATTGCTGGAACGCACCAAGTTCTTCTTCTTCGACCTGATCTTTTTCACGGTCGTATTTATAACGGATATTTTTCCAGGTGTGTAGTTCTAGTTTCAATTCTTCCTCTGTCCCTTCCAGTCGTACCCAGATGTCATCTTCTGCGCCGATGTGAAAGATTTTAGCAAGCTTGCCGTTGTAGTAACGACGCGCCGGATCATTCTTTATAAACATGATTTGCGCCCCGACTTTGAGGTTCAGATATCGTTCGGCTGGCAAGGCATGTTCATTGAATTCCCGGTCAATGATGGCTTCGAAACAGCATGCTTGCCCGGGAAGTTGCTCCAGTCTTTGCGTATTAATTCGGTCTGCTTTGGCGTTGTGTGTGGTCAGTAAGATGCTGCCTTCTTCCGGCTCTTGCCAGGGTTTGTAGTGTTTGTGTAGTAAGGCTAATTCTTCTTCCTGAGCACGGTTGTCGCGAATGGCATTCAGCACTTCAATGAAACGCTCATCGCTTTGTCTGAAGATGTGCTTCAGCTCTACCACTAACGGCTGTTCTTCCTGAATAACACGGGCACTGAAGAAAAACGGGCTGAGATAATGTTGATAAAAAAGCGTTGCTTCTTCCTGGCGCAGGACGGGTGGCAATTGAAACAAGTCGCCGATAAACAAGACCTGAACACCACCAAAAGACAAGGCAGGCTTACTTCGAAAGCTGCGCAGGATGGCATCTATCGCATCCAGAGCATCAGCACGCAACATGCTCACTTCATCAATAATGAGCAATTCCAGTTCGTTCAACAATGCTCTTTTTTCCTGATTGAATCGGATATTCTTAAAGAGACTCCTACGATTCACCACGAGTTGATTGTTCCATTCATCGCCCAAAAAATTATTGGCATCCGGCAGATACATGCCCAGAGGAAGCTGAAAGAAAGAATGCATCGTCACACCTCCGGCATTGAGTGCAGCAACCCCAGTAGGTGCTACCACAACGGCCTTTTTCGGTGTTGTTTCCTGAATATGCTTCAGGAATGTAGTCTTACCCGTACCGGCACGGCCCGTAAGAAACAGATGCCGACCGGTATGGTTGATGATGCGTGTGGCCAGGTCGAAATAGGAATTCATCTGGGTCATGATCGCTGTGCCTTGGCTGCAATTCAAGATACGATTCCTGAGCTGACCCGGTTCAGAATCGGGGTTCCTATTTAAGGCATCGCGTCAATTTTGAAGGGACTTCAACCTGCTCAGAGTTACATACCCCACAGGCCATACTTTCGACAGCCATGAGCGGGAAACCAAAGAATCGCGGCTGGAATCTGGCCTTCGCATCGCTCATCACCCTGGAAGCAAGCTTTGTTTTCTACATGCACAAAGGGAGCCTGCCTAATCCTGTCAATGAGGCCGGATTATTTCTCAGTTCTTTACTAATTGGCTTGCTGGTGCTGGTGCGGTATTATGGAAAAAAGGTTGTCCCGATTTCCGAGTCAAAGTCGTGGCTAAGGAAAGAATGTTTCCTGCCAATAGGCATTCTGAGTCTTGGATTTCTACTGTTCATTTTTGTGTGTGCGAGGCTCTTTCAGGAGATGCCTGTGGACCCGAAATGGTCAGACATCATTCCCACAATACAGGTGGCGGTGGAACGCTTACTGCATGGCGAGCGTGTGTATGCAACCATTTATATGCACAGTCATACGCTCCCACTCACCTATCTGCCCATGCAATGGCTTCCCTTTACACTGGCAGGGTGGCTACAATTTGATTTTCGCTGGATAGCGGTAGGGATTTTCTGTATCGCCTGCTATGTGATGGTATGGCGCGTTGCGGTACAATCCGCCCTGCATGCACTCTTTATCACTGCGCTGCTGCTGCTCTGCGGCTGGATGATGATGGTCAATGATTCCGGCCCCGTCACCACCACAGTTGAATTAATGGTCGCCGGATATTACATGCTCCTGATTACAGGCCTGGGTGGAAAGAATGCATGGCTATGCGGGATTGCTATTTCTCTTTGCCTGCTGAGCCGGTATAGTCTGGCTTTGTGGCTGCCACTATGGGCAATGGCTACGTTCATTTCAGGCGAAAGGAAATTTCTTTTCCGTGCTTCAATAGTAATTGGTGCCTCCGTGATCCTGATTTATGTGGTTCCGTTTCTCAGCAGGGACTGGAGCTATTGGTGGCAGGGCTATCAATACTACTCGAAGGCTGCAGTGGGTGAATGGAGCCATCTGGACCAAAATGGTATCCCATTTCAATTGAATCATGGGATTGGTTTTGCACGAATATTTTTTGAAAAACTGGCTTCGAAAAATGTAGCCGAAAAAATCCTGGTGCTGCAACGGGTGCAGGTTTTGGCGTTGCTCTTCAGTGTTGCAATTATGGGATTGTGGTATTGGCGGAAGCACAACATGATTTCATTACGGCCATTCCTGCTTGGCTCTTTTAAAATTTATCTGAGCCTCTTTTTTGCCTTCATCCAGGTGCCTCATGCTGACCGCTGTTGCTGTGTCTATTGCTCTGTTTGCTGAGATGATACGATGGAAAATTGAAGCCTGATAAATAACAGCAGCCAGGTATCAAAGCCGCATCCGATATGCGAGGGTAAACTGCGCGAATGGGCCATCGCTCCAATCGAATCCCCGCACATAATCCCGATGCCCGACCCAGCCTGAGCCGAGCTTCCTTAAAATGCCATAGCCCAAATGTGCTGAAGCCACAAGGTGTCTGGTCGCATAAAAATCGAGATAGGCAGAGATGCGATTATCACCGATACGCAGATAAGTGCCGGGTTGCAACAGGTATGAATTGGTCGTAGAAACATACAAGCCGCCCATGTAAAAATGTGAGTTCAGCTTATGCTCGTAGCAAAGCCGTCCGGGAAGGATTCCGAATAAATTATCCCGCTCGCTCAGCTTCCAGTCCAGCCCTACCAGGGGCACAACATATATCCCGAAGAATTCCCGATTCACATAGACACCAATGCGGCATTTCAACTTTTCATTGAACTGATACATGATTGTAGTGGCAGCACCAACCTGAAAGCTGCTGTCCGAAATCTTCAAGCCCTCACTATTGAATCTGGGGATGACAGCCAGCATCAGAGACCACTTATTCTTCTGAATCGGGAACTGAATCACGATGGGTAATCCGATGCTGCTGACTTGCGGGATGGCATCGGTACGGGTTGCAGAATCTAGGCTCCAATTTTCGTAGAAAGGGCTAAAGACAAGGTAGCTGCCTGTCTTAATTTTCAGTGGCACGTCCGCGTTGACGAGCAGATGCTGGTATGGTGTTCCCGGCTGGCTGCCCGAGCGAAAACAATACAGGTAATTCACCTTGAGTAAATCAACATAAGGTTGTGCCAGAGCTGGCAAAGCGAAACAGAAACAGGTTATTCCAACAAGAATTTTCAGGCAGCGCATCAGCTCAGGAATTTCAAGACAAGATATTCGGACCATGCTGCAATCGCAAAGTCAGGTAGCCGGAAGTCTGCTACCTGGCGGTATTAAAAAAAGTGCAGCAACAGACCATAATCAAAT
>CAYRJR010000058.1:9210-14220 GCA_964424655.1 uncultured Chitinophagaceae bacterium
CCCGCTCTTATTAGCTGCGCAGTTCCAATTCATCACGAATATCTTTGCCGCTCATTTTTAAAAAACGCTGCATGAAGTATTCGATTCCCCTGCTTGCGGGCTTGTCGCTGTTGGCGCTGGCCGCCTGCAATGGCAACAAAAGCGCAGACTCTGCCTCTGCAATCAAGCTCCTCGACCCGGCCAATATGGACACTACCATCCGGCCCAACGACAACTTCTACCTATATGCCAATGGCACCTGGCTGAAGAACAATCCCATTCCTGCAGACCAGACCAGATGGGGGTCTTTCAACGAGCTGATCGAAAACAACAACAAGAAGCTGCATGGCATTCTTGAAGAAGCTGCAGTAGCCAAGGCGGCCTCGGGAACTAAGGACCAACTCGTGGGCGACCTATATAAAAGCGGTATGGACAGCGCCGCCATTGAGCAGGCAGGCCTAACCCCGCTCAAACCTCAATTCGACCGCATCAATGCAGTCACCGATGCCAATGGACTGCTGCGCGAAATAGCTATGGAACATACCATCGGCATTAATGCACTCTTCGGCTTTTATATCGGGCCGGACGACAAAAACGTGTCTAAGGAAATGACCCAGTTCTTCCAGGGTGGACTGGGTATGCCCGACCGCGATTATTATTTCAAGACCGATGCCCGCAGCACCGCCATCCGCAAGGCTTACAAGGAATACCTCGCCAACCTGATGATGATGCTGGGTGATGATTCTGCCACAGCGCAGAAGAATGCAGCAGCAGAATATGCCCTCGAAGAAAAGCTCGCAGCAGCCTCTATGACGCGGGTTGAAATGCGCGACCCTTACAATGTCTATCACAAATTCTCCCTTGATGCAATCAACAAAATGACCCCGGGTATTGACTGGGCCGGCATGTTGACCGAGCTGAGAATTAAAGGCGTGGACAGCGTACTTGTGGCGCAACCCAAATTCTTTGCCGTCATAGCGAAGGAGCTCAAAGCAACACCTCTGCCTGTCTGGAAACGCTACCTCCAAACACAACTGACGATGGACATGAGCCCTTACCTCAGCAAGAAGTTTGATGAGGCTCACTTCAACTTCTTCGGCAAGACGCTGCGTGGCCAGGAAAGCCAAAGCCCGCGCTGGAAACGCGTGTTGCACGTGGTGGATGGCAGCATCGGCGACATGCTCGGCCAGCTCTACGTGGACAAATACTTCAAGCCCGAAGCAAAAAAACGCATGATGGACCTCGTGAATAACCTCCAGGCTACTTATGCCGAGCGCATCAAACGCCTCGACTGGATGACCCCGGAGACCAAGACCAAGGCCCTGGCCAAGCTGAATGCATTCATGAAAAAAATCGGCTATCCGGATAAGTGGAAGACCTACGAAGGCCTCAAGATTGTCCCCAACGACTATGTCTCCAACATCTTCGCAACTTCCAACTGGGACTACAATTATCAAATCAACAAACTCGGCAAACCTGTGGACAGAACAGAATGGCAAATGACCCCGCCGACTGTGAATGCCTATTACAATCCTGCCTTCAACGAAATCGTTTTCCCTGCCGGTATCCTCCAATATCCCTTCTTCGATGAACAGGCTGATGATGCCGTAAACTATGGTGGTATCGGTGCCGTCATCGGCCACGAAATGACGCACGGCTTCGATGATCAGGGCCGCCAGTATGATGCCGATGGCAACCTCAAAAACTGGTGGACTCCCGCCGACTCTTCCGCCTTCGTTCAACGTGCCAACAAAGTGGTTGAGCAGTTTAATAACTACACCGTGCTCGACACCGTGCACGTGAACGGCGAGCTGACAGAAGGCGAAAACCTGGCCGACCTCGGTGGCGTAGCCATCGCTTACGAAGCCTTCAAGAAAACAGAACAAGGCAAGAACGGCAAGCAGATTGACGGCTTCACGCCTGACCAACGCTTCTTCCTGAGCTGGGCACAAGTGTGGCGCGCCAACACCCGCCCGCAAGAGCTGGCTCAGCGCATCATCACCGACCCGCACGCACCCAGCATGCTGCGTTGCAATGGTCCGCTGAGCAACATGCCCGAGTTTTATGCCGCTTTCAACATCAAGCCCGGTGATAAAATGTGGCGTGCAGACAGCGTTCGCGCCAAGGTATGGTAACCTGCATGCAGCAAAAAATCCAAATCACGGAGGCTGTCTCACACGAGGCAGCCTCTTTGTTTTTGGGAGATTTTTTTATCGGCTGTATTTCACTATCCGGCATCCGTTGCGTCGCACTCTTCAGCAAGATTTCCTTGCTCAGCTTTGCCCGGAAAAAACACCCGGAAGGCAGCAGGCACGGCATCTTCAAGATGCTAAGGGAAAAGCTACATAGCAGCACAGGCCCATCAGTGTGCGACGCAACGGGAGCTCCATAGCGAACGATTGCTGGCTCAAAAAAACTATCACCACACCTGCACTTCCCGCTCCAGCGTGATACCGAATTGCTCTTGCACGGAAGCGATGATGCGCTCCGATAGCGACCAGATTGCTGTGCCCGTAGCATGGCCATAATTCACCAGCACCAGGGCCTGCCTTGCATGGACGCCGGCATCGCCTTCGCGAAAACCTTTCCAGCCGCAATGCTCAATCAGCCAGCCGGCGGGCAGCTTCACCTGTCCATCAGGCTGTGGGTAAGTGGGCATGTCCGGATGCTGCGACTGAAGCTGCTCAAAGGCAGTGCGGCTGATAACCGGGTTTTTGAAGAAGGAGCCGGCATTGCCAATCTGCTTCGGGTCGGGCAACTTACTTTGACGAATCTGGATGACGGCGCGGGCCACATTTTCTACACTCGAAATGGCACCCATAGCCTGAAGTGCTTCTCGGATGGCGCCATATTCTGTGTGTAATTGCGCATGTTTCAGCAACCGGAAACAGACATGCGTCACGACTACCTGCCCTTTCAATTCCTGCTTGAAAATGCTGTCGCGGTAGCCAAAGCGGCATTCATCGGCGCTGAGTGTTATGAAGGCTTTGCGCCCCCAGTGCCAGGCCTGCACCTCCCCAATGACCGATTTCACCTCCACGCCATAAGCACCGATATTCTGAATAGGAGCGGCACCTACTGTGCCCGGAATGAGGGCCAGGTTTTCGATACCGCCGTAGCCTTTGGCAATCGCGTAGCGTACCCATTCATGCCATACTTCACCAGCACCAACCCGGAACAACACGCTGTCTTCGTCTTCTGAGATGTGTTCTATGCCTTTGATGCGATTCAGCAGCAGCGTGCCCGTAACAGGCCCTGAAAGCAAGACGTTGCTGCCCCCACCCAGCACCCGAAAAGGCCGGGGCAGGCTTTCGTCCATTGAAATGTGCGCGAGTTGAGCAGCATCATTTAGTTCCAGAATTGCTTCTGCTGCGACATCAAAACCAAAGGTGTTGTATGCCCGCAGGGAGACATTTTTTTGAAGGAAATAGTCGGGCATGATGTAGGCCCAAAGCTATTGGTGTGTAGATTAAACTGTAGCCTTTATCCGGTATTGTTGCCAATCTCTGCGCATCTGAATGCCCAGGCCGGGCGCATCGGGCAGGGCAAGAAAATCGGGCATGCCATCAGAAGTGGTCCAGGGTAAGCCTTCGGCGTAATCGCCTGCTAAGAGTAAGGGGCCATCAGCATCGAGGAAGTCCACAGCAGGAGCCAGATGCAGCATGGCCGCAGTGCCGATGGAGCTTTCATTCATTGAGCCGAGCATCACAGCCAGACCCAGACTACGTGCTTCCTGAATCATACGTCTTGCAGGCGTGATGCCCCCGCATTTGGTGAGCTTGATATTGATGCCATGAAAAGCGGCGGCACACTTAACAACATCATGCTCTTCCACGCAGGCTTCATCCGCAAACAATGGAATCTTCGATTGCGTTTTTAGTGCGGTCATTTCATCCCACTGCTGTTTGGGTAGTGGTTGTTCGAGCAAGATCACACCCAGGGACTCTAATTCGGGCAAGAGGCGAAGGGTATCGTCATAATTCCAGCCTTCATTAAGATCCACCCGGAAAGGCCGGTCTGTAGCAGCACGCAGGCTGCGGAGTATCTCAATATCATTTGGCACACGGAGCTTCACCTTATACACCGAAGCAGGATGAGCTTTCATTTTGCGCAGCATCTCTTCTGCGCTGCCATAGCCCAACGTATAATCACTTAGGAAAGGCCCTTTTTTTTCAAAACCCAGCATCTGATAAAGGGGCTTATTGCGCAAGCGGCTGAAGAGGTCCCAGCCTGCAATATCGAGTGCTGCAATCAGGAAATTTTGTTCGGGCAATAAGTGCTCCAGGAAATGCCAGAAGCGTTGCGGGTCTTGCAGGGAATAGCTCTCGATGACGCGCTGTGCCTTGGACAATGATTCCTGAAAGGCATCGAAGCTGACTCCGTAATAGTCAATTATGGGTGCTTCGCCCCAGCCAGCCAAGCGACCGAAACTCAGGGCCACGAGCAGCGCCGGCTGTTCAGTTTTACTGCCTTTGTTGGTGATGAATGGATATTGAAAAGGAAGCGAAGCGGGAAAAGAATGGAGCTGTAACACGGAACAAAGTTGCAGGCAAGAGATTCTCTGTCCAGTGATGCTCATCAATAGCCAGAAATCGTCAAGCCCTTCCTATGAGGAAGGGCTTGACAGTGATTGAAATTTCTGAAGACCGGAAGGATGCTCTCCTGTCAGAAAAGCTGCGTTATCGGATGTACAACATACCTCTTCCACCTCGGTAGGACGTGCGGGCAGATGGAGAAAAATAGTCCCGGGAGCTGATGGGCAATTGTGAAGCAGTTGCGGAGAAAAATCCTCCTTTCATTACAATACCGGCATTTCCGGTAACCTCACAGGTGCCTGTGCAGGTATTGGCTGTTGAAAGACTGGTGTTTCCTTCCATGCCTGGCCAAAAGCCTGCACCGCCAACGCTCAATCTGGCATTTCCTGCATCCGACAATACCCCATTGCCGTTCGGAATGTAGCGTACAGACCGTCCTGCGGCGTTGCCAATGGTAATCACGTATTCGTCCAAATTTCCCGTCAGGTCCATCACA
>CAYRJR010000059.1:0-13877 GCA_964424655.1 uncultured Chitinophagaceae bacterium
GGCACATCCGCTTGCTGTCCACCTGCCGTACATGCAGGCCCACTACTTCACTCACGCGCAGCCAGGCGGAGTAACATAACATCAAAATTGCCTTATGCCTCAGCTCGCTGTGTGGCATTCAGAATGGCGGATGCTTCCTCTTTGTTGAATAAGCGCGGGTTCTGTGTGTCTATTTCTAAAGACTGAAAGCGGCTTTCACTTTGTCCACATAATCCAACCTTTCCCAAGTGAAAAGCTCAACCTGCATTTCTTTGCTTTCGCCACTGGCACTACGAAAAAATTTGGTGATGGTTTCCGGCTTGCGACCCATGTGTCCGTAGGCTGCACACTCGCTATACATAGGCTGGCGCAGTTTCAGGCGTTGCTCAATGAAGTAGGGGCGCATATCGAAGACCTCCTGAGCAATACGGGCAATTTCGCCATCACTCAGCTTCACTTTGGCACTGCCGTTGGTATTCACATAAAGGCCCATCGGCTTAGCCACACCAATGGCATAGCTCACCTGCACCGTCACTTCATCACAGACACCGGCGGCCACCAGGTTTTTCGCGATATGGCGCGTGGCATAAGCCGCTGAGCGGTCCACCTTGCTGGGGTCTTTTCCTGAGAACGCACCACCGCCATGCGCACCTTTCCCGCCGTAGGTGTCCACGATAATCTTGCGGCCCGTGAGGCCGGTATCGCCATGCGGGCCGCCAATCACAAACTTGCCTGTAGGGTTGATGTGGTACTGAATGCTGTCGTTGAAGAGGTGGGCGTATTGCGGATATTGGTGCAGCATGCGCGGGATGAGGATATCCTTTACATCCTGTGCAATCTGGGCTTGCATCACTTCTTCTTTATCCCAGTCGTCGTGTTGCGTAGAGAGCACGACGGCATCAATGCGAACCGGGCGGTTGTTGTCGTCATACTCCAGCGTCACCTGGCTTTTAGCATCGGGGCGGAGGTAAGTCATGTAAGTGCCTTCGCGGCGGATATTGCTCAGCTCGCGCAGCAGATTGTGGGCCAGGTCGAGGGCGAGGGGCATATAGCTTTCCGTCTCGTTTGTGGCGTAGCCAAACATCATCCCCTGGTCGCCGGCACCTTGCTCTTCGGGCTTGGCGCGGTCAACACCCTGATTGATGTCGGGGCTTTGCTCGTGAATGGCAGAGAGCACACCGCAGGAGTTTGCTTCGAACATATACTCGCTGCGGGTGTAGCCGATGCGGCGGATGACATCGCGTGCGATTTGCTGTACGTCTAAGTAGGTCTTGCTTTTCACTTCGCCGGCAAGGATTACTTGGCCAGTGGTGACGAGGGTTTCGCAGGCAACCTTGGAATGTGGGTCCCAGGCTAAGAAATTATCAACGAGTGCGTCAGAGATTTGGTCGGCTACTTTATCCGGATGGCCTTCAGAAACAGATTCGGAAGTGAAGAGGTAAGGCATGAGTTATTTAAAAAAATAGGGGAGCTGTTTTGAGAGAATTGCCTGTTGCTTCAATTTTTTTGAAGACAGTGCGCGCGAATTTCAGCATTTACACTATGCCCTGCTTTTAAAAGCCGATGAAATTCTTTCTTCCGAAAACATTATTTCAAAGCCACTTTATGGCGGAAAGTAACCATACTGCGCGAGGGATTCCGCTTATTCTACCGTTACACTTTTGGCCAGATTCCGGGGTTGGTCCACATTGCAGCCCCGCAGGATGGCAATATGATAGGCCAGCAATTGCAGCGGTACAATCGTAACGAGTGGGCTAAGGATTTCGGTAGTCTCAGGCACGACGATGATATGGTCAGCCAAAGACTGAATCTGCTCATCAATCTTATTGACCACAGCGATGATATGGCCTTTGCGGGCCTTCACTTCCTGAATATTGGAAATGATTTTTTCGTAGGCTGAGGCATTGGTGCAGAGGAACACCACTGGCATGTTTTCATCAATGAGCGCGATGGGGCCATGCTTCATTTCGGCAGCAGGATAACCTTCGGCATGGATGTAAGAAATTTCTTTCAGCTTCAGGGCGCCTTCCAGTGCAACGGGGAAATTGTAGCCGCGACCGAGGTAGAGGAAGTTTTCTGCGTCTTTATAAATCTCAGCGATTTCACGCACCTGTGCATCGGTCTTCAGTGCAGCTTCAATCTTCTCGGGCAAGTGCTCCAATTCGTAAAGGATCTCACGCAGCTTGGAGTTGGCGATGGTTCCTTTTCCTTGCGCCACTTGCAATGCAATCAGCGCGAGGATGACTACCTGATTGGAGAATGCCTTTGTGGATGCTACTCCAATTTCCGGGCCGGCATGGGTGTAAGAGCCAGCATGGCTCATGCGTGGAATGGAAGAGCCTATGACGTTGCAAATGCCATAAATCAGGGCCTGCCTTTCCTTAGCCATTTCTATCGCTGCCAGTGTATCGGCAGTTTCCCCACTTTGCGAAAGCGCAATCACCACATCATTCTGGGTGATGATGGGATTGCGGTACCGAAACTCAGAAGCATATTCCACCTCAGCCGGAATGCGGGCCAGGTCTTCAATCAGATATTCGCCCAGCAAGGCGCTATGCCAGGAAGTACCGCAAGCGGTCAGGATAAAGCGTTTTGCATTTTCAATACGGGTTGCATATTCATTGACGCCGCCCATCTTAATCCAACCTTCCTTCGCACTCATCCTGCCCCGCATCGCATCTGCTATCACGCGCGGCTGCTCATGAATTTCCTTGAGCATGTAATGTTCGTAGCCACTCTTTTCAATCTCATCCAGCTTCAATTCCAGCTTTTGAATGGCGGGCGATTTCTCCACCTTGCCCAGTGTGCGAATCACAAAACTGCCATCCCGTTTTACAACGGCATATTCTTTATCGTCGAGATACACTACATTCTTTGTGTATTCGATAATGGGTGAGGCATCCGAAGCAATGTGAAAGCCTTCATCGCTGATGCCAATCACCATAGGGCTGCCTTTGCGAGCAGCAACCATCATGTCCGGTTCGCGCAGGTCCATCACAACGATGGCATACGCACCCACCACTTCATTAAGTGCGATGCGCACGGCCTCATCCAGCGTGCAGGATTCCTGCTTTTGGACTTCTTCCACCAGATTTACCAGCACTTCTGTGTCGGTCTCGGAATGGAATTGATAGCCGCGGCTTTTCAGCTCTGCTTTGATGGAGCTGTAGTTTTCGATGATGCCGTTGTGAATAAGGACGATGTTTCCTGAATTGGAAAGATGCGGGTGTGCATTAACATCGTTGGGTACGCCGTGGGTTGCCCAGCGTGTATGACCGATTCCCATGGTGGCGGCCACCTCTTTCCCATCCGTAAACTGCTCCAGGTCGCTCACCTTACCCGCCTTTTTATACACATGAATGGAGCCGTTCAGCAAGGCCACGCCTGCACTATCATACCCACGATACTCCAGCCTTTTCAAGCCTTTGATAAGAATTGGGAATGCTTCCTTTTTTCCAATGTAGGCAACGATACCGCACATAATCGAAGGCTTTAATAGTTACTGTTTGGTGTAGATAATATTCAGCTTTGGGCGAAGTTCCGGGTCGGGAAAATCAGGGCCGGCAACCACTAAACGGTAGGCTGCGGGGAAGTTGATGGTTCCGCCAATGAGCAAATGTAACCCGCTGCTACTGCCAATAATAGCCTGTTGCAACTCCCGGGGAACGTTCAGAGAATAGACTGTATAGCTGCGGCCATTGCGGACTATCGTGGAGAAGGTACCATCCATAAAATCGAGCGTTACATCGTTGATTGGGTACCTGTCGGCGATGGTGTATTGCCCGCCCGAAGAGTTGATACCCTGGGGATAAAGCCGTGCCGGGGGGAAGAACTTGCTGGTATCATTAGCGGGCTGGCCGGGCGCATTCAGCAGGGCAAAACGGATTTCCGCTTTGTTGATGATGATATGGTCCGGAAGGTTTTTGATATAAGGCAATTGCAGGTCAATTGCAGATCCAGGGGCATTTTGCATGGCCAGATATTGCGTACTGATACTCGCAATCGGATAGCCGGAATAATTTCTGCGGATGCGGTTGAAATGAGCAGCCTGGTCTTCTAAATAAGGAAACTGAACTGGCACGGAATCATTACCATCTACATATGCCAGCAATGCTGATGAGCTATATACATCTGAGCCTCCGTTCATCCGGAAATAGGGCAGAGTATATTGGCTCGGGAACCGGCTGCTGGTATCAGCAGGAGCAATGCATAGCCCGGGGAACTGAGCGAGGTAAGAATCATAATTCGCATCGCTGTCCACTGCTTTCATGAAAGTATTCTTCACCCAGTTATCATCCAGCCTGATGCGCAGGTGTGGTGCCTGACGATGCTGGTTTTTGCCCAGTTCAATCGAGGAATCGGCGATGTAGTAAGTGTTTCCAATGCCCCTGGGGCCGACTTGAATGGTCGCTGTTCCTATTGGTGTAGGATTGACAGCCCTGCTGCTATAATTGAAAAAAGTAGAGTCTTTGGAAAATCCTTCGCTAATGGCATACACATTGAAATGAAGTGTCGAAACGATAGTGGTATCACCCCAGGTGAAGCCCGCATAAGGCAATACAAGCACAACCGAATCAGGCACATCAGATAGCGTAGAGCCAACGGTGGTTGGCACAAATTGAGCATAGATACTGGCAGCAGTAGTGCCAGCATATTTATCCTGCATCCATCCCAGAGCATGATAGATGGGCACACCATTACCCCTGCTGGAAGTGACTAACGAATCCTGAAACACCGTCTTCGTTTTCATCGTGATGGTGTCGGTGTTGTTATTAAAATCAGAGCCTATACCAAACGTGTGAATGTTATCCACTGCCGGTGTAAGGCTGGACTTAATAATAGCGTCTTCGTGGCAGGCACTCAGGCTAAGCAGGGCGGCCATAGCACCAATGGCCAGCGACAATAGGCGTTGCTTCACAAACAAATTCCCGGGAATTAAAAAGAGGGGCGAATGTGGTCAAAAGCCGACTAAAAACCTGTTAAGCTTTTGTATAGGTCAAGTAGCGGCGTAATGTCTTCTTTCCAGCTATCATCCCATTTAATCAGCTTCTTGGTACGGCTGGGCTTCACTTCATCCTGTACACGCTTGGAGAGCTTTTTGGCGGGAGCCCCTTCAATCACTACATCGGCACATTTGGCGCCAGCCAGGGTGAGCCCTTCTGAGGTGCGCTCTTTAAACAACTCCATGTCTTTCTCCTTGATGTCAGAAGAAATCATAGCCTTTTGAACGAAATTATCCGACAGCTTTTCGCTGAACTGATTGGCCTGAAGGGTGTAGAGCACCTTGGATTTTGCAAAAACCGGCTCTTTCTTATACGTGGTCTTCAGGTACATCGGCACCAGTGAAGTCATCCATCCGTGGCAGTGAATGATGTGTGGTGGCCAGCCAAATTTCTTGACCGTTTCTAAAGCACTCTTGCAGAAAAACACATCCCGGTCGGCGTTGTCATCGTAGAATTTTCCTGCGTCATCCCGGAACACAAACTTGCGCTTGAAGTAATCTTCATTGTCCATAAAATAGACCTGAAGGCGGGCATTCGGCAGAGAAGCTACTTTAATAATCAGCGGATAATCATCACCATCCACAATAATATTGATGCCTGAAAGCCGAACCACTTCATGCAGTCGGTGGCGCCGTTCGTTGATGGTACCGAAGCGCGGCATAATGACCCGCACTTCCATTCCAGAGTCAAAAGTCTTTATCGCCAGCTTATTCAGAATCTGAGCAAAATCGGTGTCTTCGAGGTAGGGAGAAAGTTCGTTGGCAATGATTAAAACCCGTTTCTTTGCGTCTGCTGACATGTAATAAGTTTAGAAAATTAAAGCCAAAAAATGGCCCAATAAGTGCGCGAAATTAAGGAATAACTGTCAGTGAACCCTGAATTACGCTACCAGAAGCTGGCATCCAGCCCCAACAGAACTCCGGAATGGTACTCCTGTCCCTGTTTTTCAAGAGCACTCTAATCCCCTGCCGGCCATGCCCATGTTGATAATTAAGTCGGCTGCCGACCTCCATACCCTGCCCAATCTTGCGAATAAGCCATTGGCCTTCATCCCTACCATGGGTGCATTGCATCAGGGGCATATCTCACTCATCCATTCAGCCCGGGAAGATGGCTTCCTGACCCTATGCAGCATTTTCGTTAATCCCACACAGTTTAATGAGCGGGAAGACTTCGATAAATATCCCAGAAGTACCGAAGCGGATATTGCCTGCTTACTCGAATCCGAATGCGACTTCCTTTTTCTGCCTTCCGAACAGGAAATCTATCCCAGAGGGGCAGAAGCAGCACCAGCATACAACTTTGGCCGGCTTGAGACTTTGCTGGAAGGCGCCCAGCGTCCGGGGCATTTCCGTGGTGTAGGCCAGGTGGTAGCTCGCCTGCTGGAGCTGGTGCAACCGCAACGTATTTATCTCGGCCAGAAAGATTTTCAGCAATGCCTGATCATCCGGAAACTACTGACATTGATGGGTAAATCAGAAGAAATTGAATTGAAAATAGGCCATACCGTTCGTGAGCCGGATGGGCTGGCCATGAGCTCACGCAACCGCCGCCTTAGTGAACCTCAACGCGCTTTAGCTGCAATCATCTATCAATGCCTCGTCAGCATTCAGACCAAACACGCCACAGGCAACTGGTCTGTGATTCAAAAAGAATGCACGGAACTTTTGCGTAGTAAAGGTCTGGAACCGGAATATGTAGCTCTGGCAAGAGCAGAAGATCTGGAACCATTGGAAGCATTTTCAAAGGAAACACCCATGGTCGCACTCATTGCAGCACGCATTGGGAACATCAGGCTTATTGACAATATGCTGCTGGCCTGAACCGCCACCGGCCAGCTATCTTTATCCCTTTCATTCAGGAAAATCTTTTCATCATGAATGCATCAGAAATAGCCCAACAACTTTGGGAGCAGGTGCGTAAGCCGGGGCAAACGCTGGAGCAACTCAACGCCATCCTGAACGATTATCAGCAGGCGATGGATGTCCTTGCCGCAAACGATGATGAACTTCGCGGCAAGCTGCGCCTGCAACGCGAAGAAATACCCGACCTACAACGCCTCATTACGAGAAAGCATGATGCTATCCTTCAAGGCAGGCTTCAGGATGGTATTCGTAAACTGAAAAAATTAGTTTGCCCGGAACCTCCCGCCGCTGAATTACCCCAAGCGGAAGGCAACAAGGATATCGCCACAGAAAACACGGAACCACCAAAGCCTTTCCGGAATATGCCCAATCTTGGGATGGATTAATGCCTGTTACGATTCCTGGTTTTTGAAACCTTGATATCGCGGCCACAGTTGTAGCAATGATACATCCTGGAAAAGACCGGTAGTGGAAATCCCAAAAACAGCAGGCTCAGCCCGAAGATGCGCATAGATGCTTTCTTCGTTGGCGATACTTCATCTGACAGACAGGCAGGACATTCATCAATCTCACCGTTATCAGTATGGACCGAAATAGTCTTTGGCTCATTCCCAGGAGGAGCGTCGGACATGGTGTCGAGAATATCCACGGCACGGCGTACTTCACTGGCCGGCACCTGTAGTTTCACACCGCCCAGTGCATTCGAGTAAAATGGGTTTGCCTGGATGGTCAGCTCATCTTTCAGGAAGCAATAAATGTCTTCAGACTGGAGGCGACTTTTAGCCAATGCTGCTTCATAAGCATAGGTGTATGTCCGTACCGTTACCAATTCTTCCATGCTTGTTGAATGTACGCAAATACAAGCGGAGCCTGTGTTACCCGTTACTCCGGAGTAAAGAAGAAGCGTTGAATATTCCTAATTAAGGATGCTTAAATCCTTCTGATGTCTGCACCCAATGCGTTCAGGCGTTCATCAATCCGCTCATATCCGCGGTCAATCTGGCCAATGTTCTGAATCGTGCTTTTACCCCGGGCAGATAGTGCTGCAATGAGCAAAGCCTGACCCGCACGAATGTCTGGCGATACCATGTTGATGCCTCTCAGGTTGTGGCTATGGTCGAGGCCTATGACGACTGCCCTGTGTGGGTCGCAGAGTACAATTTGCGCACCCATATCAATGAGTTTATCCACGAAGAACAATCTGCTTTCAAACATCTTTTGATGCACCAGCACAGTACCACGGGCCTG
Organism: uncultured Chitinophagaceae bacterium; assembly: GCA_964424655.1. Taxonomy (GTDB): domain Bacteria; phylum Bacteroidota; class Bacteroidia; order Chitinophagales; family Chitinophagaceae; genus UBA1952. The sequence goes on from CAYRJR010000059.1 coordinate 8,096, forward strand.
AGTAGCCACTACCAGCACAATGCTGAGCAAGTCTGGCGTGAAGCCGGGCCAGGGATGGTCATAAATAGTCAGAACAGAGCCATCAATAAAACTCTGAATCTGGTAGCTGTCTTGCTTTGGGATGTAGATGTCATCTCCAGAAATTTCCATCTGAATACCCAGCCTGCGAAAGGTTTCAGGTATGATACCCAAATGAGCAACATCTGCATTCCGGACGGTAATCTCAGAGCCGGTCATGGCCGCCAGACCGATGAAAGAACCAACTTCTATCATATCTGCAAGCAGGCGATGGCTGGCACCATGAAGCGTAGAGACACCTTTCACCTGAATACAATTAGAACCGATTCCTGAAATACTTGCCCCCATTGCATTCAGCAGCCGGCAAAGTTGCTGCACATAAGGTTCGCAGGCAGCATTATAAATCGTGGTTTCGCCCTCGGCCTGCACGGCTGCCATTAGAATATTGGCAGTGCCCGTAACAGAAGGCTCGTCCATTAGGATGTAACCGCCCACAAGTTGATCCGCGCTCAGATGAAAGAGGTATTGCTCTTCATCATAGAAAAATTGAACACCCAGGCCTTCAAATCCACGGATGTGCGTGTCCAGTCTGCGACGGCCAATCTTATCACCGCCAGGCTGCGGAATCTGGGCCTTCCGGAAACGGGCCAGCATAGGGCCAGCCACCATCACGGCACCACGTAGCCTACCACTTTTTCTTTTAAAAGTCTGGCCCGAGAAATAGTCCACATCTATTTCATCAGCCTGAAGGGTAAGGGTTCCCTTTTCGCCTCGAGTCACCTTCACACCCATGTCGCTGAGTAGCTCGATGAGCAGGTTCACATCCACGATGTCGGGCACATTGCTGTAATGCACCGGCTCATTGGTGAGTAGTGCAGCGCAGAGTACCTGTAAGGCTTCGTTTTTTGCTCCTTGCGGCGTAATGCTACCCTGGAGCTGGCGATTGCCGCGGATTTCGAAGGCAGTCATTGGGAAAGCTGGGATTGAAGAAATACTGGTCGGGTTACCATCTGGCTACAACCATACGACAATACCGTTAATCACATACCGCCTTTGTTCTTTTTATACTTCCTTTTCTTGTTGAAGTTGCCTTGTTGGTAATTGCCCTGCTGGTAATTTCCTCGGTTCTTTTTCTTTTTGAAATTCTGAGGCTGGCGCAAGTCCACGTGCACATAAAAGCCGCCGTCCGGTTCATACTGAAGTTCGCCACCTGAGATCTGGGAAAGCTCCGCGCGAATCATATCATCATGCACCGGCTCTTTATGCCAGTTAGCATAGGCCAGCTTCATGAAGTAAGCGATATGCTGGGTGAAGCTTGCCTTCTTTGCAGGGTCGGTCTCGGCTTTGGCTTTCTCGATGAGTTGCTCGATGGTAGTGCCAAGGTGTTTGTGTTTTACCGGGTGTGCAGGGTAAGGCAGCGGGCTGGGTTTCTTATGAAGCTCTTCCGGGTTGGGCTTTTCATAAGGGCCATCCACATCCAGCTTAAAGCTGGTCATTTGATAGAGATGATCCCAAAGCTTGTGGCGATAATCTTCCTGCTGTTTCAGTTGCGGATTCAGGATAGCCATGACATCTATCACTGCCTCTGCATTTTTCAGGCGCAGGCTACGGTCTTCAATCTTCAGCAGATAATCTGCCATGCTCTGAACGGTTCGGCCATATTCAGGCATTTCCAATGCCTCACGGGTGGTGTTATACTCCATAAAAAAGAAACGAGGGATTGACGGGCAAAAGATTAATTAAGATAGCCACAATGTATTCCGGGGCAATTGCTGCGTCAGGATTCAAAATTAGTTCATTCAGCTACTACTATTAGAAAATCCTTTTAGCATCAACTGATAGAACTGCTCCATAGAAAAGGCTATCCATCTGGGTTGCTTACTATTGCTTCCTCATGCAGCCCACTGAATTGAGACGGGTTTCCATAATTCGATATGTAACACCCTTGCGCGAAGGAGGCTCGTTACCGGCTTTAGCTGAGGCGGATGATGGCTTTTTGTATGTGCTGAAATTTCGCGGAGCTGGTCAGGGGCCGAATGCACTCATCGCAGATTTGCTGGGTGCCGAGCTGGCAAGAGCACTTGGCCTGAACGTACCAGAAATAGTGCTTGCCGACCTGGATGAAGCCTTTGGACGCAGTGAACCCGATGAAGAAATTCAGGACTTGCTCAAGGCTAGTACCGGGCTCAATCTGGGCTTGCATTATTTGCAGGGAGCCGCCACTTTTGACACTAACCTGGAAGCTATTGACCCGTTGGAGGCATCAAAAATTGTATGGCTGGATGCATTGATCATGAACGTAGATCGCAGCTATCGCAATACCAACTTGCTGCTCTGGAAGAAGGCACTCTGGCTGATTGACCATGGTGCTTCTTTCTACTTTCATAATGACTGGACTGGCTGGGAAACAAGGGCACTCAATCCTTTTGTACACGTAAAAGATCATGTCTTGTTAGCACAGGCATCCGCGCTGGAGCAGGTCAACGAACAATCCCGTGTGTTGCTCAGCCCGGATAAGGTACAGTCGATTGTAGAATTAATTCCCGAAGACTGGCTGGGAAATGAACCTTACTTCCCGGATGTTTGCAGTCATCGTCAGGCTTATGCTCAATTTTTGAATGAGCGCGTTGCCCAGGCTTCCATTTTTGTAAATGCTGCTCAGGATGCCCGCAAAGGACTTGTTTGAATATGCCGTAATCCGCATCGTACCGCGTGTGGAACGGGAAGAGTTTATTAACGTCGGTGTGATCCTTTTTTGCCCCCGGCAGCGTTTCCTTCAGGCCCGTATTGCAATGGATGAACAGCGCATCCTTGCCGTTTGTCCCCATGCCAATTTGGAACTCATCAGAGAGAGCCTGGATTCACTAAAACGAATTTCTGAGGGTGCAAATGATGCGGGCCCTATCGCTTTATTAGAACTACCGGCACGTTTCCGCTGGCTCACTGCCGTCCGAAGCACGATCGTGCAAACTTCACGTCCGCACCCGGGCCTCTGTGAGCAGGCTGAAAAAAGCCTGGAAGAATTGTTTGTTCAGTTGGTAGGATGAAAGGCAGCAGAAACAAAGCGTATGTTCTAAAAACTGCAGGGGTGTGGTGCGCCTTACCAGCCATCTCCGTCCAGTAAATTACCCAAACCGCCCAGCACACTGCCTTCTTCCTTGCGTTTCACAGTGGCATATTGCAGGATGCGGCTGGCCAGCCTGCTGATGGGCAGGGTCTGTATCCAAACACTGCCCGGCCCACGCAGGGTTGCAAAAAAAACACCCTCGCCTCCAAAGAGTGTGTTTTTGATTCCGCCTACAAACTGAATATCATAATCCACAGTGCTGGTAAAGGCCACTAAGCAACCTGTGTCCACTTTGAGTAATTCTCCGGGCTGTAAGTCGCGCTGCATGACATGGCCGCCGGCATGCACGAAGGCCATCCCATCACCTTCCAGCTTTTCCATAATAAAACCTTCGCCACCGAAGAGGCCGGTGCCTAATCGTTTCTGAAATTCTATTCCGATACTAACGCCTTTTGCGGCGCAGAGAAAAGCATCCTTCTGGCATATCAGTTTGCCACCAAGCAACTGTAAATCCAGAGGGACGATCTTGCCAGGATAGGGCGATGCAAAAGAGACCTTTCGTTTGCCCGAACCCATGTTTGTGTAGGCCGTCATAAACAGGCTTTCACCAACCAGTAGGCGTTTGCCTGCGGAAAAAATCTTGCCCAACACACCGCCTCCCTGCTGCTGGCTGCCATCGCCGAAGATGGTCTGCATCTGAATGCCATCATCCATCATCATAAAGGCTCCGGCTTCTGCTATTGCGGTTTCCTGAGGGTCTAATTCAATGGCGACATACTGCATTTCCTCACCCACAATCTGATAATCTATTTCATGGTTGTTGCGCATCGTTTCCTGATATTTTTTGAAGGTTTGAAAGTAGGATGCTACTGTGTTTCTGGATTGATTGCCAGCGATAGTTCGCGTTAAAATTGGGATTGCATTTTCACTCGATTTTTTACTCCGGCTGAATATCCGCAGCAGGATGCATTGAGCTATTTTTACCGCAATAAAAAATTCAAAAAAAGCACCCAAATCATGCAAGTACCTGATGCACTGAAATACACTAAAGACCACGAATGGCTCCGCATTGATGGCGACACAGCCATCGTTGGCATCACTGATTTTGCGCAGCATGAGCTGGGCGACATTGTGTATGTTGAAATCAGCGCACTGGACAAAGAACTACAGGAAGGAGAGGTGTTCGGCACCGTAGAAGCTGTGAAGACCGTGAGTGACCTCTACCTGCCTGTTGCCGGTACAGTCACAGAAGTGAATCCCGAGCTGGAAGGCAATCCTGAATTTGTGAATCAGGACCCTTATGGCAAGGGATGGATGGTGAAAATGAAGCTGAGCAACCCTGCTGATGCAGCTCAACTGATGGACGCTGCTGCCTATGGCATCCATGTAGGCGCCTGATGCTCCGAAACCTGTTTGTAACGGATTCACCACACAGGAAACGTTTCCTGTGGCTGGCTTTGCTATGGACGCTGGGCATCTTTATTGCCTGTCTTTGGCCGGGTAATGAATTACCTAAGTCGGATGTGCCATTCATGGACAAGTGGACGCACTTCGTACTTTTCGGAGTCTTTGCTTTCCTGTGGCTTTGCGCATTCCCGGGTCGCAGTCTGCGCTTTCTGATTCTGATTTTCGTGATTAGTGTGGCACTGGGCTGGTTGGTGGAATGCCTGCAAGGCTGGCTGCCCAAACTGGGCAGAACGAAGGATATTCAGGATGCCATCGCGAATGCTTTCGGTGGCGCTTTGGGTACACTCATTTTCCTGTTGGGCCAATGGAAAGGCAGAAGGCACACTACTTCAAACTAATCATTTACCTACTGCATGCTCGCCTGTCTTCTTCTTAAGCCTGACTGATTTAGCCCTTCCAGCCAAACTGTTTTCAAATTCCCTCCAATCCCGCTCTATTTTTTTTATTTTGCCCCCGATGCGCCAATTTCTTTACCTGTCTGTTGCCGGCTGTTTGCTGCTGGCATTTGCAATTGCTCCTTCTTGTAAAAAACGTGACGATGGCTACACACAGGCGCTCGTCATCCGCAGCAATGATCTCACCCCAAGTGGCTGTGGCTATCTGCTACGCTTCACAAATGGCCAATTGGTGAAGCCTGTATATGTGCCTTCTGCGTTTCAATATGACAGCCTTCCGGTGCTTGTGAAATACACCAACACGGGGAAGGAAAGCAATTGCATGCCGCAAAATCCGGTGCAGATTATCAGCCTTGATGATATCAGGCGCGAATAAGTATTTCGGGTTTTTTCTTGTTTGATTTTTTTTGGAAAATGAACTGCTTCAATAAACGGAGCAGTTTTTTCTTTTTGAAGAATTGATTTTTAAACCAATAATCCTTCTACTAATCAGTCGTAGAAAGGCCAGGTTAATGAAAAGATGAAAGCAACGGTAGCAGAATCAGAAGCTACGTGGAAAAGCTTAATTGAAGCATTGGCCCCTCAGTGTGCGACGCAACGGAAGCTGCATCAGGGCTGCAAAAGCTGGTTAAAAAAAATTTCAACTCCTAAAGACTTCCGGGGTGGCATGGCCGGACAAGGGGATAAGCTGGGGCTATCTTAGTGCATGAGCTTTCAGGACTTTTTTCGTGATGTAGCCTATGGTGCATCGCACCTGCTGTTTCCGAAGTTGTGTGAAGGCTGTCGGGAGCCCTTGTTGCGGCAGGAGGATGTGCTTTGCCTGAATTGCCTGATG
>CAYRJR010000060.1:0-511 GCA_964424655.1 uncultured Chitinophagaceae bacterium
ATCTCTTCAATAACATTTCAAAAACAAATCTATTTTAACATACATTGTAATTCTTTAATAAAAAAAACCGACAGTGAATGCCGGTTTTTTTGAGCCTTTTAAAATGACGGTCAGATTATCGAATCAGGGTCACATCGCCTTTATAGGTTTCTGTCATTCGGTCGGGGTAGCCAATTCGGATGAGGTACTGATAGCTGCCGATAGGCTGGTCTTCACCATGCCAGGTACCATCCCAGCCGGTGTTGCGGTCAGTAGTAGAAAATACTTCTTGGCCCCAGCGGTTGAAAACCCGGAACTCCATGAGTGTGCGCATACCCAGATTGGCAATTTTGAAGATGTCGTTTCGCCCATCATGGTTCGGTGTGAAGGCACTGGGCACGAACAAATTGCCGCGATAATCAACAGTAACCTGTACCGTATCTGAATTCACACAACCATTCGTGTCCATGCCATACACGATGTAGTTCGTTGTCTCAACGGGATGCGCTATAGGGGCAGGGGAGTTAGGATC
>CAYRJR010000060.1:521-4621 GCA_964424655.1 uncultured Chitinophagaceae bacterium
TGAGCACCGTGTGCAAACAGGGGAATCTCTTTACCATACTTGATTGTGGTATCGTTATTTGAAATCCAGACCTGCGGTAGCGGATTGATATGAATCTGGTTGAACAGGGTGTCTGGGCATCCGGTCTCATAATTTGGATTGGTAGGCGCAGAGCGGTGTACATCGTTCATAAAGACTACTGCGTAGGTAGTAGGATTCTTAATCCGGGCAGTTGGGTTAGGGCAATCCGTACAAGTCAATGAGCCGGATGCATCATTAAAGTTGGTGCCATCGAACTCATACCACAGATAGGAATCTGCCCCGGTAGCAAACATGGGAACAGGTTGATCCTGGCAGACAGTAGTATCTAAAGGTGCTAAGCTCAGATGATGTTCCGGTACGATAATGTGTAACGAATCATGCACCAGGCAACCATTACGGCCTATGGTGTACACAGCATAGTTTACGCTTCGGGGCACATAAGCACGCGGGTTTTGGATATTGCTATCGTTAAGGTTATTACCGGAATCCCAGTGATATTGGAAGGGCAGGACAGGGGTGGGGCAATAGATGAATCGAACGACAGGACGTTCTGTGAAATTGCTCACAGTGGGTGCATTATCCGTGCAGACATTCACCGAGCTGGAGCTTTTTTGAATGGCACTGCCGGGCACCATTGCTACGGGGTCAATGCCATTTGTATTCACTGTTTGTGGGCCTACGCAGATGTCCACAAGCAGGTTTTGAGAAGTATCCCAGCTATAAGGCGAGCCAAAATCAATCTGGTTCCAGGCAGAGCCGGTCAACGAGTAATTCGTTAGTGCTGCTACCAGTTCCGGATTCGAATAGAAGGTTGCGTTATTTGCCGGGAAGGGGAACTTGTCAAAAGGCACGCAAGCCAGGGATACAGAAATGTAGTCAAGACCTGCGGTGGCATTGATAGGGCCTAATGTTTCAAAGGCAATAGCCTTGATCGATCCGCTATAAAATCCAGCTTTCAGAATTTCAGATTTTGGAATTATGAACTGGTATTTCGTAAACACCTTCGAGGTATAGAATGGGGTGTTGGTCGGGTCAGTAGCCGGGTTGAGTCCAAATCCTGCGTCGGCAGTCAATTCGGTACCTGGTGCGCAAATGATGGGGTTCTGAAGACCGCAGGGAATATTCAGATATGGTGCTGGCCCATTGGCTTCTGAAATCAGATTCACATAAGCCGGACGACACACCACCAAAGGATCCTGAGGGGTTACAATGGAGTTTGATGTGTCAATAATTACGGATACCGTGTCGCTGCTCTTGCACAAGCGTTTCGGATCATCGGTCGTCACCACGTAATCGTAATTGTAGGGTGGGTTTGCTATCGGATTCTCGCAATCCGTGCAAGTCAGGAATTGTGCTGTTCCGCCAGAAAGATTGGTCCAGGAATAGTTTGAAGTAGGATTCCCGTTTACTGTACCCAACTGAATCGGTCGGGTCTGGAATGGGCAAATCAGCAAATCTGGCCCTGCATCAAGACCCGCGCCCAGCACACGAATGGTGAAGACAAAATATACCTTGGGTACAATGGGCACAGAAGAGGAACAGCCGCTATCCAGCGCTTCCATGGCAATGATGTGATCCCCGTAATCCAGGGCAGTAGGTGTCCAGTTGAAGGTGGTAGTGGCTGCAGTGCCATAGTTGCCGGTAGTTGAAAAAGTCAGACCGGGAGGCAGGATGGACGACAACAATGGCCTGAGGATAATCACCCCATTGGAACTATTGACATGTGCATTCACCTGGAAGCTTATTGCCGAACCCGGGCATACATAAATGATATTGTTCCCAACGGTAGGATCCAGCTTTTTAATACCGGTTGGGGATTGAACGACTGAGTCAATGGATGGGTCAGCAAGTCCTGGGCAGGGCAGTACGCTTACCTGTACGTCCCGGGAGATATAGCCCAGCAAAGCACCGGTTGTTTTATCGCGGTCTTCTGTACGAAAAGCCAACACATATTTACCCGTGTTTTGAGGATCAAAAGTTGCCGTACCAGTAACATTATTTACTGAGTAAGCTGTAGGCGAAGAAGCGATTGGATTGCTTAGGGAATAGCCCGTAGCATAAGGCAGATTTCCGCCTGGAGTTGCGTTTGCTTTTGGGTTGAGATTATAGGTGTACAGCGAATCATTATCTATATCAATCGGAGCATTCACATAGTTGTAAAGTCGTCCGGCACAGATGTAAGGAATCGGGTCTGCAGTGTATTGGGGAGAGCTGTTATTATACTTGAGCTGATTATTAATCATACACTCCACATAGATGCCTGCTCCACTTACCGGAGTGCCTCCTGTATTCGTGATATTTTGGACGCCTGCATTACGGCAGCAACTACTCCATGAGAAGGTTAAGTCTGGGCTGCGAACATTATTTGGGACTGAATAGGTAGCCTGATAAGTACGACGCAGAAAGCCCGGAAACTTCACAAAATTGGCCAACTGACGGCAGGAATTCTGTGACTTATAATCTCCGCAAAGCTGGTCCAGCGTATCCTCCGGACCCACCTGATTTACTTGAATTCCGGTTGATGTGACACCCGTTCCTTTTATCGAAACATAATCTGTAGGGAAGAGCCCCAGGTTCATGATGTAAGGTCCGTTTGGATAGTTGCCAATCGTGCTGTAATCCGGCTCGCAGATTTTATATACGCGTAGCGTAATCAGATACTTCATGTCTGATGTGCCGGTGCCTATATACTTCACATCCAGATCCACAGCAGCCAGGTGGTCTGCCTTTGCCAACTGAGGTATTATTATCCCACTCAGGACAGTGAATATGAGCAGCAGTTTGCAACGTAAAAGTTGTTTCATGGGAGATTTTTAGGAATCCGAAGAAGTCCGCTTTAATTAAGAAGTGGAAAATTACTGTGTATGGACATAGACCGTTAAATTTTTTAACTGGTTGGCGATTTCCAAAACTTCTTCACCGCTTCTACCGCCTCGGCCATATCTAATTCCCGCATACATTTAAAATGGCCTCTTGGGCAACGTTGATATCCAAGTTTCGAACAGGGGTGGCAGCCCAGATTTTTCCGTTCTAAAATGACACTGAGCGGACTAATGCGGCTTTTCAGGTTATTGCCTCCATAGTAAGGAAACATGCCCAGCTCGGGCGAAGTATTTCCCCAAAACGAAATGATAGGTTTTTGAAAAGCCGCAGCAATGTGCATCAAGCCGGTATCGTTGCTCACCACAACCCTTGCGCGCTCAATCAGTGCGGCTGATTCATTGAGGTTGAATTTTCCACAGGAATTATAAATCTTGACTGAATCTTGTTCTGCAATCTGACGACCTAATTCCCGGTCGTCGGGGCCACCCAACAGCACAATGGGAAATGGCGACAGTGCGCAAAAGCTCTGCCATTGCTCCAGGGGTAATTGCTTGGTGGGATAAGAACCGCCAATCACGCAGGCTACATATCCGGCCCAGTGAGAAGTGGGGATGTCTTCGTTGCTAATCCGGGATTTTTCAGGGATATAATATTCGAGGCCGCCGCCATCATTATGCACCCCAATGGGCTTGAGCGTTTCGAAATATCGCTCTACGATGCTGGCATCCGGCATCAGATTCACCCGGAAGTTGACGGCCACCCATTTCTCAAAATTCTTCTTGGGGAATGCGGCATGTTTGGTTTCTTTCAGGGCGGATTTCACACGGGCTGTGCGCAGGTTGCGGTGCAGGTCGGCGATGAAGTCAAATTTTTCTGCTTTCAATACCGGCAAAATTTTTTCCAAATCATCTTCCAGCAGGTGAAGGTGGTCTATATGCGGATTGGCGCTGAGCAGCGGTGCAAACTGTGCTTTCGTGAGGTAATGAATTTCAGCCTCTGGCATTTGCCGGCGCAGGCAACGCAGTAGAGGGGTGGTCAGTACAATATCGCCTATCGAAGAAAAGCGGATGAAAAGAATCTTCATGAACACACAAAATTGACCGCTTAGGAAATAGCAGATTCCTGGCCTGAATCAGTTTTCTTTTTTGAAAAAATGAAGCCGTCTTAATGCGCCTGTTGCATAAGCAGGTTCACGCTACGCTGCAAAATGGTGAAGGCTATTTCTGCCATCATGTTTTCCTTGTCTAAAGTGGGAT
>CAYRJR010000060.1:4663-13740 GCA_964424655.1 uncultured Chitinophagaceae bacterium
CCGGAAATGATGTAGAAATCAACGGAAATAAAATCAAAGCAGCAGATTTTATGGTATTGTGCCAGAGCAGCCATCAGGTCTTCAGCTTCGCGTTCGCGCAGTCCATTGCTGACCGGAGTGCCAGTGCCCCGCGAAATACCAGCATCTAAGCTGTCCACATCAAAGGAAACATAGATGTCGTCGCAAGAAGCAAGATGCAGCACCACTTGCCGCACTACCTGCTCCACACCTTTGCGGCGCAGTTCGGCAACGGTAATCACCTTCATATTGAGCTTGCGCAGCAAATACTCTTCTTCTTTTTCGTAATCGCGCAGCGCAATAAATACTACGTCTTCCGGCAACACCTTGGGCTGGATTTTTCCAAGTCCTTTCAGCTTGTTCCATACATCCAGCGTCTGAGGGTCGGGCTTGTGAATCTGGCTTTCTACATTATCTAATGCCAAGGCCGTGGCCAAAGGCATGCCATGCATATTGCCTGAAGGCGAAGTGTAAGGGGAGTGCATGTCTGAATGCGCATCAATCCAGACTACGCCCAGTCTGTTTTTGGGTTTGGCCATCCGGATACCGGCAATAGTTCCGCCGGCAGTGCTGTGGTCGCCGGCTAGCACAATCGGGAATAAGCCACTTTTTAAAGTAGTGGAAACCGATTCGGCTACGCGTTCATACATGGTATAAATACCCTTGATGCGCTTGGCATAAGGCGATGCCACTGGCTCATAGAGCAGGTTGTTTTCAGTTTCCACAACCTCAGAGGGGAAGTTGACAAAGAATGAACTCATAAAATCGAGTGCCGCAATACGCAGGGCATCCACGCCTAAGCTGGCACCTCGTGTGCCTGCGCCTATCTCGCTTTTTACTTCGATGATTTTGATGTTTCGCATCTGGGCAAATGTCTGAAATACGCCTCAAGGAATGGTTTGAAACGGAAGCATATTATGTGCTATTCATACATTTTGCCGAGGAACGAGGTCAATTAGAAATAGCTGTCGGCAAAAGCATTCAGTGAATTTTCTCCAGGGACTTCTTCTGCCTGTACCTTTGCCGACCCCAAAATGGGCTTTATGACTGATTGTTTTTCTGGAAAAGTTGTGGTGATTACCGGTGGCTCTTCGGGTATAGGTTTGTCTTTAGCTTTTGCTGCTTTGGAAGCCGGTGCCTGGGTGGCTATTTGTGGCCGAAAACAGGAAAGATTACAAGCTGCTTTTGGAAGTGCTTTTAAGGACAGACTGATGATGATGAGTGCAGATGTGCAAGACGAATATGCCTGTGCTGTGTTTATGGGAGCTGTGCGTATGCGTTTCGGCAGGATTGATATTCTCATCAATAATGCAGGTATTTCGATGCGTGCATTATTTGCCGATGCCAGTCTGGAAGCTCTTCGCCAGGTGATGGATACTAACTTTTGGGGCACGGTATATTGCACGAAGGCGGCCTTGCCTTCTCTGAAAAAATCGAAAGGAATTATTGTCGGTATTTCCTCTATTGCCGGCTACCGTGGACTGCCTGCAAGAAGCATGTACAGCGCTTCAAAATTTGCGATGCAAGGGCTGATGGAATCATTGCGCACAGAGCTGATTCCGGATGGAATACACGTGATGTGGGTATGCCCTGGCTTCACCAAGTCTAATATTCGTAAGAAGGCACTTGCCGCTGATGGCAGCGTGCAGGCTGAGTCGCCGTTGAATGAAAATGAGCTGATGAGTGCCGATGAATGTGCCAAGCGCATTCTGCAAGCCATTTTGAAAAAGAAACGTACCCTGGTGATGACCCGTCAGGGCAAGCTCACGGTTTGGATTAATAAGCTCTTCCCGCGTTGGGCTGATAAGCTCGTCTATAAACACTTCCTGAATGAGCCAGGCTCACCATTGAATCCGGCACAGCCGACAGCTCCGTCGGAAGAAAAGACTGAAATGAAGACGATCATCCAGTCCTGACCCGAATTTGTTTCCAGGGGCTTTGAGGCCCCCTTACTTTAGCGCTTCAAAGAATTTTCCTGATGCGCAGTTTCCTACTCCTGCTTGGTTTACTGAGCCTGTTGCCAGCATTATGTAGCGCCCAAAATGTGTATCAGAAAGACAGCTCAATTAAGGTCTTTCAATATGGAGCTGAGCGGCCATTGGCCTGGGCTGGCGGCTTCAAATCGCCGCAGTTTGCTCAAGCCGACCTAAACCATGACGGGCTGCAAGATCTTGTCGTTTTTGAATGGGGTGATAATGTGCTTCAGACTTATCTCAATAACGGCACTTCCACTGTGGCACATTACATCTATGCGCCCCAGTTTGAGCATTTATTCCCGCATGTGCAGGATTATCTGAAGCTGATTGATTTCAACCGCGATGGTATCCCGGACCTCATTCATAAAGGCATCAGCGGTTTTGAAATCTGGAAAGGCTACTACAACGCAGCTAATGAACTGAGCTTTTATTTTTTCCGACAGCTACGGTACAATACCTCCACAGGCAGCATCAATGCCTACAGCCAGGCTTCTGACATTCCAGCTATCGTAGATGTGGATGGCGATGGAGACCTTGATTTTTTTGCCTACGATGTGACCGGCGGCTTCATCACTTTTTACAAAAACTGCCAGGCTGAGTTAGGTGCACCAAACGATAGCATCGTGGTGTGCATTCCTTCCAACTGCTGGGGGCACATGTTTCAAGGTTTTCAACGTCCGTATGTATTGGGCCTGGCACCCAGTGGCTGTTCTTCATACGGCACTTTTAGCCTTTGCAAAAAATCACCTCCTGAAAAGCAATCACGACATCAAGGCAACTGTATGCTCATGTTGGATATAGACGGAGATGGTGATGTGGATTTGCTGGATGGAAATATCACTTTCCCGGACTTACAATTCCTGCAAAATGGCCGTAAAGACTATAACTGGCCAACGGATACGGTAGTGGCGCAGGACACCATGTGGCAAAGCGCAGCACACAAGGCTTTCATCCCACAGTGGCCCTCTGCTTTTTATGTGGATGCGGATGGAGATGGCAGGAAAGATCTACTGGTAACTCCGCACTATTCTACCGCCGGCGAGAATTACAAGACGGTGCTTTTTTATAAGAATACCGGCACAGCTTCAGCTCCTGTGTTCAGCTACCAAAGCGACACATTTATGGTGGATCAGACTCTTGATTTCGGGAGCGGATCTTATCCTCTGCTCTATGATTACAACAAAGACGGCCGCCTGGACTTGTTTGTGGGCTCAGAAGGGTATTTTCAAATGGATGGCACCCTGCGTAGCCGAATTGCTTACTATGAAAATTCCAGGGTAGGAGGGAAGACTCGATTTACGCTCATCACAAATGATTTTATGGGGCTGTCGGCCTACAACTGGGAAGGGGCTGCGCCTGCCATTGGCGACCTGGATGGGGATGGTGAAGATGACTTGATTATCGGTCATACTGATGGTACTATGAGCTACTTCAAAAACACGGCAAGTGGAGCTGCTTTTCAACCTGTCTGGACGCTCGACCAACCCTATTTGAAAGATGCAAGTGGCGATACGATTGATGTGGGGTATTATGCTACTCCTTACGTGTACGATATTGATAAGGACAATAAGCCGGATTTGCTTTGTGGCGACCAGGCAGGGCAGATTGCTTTTTATAAAAACACCCCCACGCCATTAGGGCCTGTTCTTCAGTTTCAGACGGATAAACTAGGAGGTATTGAAGTAATTCCAGGAAACAACATTACCGGCTTTTCCAGCTTTTGGATTGGAAAGATTGATAGCACCGGAACGGAATATTTAGTGAGTGGCAACGGCTCAGGAAACCTGACTTTATACACGGGTTTTCAAACTGGAAATGTGACCGCTCCTTATGCAGTTGCGGATAGTTTTTACGACCAGCTTGATGTAGGCCTGCGCAGCACCCTGGCTGTAGGAGATGTAGATGGTGACGGCAAGCCGGAATTAATCATGGGCAATAGATTGGGCGGACTAAATCTTTTCAAAAAGCGATTCAAGACAGGAATTGCCAATCCTTCTGTTGTATCCGCTGGTTGCATGCTTTATCCCAACCCGGCTAGCCATGAGGCTGTCGTTTCTTGGGAAGGTTCATTTGCAGATGGAGAAACCCCTTTAAGCATCAAACTTTACGATGCGCAAGGCCGTGTGGTGGCCAGTTGGAAGACACAAGGATATTTACACTCCATACGATTGCCGTTGCAGGATTTGAGTTCGGGCGTGTATGCTTGTGTGCTGGAAGTGCCTGGTAAAAGGCAGGCATTGAAGCTGAGTGTAATTAGATAGTCAAACTAAGGAGTGCATACCCAACGTTTATGGTAGTTTGAGCCGTCTTGCAAAATGATACTCGCTCAAGGGATTGGATAATGGAAGACAAAGAATCAACATGTGGATACGGGGACAAAAAAAAACGGAGAGTAACTGAATGTTTTTGGGAAATACCTATTTTTAAACCGGCTACTCCGCGATGTTCGGATTACGCTTCGCATACTCTTTTTCGTACACGACGAACTTTATGAGAAAATCAATTTTACCTGTCTTGTTCTTGTTTCTGGCGGGCTTTGCGACTAACGCACAATCGCTGCTGTCAGAGGGTTTTGAAGGAAGTACTTTCCCACCAACGGGTTGGTCCACTTCAGGCACTGGCACCAACTATGGTTCATATCCCAATACTTGGATGCAGACCCAATCTGGGAACGGCTATGGTTCTCCTACACCCTCAGCACACGGAGGCAGCTACACAGCCAACTACGATAGCTATTGGATTGGTGGTGGCGGATTTTCGGATCTCATTACTCCTGCCCTTAACTTTTCCAGTACTGGCAATAAAGTGCTGAGCTTCTGGACATACAATTACAATTCAGGCTATTATACGGATAGCTTGGTCGTGTACCTGAATACTTCTGCTTCTGTAACTGGAGCCACGCTTATTGCAGCAATGGCGCCAACCAATGCTTCAAGTACAGGTTGGACACAATACACATATACACTGCCATCCAGCTTTACAGGCACCACGAACTATATCATTTTCCGTGGTGTATCAGATTTTGGTTACGACTTGTTCCTGGATGATGTGGATGTTGTGAACTATCCGCCTTGCACAGGTAAACCCAATGCGGGCACAGCTAGTGCATCTGCCACATTGGCCTGCGCCAGTACGCCCTTAACCCTCACGGCCACTGGTTACACAATCGGTTCCAGTATGACTACGAAATGGCAGTCTTCTCCGGCAGCCGCCAACACATGGTCTGATATTACTGGTGCCACTACTCCTGTTTATACGATGACTGGTGGTATTACTTCGGCAACGGATTTTAGATTTATTATCATATGTAATGCCAGCACACAAAGTGATACAAGCAACACCGTTAGTGTAACCATGAACTCATACCTGAATTGCTATTGTATCCCTACGGCGACTTACGGGTGCCAAGCTCAGGATGAATTTGATACGCTTGGCATAACGGGAATTGCCGGGACAGCGATAGCGCAGCGGATATTGTGTCCGACGGGCAATATTGGGGGGTATATGAATTATTCTTCGCTAACACCGCTCAAACTTGTGCAGGCAATGACGGTTAGCGGAAGCATTGCAGCCGGCACTGGGGGAGACCGTACCGCAATCTGGATAGACTTTAATAACGATGGCAATTATGCCAGCACTGAAAAGGTGTGGTTCACAAACACCTCACTCGCTGTGTATCCCTCTACGACTCCGTTGTCTTTTGTAGTTCCAGCGACTGCGCCGCTTGGATCTCACCGAATGCGAATCAGATTGCTCTATAACATGCAAGGCAGCACAATGGATCCGTGTATTGAGCCTTCTTATAGTTTCGGTGAAGCCCGCGATTTCAGCATAGAAATTCTAAGTTCAACCCCACCACCACCCACTATTGTAACGAATGCACCAATTTGTCCGGGTGGAACGGTTACTTTCACCTTAACGGATACTTCAGGCTATCCAAATCCAACATTCAACCTAAGCGGCCCTGCAACCGGTGGTACACCACAGAGCAATACCACCGGTAATTTCTCCTTCCCGAGTGCTACTACTGCATTTGCAGGCACTTATTCTGCTACCCTGACTTCCGGAGGTTATACTTCAAACCCGACTACGCTTGCAGTTACTATGTATTCTCAGGCAAATCTGGTTACCGGTGCAGTAACTGCTACTTCTACTTGCCTTACTTCAGATGGTACTGTTTTGCTTACTGGTTTGGTGCCCAATGCAATGTATAATGTGATGTATCAAGTCGGCGGTACAGGCCCTTTCACTTCTAAGGCCTCGGGCATTACTGCATCTGCTGCGGGTACTTATATGGTTACAGGTTTGGCTGCCATGAATTATGCCTTTTATGTGGTCAATGCCGGTACTAATGCGGGCGGTTGCACTTCCAATACAGTAACAGCAACTGTGCCTACACCTACAGTTCCGCCTACTCCGGTTGTTACATATGCTCAACCGCTTTGTCCAAATACGACACTTCAATTGTCGGTCACTAATCCGAACTCATCCAAAGGCGCGACTTATTCATGGTATAGTACTCCTGCAACTGGCTGGAATTCTGGCTCATTTACCGGCCCGAATGCAACGCGTGATACGATGAATTCTAGCAAGAACGGTCAATACTGTACTCAGGTTACCGTTAATGGATGTGTTTCAGTTGCAGGTTGTGTTACGGTAACTACCAGCCCGAAAGATCCTAAGCCTACAGTCACCAGCCCTCAGGTTTATTGCCAGTTCTCTTCAGCTATTCCATTGACTGCCTCTGGAACAAGCCTTACTTGGTTTGGCCCCTGGGCTTATACCGCATTAGCTCAATTGCCCCCTGGCGCTCCGAATATTGATAGTTCACGCATCCCACGTGCTTCCATCACCCCTCGCACAGACCTGGCTACAGGTACCAACCAGGGCTTCGTATATGGCGTGGTGCAAAATCAGACTTGCCCCAGCGATACGGCATATGTAATTGTTCAAGTTACACCCAAGCCGGGCTTACCTACCGTTCCCCCTTCTGCCCTCGAATTTTGCCAGTATGAAATTGCCGGTTCACTTTCCGCAGGTGGCCAAAACATTCGCTGGTACGCTACGCCTACTGGTGGATTGGGAACAGCAACGGCTCCGACTCCAAGCACCCAGGTACCCGGAACCTATTATTTCTATGTTTCTCAAACAGTAAATGGCTGTGAAGGGGACCGTGCAACTATCGTTGTAAATGTGAAACCCAAACCCGCTCCTCCTAAGGTTACTTCTCCACAGAATCTTTGCGAAGGTGACCCATTAGCCCCCTTAACAGCAATCGGACAAAACCTGCTATGGTACTCTGCTGCTTCTGGTGGTGTTGGTGTTTCTGTAGCGCCCATCCCGAACACTGGCTACGAAGACTCCTTCCAATATTGGGTTACACAAACGGTCAACGGATGCGAAAGCGACCGCGCTATGATTGCAGTTTTTGTGAACTACAAGCCCAATGGGGTCATCGTGGCAGCAAGCCCTTCTGTCTGTGAGGATGCCAATGACACTTTCTTCTATTACGGCAATGCCCGCCCGGATGCTCAGTATATCTGGTCATCCCCGATTATCCGGAGCACAATCATTTCAGGTGGAACTGACCAAGGCCCATTCATCGTTCACTTTGACTCTTCGGGCACTGCAGTTATCCACTTGCAGATTAATAATAAGGGCTGTATTTCTACCCTTATTTCTGCTCCGATTACTGTTCGTCATCTGCCCAAGTTTGATTTCAACGTCAAGCGCGATGTTTGCCGTGATGAGTTGGTGAATATTTCTCTTCTAAACACCGAACCGAATATCACCACATACAGCTACGATTTTGGTTCTTCGGACACCACAATGGTGTATGCTGCACCTCCCGGTGGTCCATTCGGTATCCGCTACCACACGCCAGGCGATTATATGGTCTCTGCTACCGCAACCTTGGACGGTTGTACTTCCAAGCCCTATAGCAAACGCATCACGGTTCACGACTTACCCGATGCTCAGATTACTGCTTTGAAGTTTGACAACAACCACAATCTCGTCTCCTTCGATCCTAATTCTGATGTGCTTTGTTCTTCAGATACCCTGGTACTTTCTGTTCGGCCTGTACCAGAAGGTGGACTTTATACCTGGACACCTGCGGCATTCTTCCAATCACTTGAAGACTCTTTGAACTTCTCTGTTCGTGCAGTTGTCAACAGATCTGCTTACGTGAAGGTGAACGTGAAATCAGCATTTGGTTGCGAAGCGAATGACAGCATTCTGGTCAATACCAAACCATGCTGTGGCGTATACTTCCCGAATGTCTTCTCACCCAACGCCAAGAATCCGGTTAACCGCACCTTCAAGCCAATCACTGCCGGCTTCCACATCATCAACAATTTCCGCATCATCAACCGTTGGGGGCAGGTGGTGTACGAAACCAAAGTTGAGAAAGCCGGTTGGGACGGAACCTACAATGGCGTACCGCAAGACATGGGCGTTTACTACTGGTATATCAGCTACCTCTGCGAAGGCAAGAATATGGAAGAGCAAGGCGAGGTAACCCTGATTCGCTAAGCCCCCCTACCTTTCTACTATTGAGGCCGTCCTAACCAGATGGCCTCATTTTTTTATTTCATGCCGTCAACATTCAATCTGTCGAAAATTATTTTATCGGCACCATCTCATTACCAATCATCCGTTGCGTCGCACACTTCAGCAAGATTTCACTATTCATCTTTTCACTAAAAGGGTGGGCGAGCGTCCTGCCTGCTTGAGCAACCGATACTGCTTCCGAAAGCTTAAAAGAAGCCCGGCCCCCTCAGTGGGCGATGCAACAGAAGCCACATCTGGGCACTCATGCTGGCTAACAAAAAATTTTACAGTAGGCTTTCCTCTGCCTTGGCGAAGCAATATCTCATATAGGCTTCAGATAAAGTCTCCACTTCTTCTCGTGGATTCTTTTGTACAGTCATTTTTTCTGAAATTGACTTCAAAAATGTTTATGAGAGTCTGCTGCTTTGCTACTCATCACTTACCTTCGCCCTCCCAAAAAATCTTTTCACTAACCCACACAATTAATTTCTATTAATTATGTCTGTCAAAATCCGTCTGCAGCGCCATGGC
>CAYRJR010000061.1:0-13730 GCA_964424655.1 uncultured Chitinophagaceae bacterium
AGCCTCATGTCTATCTCACTTTCGAACCACGCTGGAGCCATAACCGGATTTCAGAAGCAGGTCAGGAATTTTTAAGTCGTTAAATCATGCTCAGTCAGACTTCGAAAACAGCTATCAAGGCGGTCATCTATCTCTCACTGACCAGTAAACAGGGTAACAAAGCGGGCATTCGTGAGGTGGCTGAAAAAATTGATGCAAATGAACATACCGTTGGAAAGATCTTGCAAATGCTGGCCAGAAAGGGTTGTATCAACAGCCTGAAGGGGCCAGCAGGCGGATTTTTCCTGAATGAAGAACAACAATTACAGCCAATCAGTGATATTGTGGAAACGTTTGAAGGGAAGGGATTGTTTCGTGAATGCGGTCTGGGACTCAGCAAATGCTCGGCCTCCCATCCCTGCCCAATTCATGATGAATACAAGGTTGCCCGTGACTTGGTCGAAAAATTGTTTCGGGAAAAAAGAATCCAGGATCTCTGCGAACCGGTCACCAGCGGTGAAGCTTATCTGATTGGGTAAAATCTGGTGGAATAATATTGGTAGTACACCTTTAAAATCTGGCATCATGAAACCGAGCTATGGCACACTTTCCGAAACAATCAATGGCTTGAAAAAGGATGGCTATACCCATGACTTCAACCTGCAGGAAGAATGTCTGTATTGCCACCAGAATGATACCAGCCTCTCTCCGGATGAGTTTGAAATTGATGCCAGCTACCGCTTCGAAGGTGCCTCTGACCCGGAAGACCAAGCCGTGGTGTATGCAATTTCATCAGACAAGTACAAAATCCGAGGGGTGCTTGTGAATGGGTACGGAATTTATTCGGATGAGTTTCCAACGGCATTGATTGAAAAACTACAACGTGGAGTAGGGCGCTGAACAGGTATGACCGCTTTACCTTTGTGTGGTTGAGGGCTTCCAGGTCTTAAAGACCTGGAAGCCCTTCCCCTTCCCAATTCCCCATGAATCCTCAAAATGAAATTGTCGTCTCCGGCATTCGTTCTACCGGCTACCTCCATTTAGGCAACTACTTCGGTGCTATTCGAAATTATGTCAAGATGCAGGCCGACTATAACTGTTACTTTTTCGTTGCCGATTACCACAGCCTCACCACACATCCCAAGCCTGAAGACCTCAAAAAAAACGTCTTTCGCGTCCTGGCTGAAAACATAGCCAGCGGTTTGGATCCGGAGCAGGCAGTTTTCTATGCGCAGAGCGACATCCCTGAAATTCCAGAGTTGTACCTCATGCTCAACATGCTTGCCTATAAAGGCGAGTTAGAGAAAGTGCCCACCTTCAAAGACAAAGTGCGGCAGCAACCCGAAAACGTAAATGCCGGACTATTGACCTATCCCGTCCTCATGGCAGCCGACATACTCATTCACCGTGCCGTGAAAGTGCCTGTTGGCAAAGACCAGGAGCAGCATCTGGAGATGGCCCGGAATTTTGCACAGCGCTACAACAGTCGTTATGGTGAGCTTTTCCCAGAGCCACAGGCCTTCAATTTCGGTAGTCAGCTCAGCAAAGTGATGAGCCTGGATGGTAGCGGCTCAAAAATGAGCAAGAGTGAAAATGAGCATGCCACAATCTATCTCGCGGATACAGACGATGCCATCCGAAAGAAAATCATGAAGGCGAAGACAGACAGCGGGCCCACAGATAACAACAGTGAAAAACCAGCCTATATCCAAAGCCTGTTTGACCTAATGCGCCTCGTCAGTCAACCTGAGACCGTTGCCACATTTGAAACAGCTTTCAATACCTGTAGCATCCGTTATGGAGACATGAAGAAGCAAATGGCAGAAGACATGGTAGCCTTTGTAGCACCCATCCGCGAGCGGGCAAAGGAGCTACAGGAAGATGAATCGGTGCTTTGCAAAATCCTGAAGCAGGGTGCAGCAAGAGCCCGTGAGAGTGCATCCCGAACCATTGCTTTGGCCAGAAAAGGAATTGGAATCAATTATTACTCGAATTCACTGTAAGCGCTCTGGCCGAATTGAGTACCGAATCGAAAAATGGGTAGCGATAGAAATTTATCAGGTACCGATTGAACACATGCTACGCCTGCTGCAATGCAAGATTCACAGTTAAAAATCCCCTTTTCTCCACAAGAAGCTGCCATCCTAAAAAAGATTGCCGATGCAGCAAAGACCCTTCAACAGCCGGCATGGCTGATTGGAGGATTTGTTCGTGATAAGATAATTGGCCGTCCCACGAAAGATGCAGATATCGTATGTCTTGGAGATGGCATTGCACTTGCACATGAGGTGGCCAAGAAGTTCCAACCAATACCAAGAGTAGTTTACTTCAAAAATTTTGGTACAGCACAGATAAAGATTGAAGGGTTTGAGTTAGAGTTTGTAGGTGCTCGTAAAGAATCATATAGTAGAGACTCACGCAAGCCGGAAGTAACACCCGGCAGTCTTGAGGACGATCAGAACAGGCGGGATTTCAGTATCAATGCACTTGCCATTTCGCTCAACGAAACCAACTATGGAAGCCTGCTTGACCCCTTTGGCGGACTTGCAGACCTTGACGCAAAATTGATTCGCACGCCACTCGCCCCCGACATCACATTCTCAGACGATCCTTTACGAATGATGCGGGCTATTCGTTTTGCAACGCAATTAGGCTTCCGCATCCTACCGGAGACCTTTGCTTCCATTCAGAGAAATGCAGAACGGATTCGCATCATTTCAGCCGAGCGTATCACGGATGAATTGATGAAAATAATTCGAACGCCAAAGCCTTCCATCGGATTCGACCTGCTCTATAAAAGTGGATTATTAGAAAAATTCTTCCCGCAAATGGTCGCTTTGGCTGGCGCTGAAATGCGCGATGGCAAAGGACATAAAGACAATTTTTACCACACCCTGCAAGTCCTGGATAATGTTTGTGTACGTAGTGAACATATCTGGCTGCGATGGGCTGCGATTTTACATGATATAGCTAAGCCACTCACCAAACGCTTTGAGATTGGGCATGGCTGGACCTTTCACGGGCATGATGCAGTAGGTGAACGGATGGTGCCAAAGATTTTTCGCCAGCTCAAGTTGCCCTTGGGTGAGGAAATGAAATATGTGGCGAAGCTTGTTGCCTTACATCTACGTCCTATTTCTTTAAGTAAAGAAGACATCACCGACTCAGCCATGCGCCGCCTGCTCTTTGATGCCGGCCCCGACCTCGATGACCTGATGCTGCTTTGCGAAAGCGACATTACCAGTAAGAACCCCGTGAAGGTGCGTCGTTATCTAAACAATTTTGCACTGGTAAAAGAACGGCTCACAGCTGTGGAAGAAGCAGACCGTATCCGTGCCTGGCAGCCCCCGATTGACGGTGAGGAAATCATGAAAATTTTCGGACTAAAACCCAGCCGTGAAGTGGGCAGTCTAAAGGCAGCTATTCGCGAAGCGATACTTGATGGCATCATCCCAAACAACCGGGAAGCGGCCATAGATTTCCTGTTGGAAAAAGCAAAGGCAATGGGGCTGATAGCTTCGGAAAACCCACAGACAGGTTAGGCATACTGCCTGATAGGTCCATCCCTTTCCCTTTATCGTATTGCACCATGAATCCCCGACAGATATTTCAACACCACCTTGCCCCAACTTCCTTCGCACCAATTGGCATTCATATCACCCGTGCGGAAGGAACCAGACTCTGGGACGCTGAAGGACAGGAATACATAGACCTCATCGGTGGCATATCGGTGGCTAATGTTGGGCACAGGCATCCCAAGGTCGTTGCGGCAATTCGGGAACAATCCGAAGCTTATCTGCATGTGATGGTATATGGTGAAGTGTTGCAAAGCCCACAGTTACGGTATGCAGAACTGCTCAACAATAATTTGCCCGCAGGTTTAGATTGTGTCTATTTCACCAATAGTGGGGCAGAGGCTGTGGAAGGTGCCATCAAACTGGCGCGCAGGTTGAGTGCAAGGCCCATTATACTGGCTGCAAAAAAAAGCTATCATGGCAGCACGACCGGTGCACTGGCCTTGCTCGGAGATGAATATTGGCGACAAGCTTTCCGACCGCTCATGCCTGGTATATTCCATTTTGAATACAACTCACAAAATTTCCTGGATGCCATTGATGAAAGGACAGCGGCAGTAATCATTGAAACAGTACAGGCTGAAGCGGGTGTAATAGAGCCTACGCAGGAATGGATGAAATCACTGCGCCAGAAATGTACAGAAACAGGCACGCTGCTCATCCTTGACGAAATTCAATGTGGATTTGGTCGTACAGGAAAGCTTTGGGGATTTCAACACTACGGCATTGAACCTGATGTGGTGCTGTTGGGGAAAGCCTTAGGCGGTGGCTTACCCCTAGGGGCATTTATTTCTTCTCAAAAAAACATGGCAGCCCTGGCCGAAAATCCGGTACTGGGCCATATCAGCACCTTTGGTGGCAATCCCCTGTGCTGCGCTGCAGGAAAGGCAGCCTTTGAAGCTTTACTGGAAGAAAATCTCACGAGTGAAGTCACAAAAAAGGAAACACTTTTTCACCAAAACCTGCAGCATCCTGCCATTAAAGCCTTACGCAGTAAAGGTCTGCTGATTGCCCTGGAACTGGAAAATGAACAAGCAGTTTTAGATGTCCTCCATAAAGCTTTGAAGCAAGGTGTGTTCAGCGACTGGTTTTTGTTTGCTGCCCATTGCATCCGGATTGCACCGCCCCTGAGCATTTCAGAATCGGAAATTCAACAAGCCTGTGCGGTATTGCGTGCTTGTTTAGACTAATCAATCATTCAGGTGGAAATATTCTTTTTAAAAAATGGATCGTACCGATATAGACATACTGACCTCGCATACATGGTATGCTGATTCAATGCCCACCTTACCTTCGCGCCCTATGTCATCAACCTGGTTTCGCAGAATTAAGCAGGGTATCACGACCACGACGGGTGAGAAGAAAGAAGCACCAGACGGGCTTTGGTTTAAGTGCCCGGAGTGCAAGGAAACGGTAACACAGCAGGAATTGAAAGCTAATGACTACGTCTGCCCCAAATGCGACTACCATACGCGCATCAACGCAAAGGAATATTTCTCTTTCTTGTTTGACGATAGTGTATTCACAGAGCTGTTTTCAGAAATCGGACCTAAAGACGAGCTTCACTTCGTGGATGTAAAACCCTATTCATCCCGCATTAGTGAAGCACAACGCAACACGGGCCTATTAGATTCAATGACAGTGGGAGCAGGTAATGTGGGTGGGCAGCCCATGGTGATAGCCTGCATGAATTTCAACTTCATCGGTGGCTCCATGGGCTCCGTGATGGGGGAAAAGATTAGTCGGGGTATAGACTATGCCATCAAGCACCGGATGTCATTCATGATTATTTCTAAAAGTGGCGGTGCCCGCATGATGGAAAGTGCATTTTCATTGATGCAAATGGCGAAGACTTCTGCCAAACTCACCTTACTGGCTAAAGCTGGTCTGCCTTACATCAGCCTTTGCACCGACCCCACTACCGGTGGCGTTACCGCTTCCTTCGCCATGCTTGGGGATATCAACATTGCTGAGCCTAAAGCCCTCATTGGCTTTGCAGGGCCTCGCGTCATTAAAGAGACAATTAAAAAAGATTTGCCTGAAGGCTTTCAACGCTCAGAATTTTTGCTGGAACACGGCTTCCTCGATTTTATCGTGCATCGAAAGGAGCTAAAAAACAAGTTGGCAGAAGTTTGCCGCTGGTTCCTGGGCCAAGCTGCCTGAACTCATGACTCGCCTTATGGCCGCAAAGATTTTTCTGAAAAACAAACGGGCAACTTTTGAATTTGCCATTGAAGACAAGCTCACGGCAGGCCTGGTGCTTTCGGGTTCCGAAATCAAATCAATCCGCGCCAGTAAACTGAGCTTTGCCGATAGCTATTGCTTGTTTCAGGATGGTGAGCTTTGGGTGAAAAGCCTGCACATTGCCCCATATGTGAATGGCGGTTATGCCGGCCATGACCCGCTGCGCGACCGAAAGCTTTTGCTTTCTAAAAAAGAACTCAGGAAATGGGCAGCTAAGGTGAAAGAGAAAGGCCTCACCATTGTGCCTTTGGCTGTTTTCATCAATGATAGCGGTTATGCCAAGATGGAAATCGGCCTGGGACGTGGGAAGAAACTACACGACAAGCGAGAGAGTATCAAGGCCCGGGACAATGAGCGGGAATTGCGAGGGAATGTAAGGATTTGATGAGCAGTGAAGCCTGCATCTCCTCTAATTCACCGAGTCCTGAAAGACAATTCCCAGCTTCGCTAACTCAGCTAATACGGGCTTGTAAACAGCAGGCATTCCCGGGAGATGCACGCCTGGCGGCGGGACAACTCGCTTTTTCAAAATCAACTTGGCCAGCACACCCATTGGTAGTCCTACTGTCTTAGCCATTGCCGTCAGTTCGCGATTTTCACCATGGAGCACCATCGAGGAAATTAACTTGTTTGTTCGCCCCCGATGTTCGTATATGACTTCATGCTGCATCACGACCAGGTCTTTATCCTGAGGCTTCATCGCCCATTTATCTTCTAAAATCTTAAAAAGGGCATCTGCCGGGGTAGCGGATTCCTCTGGCACGGGCGTATTGCTGAATAGCCCAAGCCATTCCAGCATTTCAGGAACCGGCCCTTGTGGATTTATTTGCAATTTTTCAATCAAAGCAGCTCGGACATCTTGCTTTTCATGTGCCCCGAGCAGCCAGGTAGTCAGGTCAGCTAATTTCTTGATGCTGCGGGGTAATGGCCGTTCGGAATCCGTGATTCCCAGAGCAACAAGCGCATTCCAGCCTTCACAAAAATCCGGATGACGAAAAGTAGCTCGTAGAAAAGTATGTACGTCCGGCACCTCATATACATCCAGATATTTCAGGGAATCCCGATTTGGATACCAGGCTAAATCCTCTATTCCAGGCACTTCAATAAGGTTGCGCTTCTGAAACATTTCCGAATAACCTACCTGAATTTTATGTTCATTTTCCAGGAAAATGGCACCTGCTTTTCCGGCATCTATAATATTCCGTGGGTTCCAACTGAACTTGTAATGCCAGGGATTATTGTTGCATTCAGGGGAGATGAGGCCCCCACAAAAAGAGATGAAAGAAGTAACAGTCCCCGCGACACGCTGAATACTGTGAATAATCTGATTGGCAGACATATGGTCAATACCCGGATCGAGGCCCATCTCACACATGAACATCAATCCTTTAGCTTTAGCTGCTTCATCCAATTCTTTCATCTCAGGAGAGATGTATGATGATGTAATTAGATTCTTCCCAAATTGCAGGCAATCATAGGCCAGCAAGATGTGAAGCTGGGGAGGCATCAGCGAAAGCACGAGGTCGGCTTGTTGGACCAGGGCCTGGCGTGCTGCATCATTGTGAATATCAATCGGAGCTGCGGTTGCGTTTGGATGCTGCCCAATTTTTTCAGCAATCGCATCAGCATTCCCATCCATCACGGTGACATGCCATTTGTTTATTCGGGATTCATCCAGCAGAAATTTGATAAGCCAGGAAGAGCTTTTGCCGGCACCGGCAACCAGAATGTTTGTTAAGGCCATTGGATGTGGTATTGAGGCTTCAACTACGCTAACATTGCGTTAACCAACACTGCATACCATTCAAAATCAAAGCATGAAAGCAAAGTATCGACCGGTGTATGTTTTTTAAAATCAGCTTGGCGGGATTTTTGACCGCCGGACAAATGTATAGTTGCAAGGAAATGTTAATCAAAAATTAATCAATTGAATATCAGAAGCCAAGTGTGAAAATTGTTTATTGTCCTTAGCAAGTCCTTTACATCTCATTCTTGGTAGCTCAATTTGTGAATAAGAGCTAAAAACCGCTGCTAGTGCGGCCTCTGAGTGGATAATTGCCCCAAATTACTATGCCTATAAAGCTTAAATTTGCCTGACTTACACGGTACTAAATGAGTTTGAACGAAGTAGGCCAAAATGGCCTCGAAAATGGCTCTGAAAATGAGTCAAACCGAATTATTCAGGTCAATATTGAAGAGCAGATGAAGACGGCCTACATAGACTATTCTATGTCGGTTATCGTCGGAAGAGCCTTACCCGATGTTCGGGATGGCTTGAAGCCGGTTCACCGGCGCGTGCTTTTTGCCATGCACGAACTGGGTGTCAACTATAATAAACCTCACAAGAAGTCAGCCCGTATCGTGGGCGAAGTGCTGGGTAAATATCACCCGCACGGCGACAGCTCAGTTTATGATGCTATGGCTCGGATGGCTCAGGAATGGAGCATGCGCTATATGTTGGTTGATGGTCAGGGCAACTTCGGTTCTGCTGATGGCGATGACCCGGCTGCCATGCGTTACACCGAAGTGCGTCTGCAACGCATGGGCGAAAGCATGCTCGCCGACATTGATAAAGAAACTGTTGACTTCACACTCAATTTCGACGATACCCTCGAAGAACCTTCGGTATTGCCTACACGCATCCCGCAACTGCTTGTGAACGGTTCTTCAGGTATTGCTGTGGGTATGGCAACCAATATGCTTCCCCACAACCTCAGCGAAGTGGTAGATGGTTGCATCGCTTACATTGACAACCGCAACATTACCATTGAAGAGCTGATGCGTTTTATCAAGGCGCCAGACTTCCCGACAGGCGGCATTATCTACGGTATTGAAGGCGTCAAACAAGCTTACCAGACAGGACGGGGCAGGGTAGTGGTTCGTGGAAAAGTAAACGTGGAAACGAACAAGAATGGCAAGGAAACCATAGTCATCACTTCCGTGCCTTATCAGGTGAGCCGCGATGCGCTGGCTGATAAAATTGGCTCGCTAGTAAATAATAAAATCATTGACGGCATCACCCATGTGGGCAACGAGTCCAATAAGGAAGGAACCCGCGTAGTGGTGGAACTGCGCCGCGATGCTGTGGCTCAGGTAGTCATCAACCAGCTTTACAAATACTCAGAACTCCAGACCAGCTACGGCATCAACAATGTAGCCCTGGTAGGCGGCAGACCCCGCACACTGAACCTGAAAAACCTGATTGTAGAGTTCGTCAATTTTCGTCATGAAGTGGTCGTGCGCCGCACCCAATACGAGCTACGCGAAGCCCGTAAGCGTGCCCATATCTTAGAAGGCTATCTGATTGCGCTCGATCATCTGGATGAGGTGATTGCTTTGATTCGGAATTCAGCAACACCGGACATTGCCAAAGAAGGCTTGATTGGGAATTTCGGCATGTCCG
The DNA here is from genome assembly GCA_964424655.1 of uncultured Chitinophagaceae bacterium. Classification (GTDB taxonomy): domain Bacteria; phylum Bacteroidota; class Bacteroidia; order Chitinophagales; family Chitinophagaceae; genus UBA1952. Next base: position 9,202 of record CAYRJR010000061.1, read on the forward strand.
AAATTCAGGCGAAAGCCGTACTCGAACTACGCCTGCAACGCCTGACAGGCATGGAGATTGACAAAATCCGGGAAGAACATGCTGCCCTGATGAAACAAATTGCCTACCTCGAAGAAATACTTGCGGACGAAGGCAAACGCTACCAAATCATCAAGGATGAACTCGTGGAAGTTCGTGAACGCTTTGGCGATTTGCGCCGCTCCGAAATTGACTATAGCGACAGCGAGGTGGATATGCTTGACCTGATTAAGGAAGAAGATGTGGTCATTACCATTTCTAACCTGGGTTACATCAAGCGCACTTCTGTTGCCGAATACCGTGCACAGCGGCGTGGTGGTCGCGGCGCCATCGGCGGGAAGACCCGCGAAGAGGATTATATCGAACACCTCTTCATTGCATCCACACACCACTCCTTACTTTTCTTTACCGAGAAAGGGCGCTGCTACTGGCTCAAGGTGTATAAGATTCCAGAAGGCGACCGGGCAACCAAAGGACGTGCCATTCAAAACCTCATTCAGATTCCGCAGGACGACCGCATCCGTACCATCATGGATGTGGCACAGCTTGATGATACCGACTATGTGAATAATCACTACATCGTGCTTTGCACCCAAAACGGCATCATTAAGAAAACATCATTGGCTGATTTTTCTCGGCCACGTGCCAACGGTATCAATGCCATTACCATCCAGGAAGGCGACCGGTTGCTGGATGTTTCCCTAACAGACGGACAGAGCTATATTATGATGGCCGTAAAGAGCGGCAGAGCCATTTGCTTCCCTGAAGACAAGGTGCGCACCACCGGACGGGGCGCCATTGGCGTGTACGGAATTGACATGGGCAATGAACCAGACAATGCTGTAGTCGGCATGATTTGCATCCCACGCACCGATACCCAGCGCCAAATATTAGTGGTCTCTGAAAAAGGCTTGGGTAAGCGGACGCCCTTCTTAGAAAAACTCACCGAAAATCAGACAGACGAAGAAGCCGGGAACATAGTGGAGCTTACCGATGCCGAAGGCAATCCTGAAAAATTCCAACTTACCTACCGTGTTACAAACCGAGGTGGCAAGGGTGTGAAAACAATCAACATCACTTCTAAGACCGGCGCCCTGGTTGGTTTGCTGGGTGTGGAAGAAAATGATGACCTGATGATCACTTGTAAGAGCGGTATCACCATCCGGATGCGGGTAGCCGACATTCGCGAAGCTGGCCGGGCCACACAAGGCGTTAAACTCATCAACATTGACGAAGGCGATGAAATTGCCGCAATTGCCCGCATAGCAGAACAGGATCCTGAAGAGGAAGAAGACAATGCAAATCCAGCCTCTGAAACCACTGAAAACAACAATCCGGCGAGCGAAGCAGAATAATTTTGACCAGCTCCTCAACCAGAACTCATAAACATTTCAACCCAGTTTCTCATGAAGAAATACAGCTTAATGCTGGCATTCGCCTGCCTGAGCCTTTCGGCTTTCGGGCAAAAAAGTAAGATTCGAGATGCCCGCTCATACCTTTCCGACAACGATTACAAAAAGGCTATCACAGCCATTAACGAAGCCGTTGCCAATGAGTCCACAAAAGACAATGCAGATGCCTGGTTTCTGCGGGGTGTAGCCTATTTACAAAAGGCTCTCGACTCAACTGCGAATAATCCGCAAGCCTCTGTAGAGAGTTACGAATCTTTGAAAAAAGCGCTCACACTAAAACCAGATTATGGCCCCGAAATCAACAATGCCATTTACTCAAATGCACTGATTGTTTTCAATAAAGGCGTGTCTGCTTATGGCAAAAAAGACTTCGCCAATGCCTACACCGAGTTCATGAAAGTGCCTGAAATTTTTGATGCCGGCGGCAACCGATTTGCTCAGGATAAAGGCTTCCAGGATCTCGCTAACAGCGCTAAATCAAACGCAGCTTATAGTGCTTTGAATGCAAAGCAAGATGCCGATGCACTTAAAATATTTGACGAGCTGACCCAAGGCCCGAACAAGAATGATTCAAACATGTATCAGGCCATCATTGAGCTGAACCAGCGGATGAATAACGATGCCGGCACATTAGCAGCCATCAATAAAGCAAGGGCACAATTCCCTTACAATCCTGTATTCCGGAATCTGGAACTGAATTATTACATCAAAGCCGGCAAGCAGGATGTGCTCATCGGCAAACTGGAAGATGCCATTAAAGCGGACCCTAACAACGATGAAATCCTATTTAACCTGGCCAATGCCTACCAAAACATGGCCTTCCCCAAAGACGCTTCCGGCAAGGATTTAGACAAGCCCAAAGACTACGATGCCTTATTTGCAAAAGCAGAAGATTATTACAAAAGGGCCGTAGCCGCTAAGCCCAATAATGCGGATTACAAATACAACCTCGGCGTTTTGTATTACAGCGTTGCTGCTGACATCAATAAGAAAATGAACGCCCTGAGCATGAGCGCCGCCGACCAGGTGAAGTACGATGCCATGCTCAAAGACCGCGACTCATGGTTTGAAAAAGCCCGCAAGCCTTTCGATGAAGCTTATGCTATGTTGGATGCTAAGGCTCAAGCTGGCCAGCATATGAGCACGGATGAAAAAATAACCTATCAAAAAACCATGATTGGCCTCCGTGAAATTTACTCGCGCCGCAACGACAAAGCCAAGACGGACGAGCTTGGCAAGAAGCTGAATGCTTTGCATTAAGCCTGCTATTGCCCCCTTTCGCAAACGCTCCCGGGTGCAATATTTCACAGGGAGCGTTTGCCATTTAAGACAATTTATCATTTTGACTTTTGAAGATTTCGACCTGGATTATGGCGTCCTCGATGGCATCGAGGCTATGGGCTATCGCGCGCCAACTCCCATCCAGCAACAAGCAATTCCCGTCATCTTAGCCGGCCACGACCTGATTGCCTGCGCACAAACCGGAACCGGAAAAACGGCAGCATTTGTATTGCCCTTATTGGATAAAATCCTCCAAACACCGAGCGGCGGCATCAACACGCTTATCCTCGTGCCCACCAGAGAACTGGCCATGCAGATTGACCAGCAGATTGAGGCGATGAGCTATTACGTAGAAGTATCATCTATCGCGGTGTATGGCGGCGGCAGCGGCCAAAACTGGAACCAGCAAAAGCAGGCCCTTACCAAAGGTGCGGATATCATCATCGCTACGCCGGGCAGGCTGATTGCACAAATGCAAATGGGCGGATTAGACTTCAGCTTTCTGCACACACTCGTGCTCGATGAAGCCGACCGGATGCTCGACATGGGCTTTTATGATGACCTCATCCGCATCATTCAGGAACTTCCTAAAGAGCGGCAGACGCTCTGCTTTTCCGCAACGATGCCGCCGAAAATCCGGGCACTGACGAAGCAGATCTTGCGACATCCTACCGAAATCAACATCGCCATTTCAAAGCCAGCGGAAGGAATAAGACAACTGGTGGCGCATACGTTCGATGAGCAAAAGCTGCCCTTGTTGAGAAAAATTTTGAAGGAAGGAGAATACAAGAGCATTATTATTTTTTGCTCCAGAAAAGACAATGTAAAGCGGCTGGAAGGCGAGTTGAGGCGGGTGGGCATAGAGGCGAAAGCTTTTCACTCCGATTTGGAGCAGGAAGCCCGCGAAGTACTGATGCAGGCCTTCAAAGCCAAGCGCGTGAATGTGCTCGTAGGCACAGACGTGCTCTCCCGAGGTATTGATGTGGAAGGCATCGAGCTGGTATTGAATTATGATGTGCCGCCCGATCCCGAAGATTATGTGCACCGAATTGGCCGCACGGCACGGGCAGAAAGCAGCGGCACGGCCATCACTTTTGTCAACCCGAATGACCAGCGCCGCTTTTCGGGCATTGAACGCATGTTGGGCAAAAAGATTGAAGTGTTGCCCTTGCCTGAAGAGCTTGGGCCACCGCCGGAATGGACGAACAGGCCATTTTCTGCACAAGGTCGCAGGCCGGGCGGCGGGCAGCGACATAATGGTAAGAAGAATAACTCGAAGGGGCAGGGGACTGTGCAACGGTCGTCAAAACGATAGGACTTTCTACTGCCGTCTTCAACGAATGGGAATACCTCTGCCGGCAAAAAATCTACCCAGCTACTGAATCACCTCTATTTTTCCGGCGGTTCTCTGTCCGTTTTCTCCGGTAAAACTGTACAGGTAAATGCCCGAAGCCAGGTGTTGTGCGTCTATTGAAAACTTTCCGGTTTGCAGATGAAATGTGCTTATCAGCTTACCTGTAAAATTAAATAGCTCTAATAAGCCGGCCTGACTGCTCTCCACACTAAATGTGTTGTGTGCAGGATTGGGATAAAAGCGTATCGGCCCCAAAGGAACCAGCTCACGCGGCACTGATACCGTAGGATAGCATATTGGATTGGTTGGCCCCAGGCTGTAATTAGGCATGCAGGGAGGATTGGTAACAGAACCGAACGTCATTACACCCCGGAACATGAAGCCGGGGAAACGCAGACACTTGGGGCAGAATCCCGCAGCGGCCCCCTTAGCATCCGGATGGGTAATCACGCTCATCTGCCCCT
>CAYRJR010000062.1:0-13682 GCA_964424655.1 uncultured Chitinophagaceae bacterium
ACTTCGCTGCACGAAGCCATGCTGCAACTCCATGCCCAAACCCGCAATGGCATGGCCCAAAGACTCTTTAGCTGGTCGGAAAAAGGAGATGCAGAACTCTTGGTGACCGAGAAAAAGAAAACAGGCAATAAGACGAGTATCAAGGCGGTTTATGCAGGCGAAGAACGCAGCATCAGTATCCCGTTCAGCGATGCTGCTTCTATAGAAAATGCCATCCACGTCTGGTGTGCTTTATTGCTGCTGGGCATGGACAATGAGCGCATCGCTGCCCGCATGGCCGACTTGCATTCGGTAGAGATGCGGATGCAAATTCACAAGGGTATCAATGGGTGCACAGTCATCAATGATGCCTACAATTCCGACCTCACTGCCCTGGCCGTTTCCCTCGACCTGCTGGAGAGCCAACATCAATACTCGCAACGCTCTGTAATCCTTTCTGACATGTTGCAGATGGGGAAGCCCGATGGTGAACTATATGAAGAAGTGGCTGCAATGATCACCCGTAGGCATGTGGGCCGATTCATCGGAATTGGCCCGGCATTGATGCGCAGCAAACAAATCTTCCGACAGAAAGTGGGCCTGAAAAGTCTCTTTTTCAAAAGCACGGAAGATTTCCTGAATGCCTGCCACCGCATTGGCTTCGAAGATGAGGCCATCCTGCTGAAAGGTGCACGTAGCTTTGCTTTCGAACAAATTGATGCCTTACTGAAAGAAGAAGTGCATCAGACGGTGCTTTCCATCAATCTTTCTGCACTGTCTCAGAATCTGACTGCTTTCCGCAACCGCATCGGGCGGGATGTAAAGCTGATGGCTATGGTGAAAGCCTTCTCTTATGGCAGCGGCAGCCACGAAATAGCAGCAGAACTCCAGTTTGCCGGCACCGACTACCTCACGGTGGCCTACACCGATGAAGGCGTTGCCCTCCGGCATGGCGGCATCAGCCTGCCCATCATGGTGATGAGCCCTGAGGCTTCTGCCTTCGACCGCATGATAGCCTGGAAGCTGGAGCCGGAAATCTTCAATCTGCGCAGCCTGGAAGCATTCATTCGCATCGCCACTACCCTTCGCGTCAGCGCCTATCCCATACACATTAAGTTAGACACAGGCATGCACCGCTTAGGCTTTACGCAAGCCGAACTGGAGCCGCTTATTACCATCCTCAATACTTATCCGCAGGTTCGGGTTGCTTCTGTCTTTTCACACTTAGCTGCGGCTGAAGACCAGCAGATGGATGCCTTCAGTGCAGCGCAGGCGCGTGTGTTTATCCAGTCTGCCGACCTACTCGAATCCGCATTAGGCTACGCCCCCATTCGCCACCTCTGCAATACGGCAGGTATCCTGCGCCATCCGGAATTACATTTCGATATGGTTCGGCTGGGGCTGGGGCTTTATGGCATTGACAGCACCAGAAGCCTCAACCATGAATTGCAACAAATAGGCACCCTGCGCACCGTCATTGCCCAGATCAAAGACTTGCCCGCAGGTGAAGGCATTGGCTACGGCCACGGCGATGCCAGCGAAAAACCCCGTCGCATTGCTACCATTTCCGTTGGCTATGCCGATGGCTATCCGCGTGCACTCGGGCATGGTCGTGCTCACGTGCTGATCCATGGAAAACCTGCGCCCACCGTAGGCGTGGTGTGCATGGATATGTGTATGGTGGACATCACAGAAATCCCAGAAACTCAGGAAGGAGATACCGTCACCGTCTTCGGCCCTGAGCTGCCACTCACACAACTTGCCGCCTGGAGCGATACCATCCCCTACGAAATCATGACCGGCATCTCACAGCGCGTGAAGCGGGTGTATGTGACCGAGTGAGTTAGCCTTATTACGATTTTTTTTGAGCCTGCTTTAGGAATGCTATGAGGCATCCGTTGCGTCGCACACTTCAACGATATTTCGCTACTGAGCTTTGCCCGGAATGGGAATGCACTATTCTATAAAGGAGATTTCTTCAATCAGGCAATTTTGATTCAGCAATTATCAGAAAGGCCAGGTAAACGAGTTACACCAAAGCTTGCCATTATTTTAGCCTCCCTAAAAAAATAGCACAATTTGAAGCGGCTTTTTATTTTCTGCTTTTCCCTGCTTCCGCTGAGCCTGTTTGCCCAACCTGCAGGCTACTATTCCTCAGCCTACGGCAAAACCGGAGAAGCCTTGCGCGATGCTTTATACGACATCATCAAAGGGCACACCGTGCTGAGCTATACCCCCGGCCTTTGGAATGCCTATTACACCACCGACAAAAAAGCAAATGGCAAGCTGGCTTCCATTTATTCCGATATCCCCGGCGGCACACCACCCTATGAATTCACCATAGGCACCGACCAATGCAGCGGTAGCACACCCAATAGCGAAGGAGGCTGCTACAATCGGGAACATATCTGGCCGCAAAGCAAATTCGGGAATGCCGCACCCATGCAAACCGACCTGTGGCTTGTCTATCCCACCGATTCCAAAGTCAATTCGCAGCGCGGAGACTGGCCTTATGGGCAAGTAAGTAATCCCACCTGGACCAGCCAAAACGGAAGTAAACTGGGGCCAAATTCCTATCCCGGTGCGCCTGCCGGCACAGCCTTCGAACCCATTGACTCATTCAAAGGCGATATTGCCCGGAGCTACTTCTACATCACCACCCGCTACCTCGCCGATAGCAACAGTTTTCAGGATTGGGAGATGGCAGCCAAAAGCAGTCTGAAACCCTGGGCCATTCAAATGCTTCTGGCCTGGAGCAGCATGGACCCCGTCAGTGCGAAAGAAAAAGAACGAAATGAAGCCGTGTTTGCCTTACAACATAATCGGAATCCCTTCGTGGATGAACCTCAATTTGCCGACTGCATCTGGGCTGGAAACTGTGCCGGACTTAGTGTGGTCGCTCATTCGGTTGCCAAGACCCGGATTATTTGCTCGCCCAATCCGGCACATAACAGAGTTCGTATAGACTGGCAGGGGCAGATGCCGGAAGAAGAAGTGCTGGCGCTGGATGTACTCGATGCTTTAGGTCGCAACCAATATCATCAGCAACAAGCCCAGAACAACCAGTATATCCAGGTAGGCGACTGGCCGAGGGGCGTATATTTCATTCGTGTCTTTACCCGTCAGGGTGCATTTTCCCAAAAGCTCCTGCTGGATTAATGCCAGACTCAGAATGCCTTTTCAATCCCCGACAAAGCAGCCCTGCTCCCCACTTTTCTGAGTAATTACATCCTGCTTCCCTGTACTTTACAGACAGATGATTCGCCTCCTCCTATTATCAATATTGCTGCTCTCAACGACCCGAATATCGGCACAGCCAGAATCTACGCTTAACCGATGCGATGCTCAGGGCAAACGCCAGGGGCAATGGTTTATGCAACAGCCGGAACGTATGGGCGAAGAAGCCTTCAGCGAATGGGGCAGCTATGACCACGGTTTGCGCACAGGCACCTGGTATCGTTTCGATGGCCAGGGAGATGTGAAATCTATCCAGCACTACCGCCTCGGCATGCTGGATGGCGAAGCCAAATATTTTGAGAATGGACGCTTAGCCTGTGTGGGCCATTATTACGGATTGAATCCGGGCCGTGATTTCGATACCATCTTCGTGCTCGACCCCGTCAAAGACATCGAATATCAGCGCGTAGTCTCCACCGAACGAGGCTCTGTGAAGCATGGCTACTGGCGCTTTTATGATGAGCAAACAGGCCGTCTGACCCGTGAGTTGTATTACATCGTGGATGAGCTGGTTTCAAAAAAAGAATTTGCCGTAGCACCGATAGACAGTGCCTATTACAAGAAACGGGAAGCTTCGCTACCGCAAAATCAAAAACATCTTTACGTGCCGCCCCGCGACAAACAGTTTCACTACACAGAATTTAAGTGAGCTTTGCGGCCCCATGGACGCAGCCCAATATCCCGGATTAATTGCCTTTGAAAACAGGCTGCGCAAAGTCTGGAAACACCTCTCAAAACAAGCTTCCCGCCAGGGTATCTCCTGCTTCCGCTGCTACGATCACGACTTACCCGAAGCCCCCTTCGCCATTGAATGGTATGACGGGGTGGTGCATGCGGCAGAGTACAAACGCCGTCATGGTATGGATGATGATACGCATGCCGACTGGCTGGAAACAGCCCGGTCTGTCATCGCATCGGTGCTGGGCCTGCAGCCTGAGCAAGTCTTTATGAAAATGAGGCAACGTAAGGCTGGGCGGCTGGGCCAGTATGAAAAATTTGGGACAGAACGGGTGGAGCGTATCGTGCCCGAAGGCGGACTGAATTTCATCATCAACCTGAGCGATTATCTGGACACGGGCTTATTCCTCGACCACCGCATCACACGCGGTATGGTGCGTGATGTAGCGAAAGGTCAGCGGGTGCTGAATCTCTTTTGCTATACGGGTTCATTCAGCGTGTATGCTGCTTCCGGCGGTGCCACCGAAGTGACCAGTGTGGACATGAGCCGCACCTACATCAATTGGGCCAAGCGGAACATGCAATACAACAAGCTGTACCGCCCGGAAGCCCATGATTTTATTCAGGATGATGTGCTGGAATGGCTGAAGACAGTGCCCCGCGAACGATACGACCTCATCATCTGCGACCCACCCACTTTTTCAAACAGCAAGCGTATGGAAGCTGAATGGGACGTGCAACGCGACCATGTGGCCCTGCTCAAAAATCTGCTGCGTATCCTCAGCGCCGGTGGCAGCATTTTCTTCAGCAACAACTACCGGGGCTTTCAGTTAGACCGCGAGGCCATTCCTGCCAGCATCATCAAAGACATCACAGCAGCCACTACGCCATTCGACTTTGCCGGCAAGCTCCACCGAACTTGCTTTTTCATCCAGGCCTAATCCATCTTGCAAGAAAAAATTCTACCCATGTCACCTATCATTTCCGTCTCCAACTTAGTGAAGCGTTATGGCGATTTTACAGCCGTCAAAGGCATTTCATTTGAAGTGCAGGAAGGGGAAATATTTGGATTGCTGGGGCCAAACGGAGCCGGAAAAACAACTACCCTTGAAATCATAGAAACCCTCCGCGACAAGACCTCAGGAACCATCATGGTTGATGGCATGAACCTGGATAAATCGCCCAACGACATCAAGCTAATTATCGGTGTGCAGCTTCAGAGTGCGGGCTACTACCCTAACCTGAATTTGCGCCAGCTCATTGCCTTATTTGCCGGACTCTACAATCGGGAGGTGGACAGCATGAAGCTGCTCGACCTCGTGAACCTACGCGACAAGGCTCATGCGAAATACAAGTCGCTCAGTGGTGGGCAAAAGCAACGTTTCTCCATCGCGACAACCCTCATCAATGACCCCAAGATTATTTTCCTCGACGAGCCAACAACAGGCCTCGATCCGCAGGCAAGACGCAATCTGTGGGACTTAATCCGCCAGGTGCGCGACCGGAACACCACCGTTGTGCTGACCACTCACTATATGGACGAAGCTGAGGAACTCTGCGACCGGGTAGCTATCGTGGACAGCGGCGAAATCATATCCATTGACACCCCTGCCGGGCTTATTGACAAGCTGCTGGATTCTGGCTTTAAAAGGACCAAAGAACCCAAGGCTGCCAACCTGGAAGATGTGTTCATCAACCTGACCGGGAAAGCTTATCGCGATGAATAGGAGCAATCTTTTCTGGCGGCGGCTGCCCTATTCCTTTTCGTGCCTGGTGGCCTGCAAAGTATCCCTAAGGTCCTGACGGTATAAATCTCGGATACGCTGCTTCAATTCCAACTCCGAAGCATCCCGAAGAAAATCATTCGGGATGGGATGGCGACGGATGAAACTCCAGGCTTCACTGTCATTAAGACCTGTCTGTGTCTTGACTAAAGTGGGTGTGTAGCGGATGGAATTCAATTGGAGATCTTCGAGGTAATAGAGATTATTCACAACCCGCCTGGCTGCCTTTCGCTTACCTGTGAGCCGAAGAGCCAGCTCCGAGATGACCCCATCGAAGCCAATTCCAAAGCCTGTGCCGCCCTGAATACTGGAAAGATGTGCCTGATTGTGGGCATAGCTCAATTCCTTCCTGAAAAATTGATGATTGAAGGTAGAGTCGCGTTGGAAACGGGCATAAGGAGAAAGAACTTCTACCCCTTTCAACTCAATAGGTGCCCGTACTAAGTAAGCTGTTATAGGCTCTGAATAGCCAGTAATCTTTTGCTCATCTTCTTTATAGCCAGAACGAGAGAGCCGAACTATATCGCCGGGATAAGCCGTGAATGCACCTTTACCAGACGAGTCGCTCAGCCAGAGTGCGCCCGAGCGCAGGTTGGTGATAAGCACCGGCCCCAGCGGCTGACCGGACACCCTATCGAAAGCCTGAAGCTGATGTTGCTGAGCCCACGCAAAAACAGGCAGCCACAACAATAGAATCAGTGGAAACAGACGCATAGAAATAGGTTTTCAAAAATCGCGTCAGCAGGCAGAAAGGAATGTTAGAAAAATGCGGGCATCAAAAAAGCCGGCACGAGGGCCGACCTTTTTGAATCATCCAAAACACACCACATTCGTCATTACACACACAATTTTCAAGTCTAAAAACCCATCATCAGCCAGAGGTAAAGACAGGCTAAAACGAGGATTGTTGTTTTGATTAATTGTCCCTTTTCAGAAGTTGCCCAATATCGGTCGCGTCCTTTCAAAAACAATTCATGTTGCCATCCGCTACTGTTCGTACCTGCTTTCATACGCCCTTTTTCCATTCAACGGGACCGCTTCCCGGTTATTGTGCCTCCCTAACAAATGTACCGACACATGACAAGCAACGATTCAACGAGAATGTCAAAATGCTTTGGAAAAAGCTTCTTCATAAGAGCCGCCAATGGGAATCTGAACATCCCCGATGTAGATACATTTATTGCGCACCATCGTAATGCGTTTTAAGGGGATAATGTAGGAACGATGCACCCTCATAAAAGCACCGGCAGGCAGCATTTCGGCCATAGCCTTCATCGTCAGGCGGGCAACGATGGGGCGGGCACTATCCAGATGAATTTTCAGGTAATCATCCAGGCCTTCGATGTATCGGATGTCGGACAGGGAAATGCGGTGTGTGCTATAATCTGCACGGATGGAAATAAACTGCTGGCCGCCGGAGGCAATCTGCTGCTGATATTCCAAGGTACTCAGTGCTTTTTCTACGGCCTTTTCAAAACGATCGCGCGTGAAAGGCTTGAGTAGGTAATCCACAGCCTGTAGCTCGAAACCTTCCACGGCATATTCACTGTAGGCCGTAGTAAAAATGACCAAAGTCCCAGTGGGCAAAGTCTTATAAAAATCAAGACCGGACACAGAAGGCATCTGGATGTCGAGGAAGATCAGATCCACTTTTTCCCGCTCCAGAAACTTCATAGCTTCTTTAGGGTGCGTAAAGGTGCGCAGGAGCTGCAATTGCTCGCTGCCTATGGCAAAGCGCTCAATGATGCGCAATGCGGGTGGTTCATCATCAATAGCAATAGCTCGAATCATACAAGGGTAAGTGAAAGTAAGACGGCATAAACGCCCTCTTCGTGAGAAGTATTGAGTTCGTATCGTCCGGGATAAAGCAAGGCTAAACGGGCTTTGGTATTGGCCAGGCCTTTCCCGCTGGAGCCGCGTTCGGGGCGGGTATTCACTAAGCGGTTGCGCACATTCATGCGAAGGATGTCGTTTGAAATATTGATGCGCACCACAATACCGGAATCTTCTTCTGGATTAATGCCATGCTTGAAGGCATTTTCAATAAAAGGGATGAGCAGCATAGGTGGGATACGATAGCCGTCCGGGTCGCCGGTGACAATGGAAGAGATGCCTACAGTAGTACCGAAACGTAGTTCCTGAAGTGTGATGTAACTCTCCAAATAGGCCAGTTCATTGGCAAGCGGCACATAATCTAAAGAGGCTTCATCGGTCACATAGCGCATCATACCCGACAGACGGGTGATGGCGCCGGCAGTATGTGGAGAATCTTCAATCACAAGGGCATAAATCGTATTGAGCGTATTGTAAAGAAAATGGGGCTGGATTTGTGCTTTCAGAAAGGCTAGTTCGGCTGCAGTCTTCCCTTCACGGGCCCTTTTCCATTGGTCGCGGATGCGCAAGATGAGCGATACGAGATAGACAAACAGAAAGCGGAAGAGGTTGTGGTTGATGTCGGGCAGCAGGTGATTCCAGGGAGCAGGCTGGTCAGCCCAGGAGCCTGGAAAAGGCACGGCATAGCGGCTGCCCAACACCACTGTAAAAAAGCAAATCAAAGTCAGCAGGACAAAAGGCAGGTAGGCGCGACGCAGGTAAAATCGCGGCAGCAGGTAGTAATAATTGAAGTAGAAATAACCCAGAGTCAAAACTGCCCCAACGAAATCACGTATGACAGGCAGGCCCAGCTTTTCAAGCCCTTTTGCCTCCGAGGTGAGGAAAATGGGCACCGCCAGGAAGGCCGCACAACAAACGATATGCAGCAAAAGCCTCAGAATACGAATCATACGCTTCTCTCAAAAATAATCGCTTTGAAGGCGAAGCATAGCCGGATGCGGTAATGGCTGAAAATGTATAGGGGAGGTAAACAGTCATTACCGGCAAGCCTTCATCTGACAATCTGACAAACACTTGATTACGGAACGGGCTTTGATAAGCCAGCAGCACATTCCATTTCTAAACAAAGTTTCAGAACCATATCCCATGCACGAACACGGCAGTATCTCCATCCACACGGAGAACATCTTCCCCATCATCAAGAAATTTCTCTATTCCGACCATGAAATTTTTCTTCGGGAATTGGTCTCCAATGCGGTGGATGCCACCCAGAAAATAAAGCGCCTCGCTTCATTAGGTCAATTCAACGGCGAGCTGGGCAAATTGAGGGTACGTGTTTCCATTGACAAGGAAGCCAAAACCCTCACCATTTCCGACAGCGGCATCGGCATGACTGCGGAAGAAATCAAGAAATACATCAACCAGATTGCTTTTTCGGGTGCTACAGAGTTTGTCGAAAAATTCAAAGAAGCAGCGGATGCACAGGAAATCATCGGTCGCTTTGGCCTTGGCTTCTACTCGGCCTTTATGGTGTCTGACCTCGTAGAAATTCAAACCCACTCTTACCAGGAAAGCGCCGAGCCTGCCCGCTGGACTTGTGACGGTAGTACAGAATTTGAAATTTCAGATGGCAACCGCAATGAGCGTGGCACCGACATCATTTTGCACATCAATGCCGAAAGCGAGGAGTTCCTCGAAGAACACCGGATTCAGTCTATACTCGACAAGTACGCGAAATTCCTACCTGTCCCGGTACAGTTTGGCACCAGAACCGAGCATGTAGAAGACGGCGAGGATGAGGAAGGAAAGAAGAAATGGAAAGAAGTGGAAGTGGATAATATCATCAACACCACCACGCCAATCTGGACCCGAAATCCTACCGAACTCAAAGACGAGGACTACCTGGCTTTTTACCGCGAGCTATACCCCATGAGTGAGGAGCCACTATTCTGGATTCACCTGAATGTGGACTACCCGTTCAACCTCACCGGCGTGCTATACTTCCCGCGCCTGAAGCAGGATTTTGAGCTGCAACGCAACAAAATCAAACTCTATTCCCGCCAGGTGTTTATCACCGATGAGGTGAAAGACATCGTGCCGGAATTCCTCATGCTGCTGCATGGTGTCATTGACTCGCCAGACATTCCGCTGAATGTCTCACGCTCCTTCCTGCAGGCCGATGGCGCCGTGAAAAAGATTGGCGCATACATCACCCGAAAAGTGGCTGACAAGCTCGCTGAGCTATTCAAAAATGACCGCAAGAGCTATGAAGAAAAATGGAATGACATCGGCCTCTTTGTGAAATATGGCTGCATCAGCGATCCCAAATTTGCTGAAAAGGCAAAAGAGTTTTTACTGCTGCAAAACACGCTGGGTAGCAGTTTTACCCTCAGTGAATACCATGAGAAAACTGCTCCCTTGCAGACCGATAAAAACGGAACACTTATCTACCTCTACACACCAGATGCAGAGCGCCAGCATGCCTATCTCGCATCTGCTGAAAAGCGGGGCTATGATGTGCTTCTGATGAATTCACCCATAGACAACCACTTCATTTCCCAGCTCGAAAGAGAACTGGAAAAGACAGCACTGAAGCGGATTGACTCCGATGTGATGGACAAGCTCATTGAAAAAGATGCACCCATCGAAATGGTGTTGAATGAAGCACAGCAGAAAAATGTTCAGGAGGTATTCTCAAAAGCCATCACCCAACCGGGTATGGAACTAAGCATCGAGAGCCTTTCACCGGATGAACTACCCGTCACCGTAACGATGGATGAATGGATGCGCCGCATGAAAGACATGGCAGCATTGGGCGGTGGCTCGATGGGCTTCTATGGTGCCATGCCCGACCGATATAAGGTGGCCGTGAATGGAAACCATCCACTCATCCAGCGCATTCTGAGCGCTGATGAAGGCCAGAAAGAAAAACTGGCCCGGCAGGCTTTTGATCTGGCTTTGCTGTCACAAGGCATGCTGAGTGGCGAGGCCCTGAGCGCTTTTGTATCGCGCAGTCTCAGCCTGATTTGACCCTGATGGAAAATTGATTCAAATGGATTGAAGGATTCTATACGCAACCTGTTACGCAATTCAAAGGAGTTCTTCAATCCATTTGTTTTTCATTGCCATTTCTTAATCAATTACTAACGCAGCCAAAACTTATACGCTGCTATCCCTACCCGGCTACATTTGGCCCAAAGTATCACACTATGGCCGAACATACCGTTGCCGGAACTGTTCAGGAACCTGAGTCAGTTAATGCGGCAGAAGGGTACAGTTTCAGTGCTTTGCTTGAAAAATTTTTTCAGGAAAGCCCATTAGGGAAAGAGCTTTCAGAGGCTCAGTTAATAGCACTCGATAAAAAAGGACAAGAGTTGTTTATGGGCAGCGAAGCCTTCGTCAGCAGCCAGCCTGCTTCTCATTAGGAAGCCACACATTGCTGGCTTGTTTTCTGGCTACGCCTTAGCCGCAGACAACTCCATCGTCTTGATGATTTCCGTAGCAAATTCACTCGTTTTGACGAGCGTGGCATCATGCATCAGGTTGTAGAAATCAATCGTGACCCGTTTGCGCATGATTGCCTCTTTCAGGGCATTCAGAATAAGGTTTGCCGCCTCTTTCCAGCCCATATATTCCAACATCATCACGCCGGATAGAATCAGCGATGAAGGATTCATGGAATCAGTATTGGCAAAACGCGGTGCCGTGCCGTGGGTAGCTTCAAACACGGCATGGCCGGTATTGTAATTGATATTGGCGCCGGGTGCAATACCGATGCCACCTACTGCAGCCGCCAATGCATCAGAGATATAATCTCCATTCAGATTGAGCGTGGCCACCACACTGTAGTCCTGAGGCGCAAGTAGGATTTGTTGCAGGAAATTATCAGCAATGACATCCTTGACGATTATTTTCCCTTCCGCCTGCTGGTGCTTCATTTCCGCATTTGCTGCTTCTTCACCCGCTGACTTTTTAGTGGCTTCCCATTGTGCCCAGGTGTAGGTCTGATCAGCAAATTCACGTTGCGCCAGCTCATAACCCCATTGCTTAAAAAAGCCTTCCGTAAACTTCATGATATTGCCCTTATGCACCAGAGTCACGCTTGGACGATGATGCTCAATAGCATATTGAATGGCCGCGCGCACCAAACGTTCACTGCCTTCGCGGCTCACGGGCTTGATGCCAAATGAAACAGTTTCCGGGAACCGGATCTGGTCTCCCACACCCCATTCCTGCTTCAAAAAAGCAAGCAGCTTCCTGGCTTTCTCAGAACCCGCCTCGGCTTCAATGCCTGCATAAATATCTTCTGTGTTTTCGCGAAAGATGACCATATCCACTCGCTCGGGATGACGCACCGGCGAGGGCACCCCCTGAAACCAATGCACAGGACGCAGGCAGACATAGAGGTCAAGCTCCTGGCGCATGGCCACATTCAGCGAGCGGATTCCGCCGCCCACAGGCGTTGTAAGCGGCCCTTTGATTGACACGAGATATTCCCGTGCTGTGGCTAAGGTCGCTGCCGGCAACCATTCGCCAGTTTGATGAAATGCCTTTTCACCCGCTAACATTTCGCGCCATTCAATACAGCGCTTGCCGCCATAAGCATGTGCAACAGCTGCATCTAGTACCCGGCGACTGGCCTGCCACACATCAGGGCCGATACCATCACCTTCTATAAATGGGATTATGGGTTCATCAGGCACCACCAGCTTCGCTCCGGCGCCCATCGTAATCTTTTGACTCATGCGGGCGCGAAGGTAAACGTTCAATGCTGCGAAGTGCTGACCCAAAGCCTAGTTGGCCTTGATTTATGCCAGATTCTTTTCTCAAAAAAAGTAATACTAACCGGCAACCTGAAGGGATGTTTCTTCCGCTATCAAATCTTTTTCCACCTGTAGGTTTTCGATGATAAAAGTCTGGCGGGCAGGTGTGTTTTTACCCATGAAATATTCGAGCAACTTCTGAATCTGCGCATCCTGAGCGAGCAGCACAGGCTCTTTTCGCATATCGCTGCTGATGAATTTGGCAAACTCTTCCGGCGATATTTCGCCCAGCCCTTTGAAGCGGGTTATTTCCGGCTTGTTGCCCAGCTCGGCGATGGCGCGTTGCCGTTCTGCATCGCTGTAGCAATAAATCGTCTTCTGTTTGTTGCGCACCCGGAATAAGGGGGTGTCGAGGATGAAGACATGGTTGTTGCGCACGAGGTCGGGGAAGAATTGCAGGAAAAAGGTCATCAGCAGCAGGCGGATGTGCATACCATCCACATCGGCATCTGTGGCTATGACAATGTTTTTATAGCGCAATCCCTCCAGACCTTCTTCGATATTCAGGGCATGTTGCAGCAGGTTGAATTCTTCATTTTCATACACTACTTTTTTCGTCAGCCCGAAGCAGTTGAGTGGCTTACCACGTAGGGAAAACACAGCTTGGGTTTCCACATTCCTGCTCTTGGTGATGGAGCCGGATGCCGAGTCTCCTTCGGTGATGAAGATGGTGCTCTCTTGCTGCTTTTCTACAAATTCTTCCTTGCTTTTTGCAGGTGGTGTATCGTCGAAATGTATGCGACAGTCGCGGAGTTTTTTGTTGTGCAAGTTGGCTTTCTTGGCACGTTCGTTGGCCAGTTTCCGGATGCCGGACAGTTCTTTGCGTTCGCGCTCGCTTTGTTCAATTCTCTTTTTTATGGCCTCGGCTACTTCAGCATTTTTATGCAGGAAATTATCCAGCTCGCGCGCTAAGAAATCAAGCACAAAACTCTTCATGCTGGGCCCGCCTTCCCACACATATTGCGACCCGAGCTTGGTCTTGGTCTGGCTTTCAAAAACAGGCTCCTGCACACGCACTGAGAGGGCTGCACAAATGCTCTGGCGTATGTCCGTCGCGTCATAATCTTTCTTGAAAAAGTCCCGAATCACCTTTACCACAGCCTCACGAAATGCGCCCTGATGGGTGCCTCCCTGCGTGGTATGCTGACCATTGACAAAGGAGTATAGGTCTTCGCCATAGTCGCCGGTATGGGTCATAGCCAGCTCTATATCCTCTCCTTTCAAATGGATGATTGGATAACGGATAGATTCTGCATTAGTCTTGCGGGTCAGCAGGTCAAGCAGGCCATTTTTCGAGAGATAATTCCGGCCATTGTAATGGATAGTGAGACCGGCATTCAGGAAGCAA
>CAYRJR010000063.1:0-13119 GCA_964424655.1 uncultured Chitinophagaceae bacterium
CTGCTGATTTATTGCATTGAGGAAGGCAATCTCTATATGCTGGTGGTGAATGCCTCGAATATCGAGAAGGACTGGAACTGGATTAGCAAACACAACACGGAAGGTGTGGAGATGGAGAACATCTCGGACAAGACCGGGCTGTTGGCGGTACAAGGCCCCAATGCAGTGGCCATGCTTCAGCCGCTCACCGATATGGACATCAGCAACCTCAAGTACTACACATTCGTGAAGGGCAGGTTTGCCGGAGTGGATGACGTGCTGGTCAGCGCAACAGGCTATACCGGTTCAGGAGGTGTGGAGATTTATTTCAAAGACAAGAACGACAATGCTGAAAAAATTTGGAGCGAAATATTCCGCCTCGGCACGCCGCAGGGCCTGAAGCCAATCGGCCTGGCCGCCCGCGACACCCTGCGCCTCGAGAAGGGCTTTGCCCTTTATGGGAACGACATAGATGACAGCACCAGCCCGCTCGAAGCCGGCCTGGGTTGGATCACGAAGTTTAGTAAGGACTTTACGGCAAAGGCAATTATTGAAAAGCAAAAAGCCGAAGGGGTGAGCCGCAAACTGGTGGGCTTTCAAATGATTGACCGGGGTATTCCCCGCCATCATTATCGCGTGCAGGATGCGGCAGGAACCGATATTGGATATGTGACCTCAGGCACTCAATCTCCTTCCCTCGGCAAAGCAATTGGTATGGCCTACGTGAGCAAAGCACAAAGTGAAGTGGGCAGCGAAATCATGGTGATGGTTCGGGACCGTGCCCTGAAAGCCAAAGTGGTGAAGATTCCCTTCCTGGATTAAGCTCAGCGACCACCATAGCTGGCGTATAAGGAATCAATGAATCCGGCCTTGTCGTATTGTATTAGATTCGGTTCGGTAAAGAATAGAATCAAGGCATCGTTTTGTGCGATACGTGCTTTCCAGTCAGTGTCTTTGATATAGGTTCTGGGTGCCTTGCCGGTGATCACATCGTTGTCAAAAATTTCCGTGAAGTAGTTCCAAAAGTTGAACCTGGCATAGCAGTTCTGAGGAATGTTATCACTTAGCAGTGTCCAGAAGAACGAGTCGCCAATGAAAATGACTTTGGGCTTCTGCTTATGGGTTTGATCGAAGCTCAGGGTATTGTAGCAAAGCGTTTCTGTGGTGATTGGCCAGATGAGGTTTAAGGCTTTTTCAATATCATTTTCACCACGGCTTGTATCAGTGCAGACTACCGCACCAAACCGGATGTCGGGCAGGTCGAGATGTAACAACTGTGCCAGCCGATGATTCAGGCTATCAGCGGCATGGTCGGCTCCCCAATGCGTCCAGTGGATACCCATTTTGGAAAATAGCGGATGCTCTGTTTTGCCTTTACGGCGCACATACCAGCCGTTTAAATCCAATACGTTGATGCCTGCTTCAAGAGCCTGCTTGCGCATCTGCAGGTAGTTGGACTTCTCGGTGAAGGTGTCTCTTAAATGGTCCGGAAAATACTCGGGATAGAATCTTCCTTTGGATGGGACAAACGTCAGCAACAAGGCCTTCCCCGCACGTTGCAGAGAATCCTGAATAAAGCGAAGCTTATGCATTAACTCCTTGATTCGTGCATCCCCGATATAGTCTTTGCCGTAGTAAGCTTTGATATAGTTGTCTTCAAACAGCTCCTGATTTTTTCCCATCACCACGTCGTGGGCATGCATCTTTCCAAAAAGGGAATAATCCAATTGGTTATTTATCCGAACAAAGGCCGGACGCAGTCCTATGTTGTCGTTCAGATACTTTTCCTTTTGATGTTGGTATCCGCCGGTCCACCAGGCTTTCAAAGAAAAAGTGGTGTCTTTTTCCAAAACAATAGCGCCATGCAGCTTGTTGAATTTTCCAAAATTTAAAAAGCTGTCAAGTCCGGGTGCGGCCAGTACCAGGAGGAAGAGAATGAGCAATCCGTTCTTGATATTCTGTGCTTTTGTTTTCATGTTGCCGGCCATCTTTTAAAAACGGAAGTAGATAAAAGGATTGAAGCTGGCAGTAGTGATTTTACCTGCGCAAACCACTAGTAGAACTAAAGAGATACAGGCAAGCGCGACGTGTTTTCGCGTAGCATATTCAGCATGAAACAGGCTGAACTGAATCTTTTTTCCACCTGGCAGCAGCGTAAAAAAGGAGAAAAAGCCGGCACAAGCCAGATAGAAATAGAAAATGGATGTAGGGTGCCATTGCCAGGTTGACGCATGCCAGCTAAACATTCTCGCCAAATAATGACTGGCGGGCTTCAGGTACACCAGCCGGAAATACACCCAGCCAATCAGCACAATCGGGAAGGTGTAGAGAATGGCGAAATTGCCAATCTTGCTGAGGAGCTTCCCGAGGAAGGCGCGCTCCAATACCAGAAATACCCCGTGATAAGCGCCCCAGATGACGAAGCCCCACGCAGCACCGTGCCATAGGCCGGAGGCCAGAAAGACCAACCACAAGTTGAAATAGAGCCGGGTCTTAGTGCTCACCCGATTGCCGCCCAGAGGAATGTACAAGTAGCTGCGCATCCAGGCACCGAGGGTGATGTGCCATTTGCGCCAGAAATCGGTGATAGAGGTAGCGGTATAAGGGTTGTTGAAATTTTCAGGGAAGCGAAAACCCATCATCATACCCAAGCCAATGGCCATGTCCGAATAGCCGGAGAAGTCGAAATAGATTTGGAACGTATAGCTGAGTGCCCCCATCCAGGCCACACCCGTGCCCAACAGATTTGGGTCAGTATTAAAAATAGCATCAGCCTCTGCACCCATTGTGTTCGCGATGAGCACTTTTTTTCCCAGGCCGATCATGAAACGATATAAACCCCGGAGCCGGTAATCCGAGTTTTCATAGGCACTTCGGTCCTGGATTTGGTCGGCAATATCATGGTAGCGGATGATGGGGCCGGCAATGAGTTTAGGAAAGAGGATGATATAGGTCTGATAGTCCCAGAAATTATGTAGTGGCTTGTGCACTTTCCGGTACACGTCCACCACGTAGGTAATCGTTTCGAAGGTGTAAAAGGAAATGCCGATGGGCAATATCAGCTTCGTCCAGGCAATAGAATGCAAGCCGACAGATTCGAAGATGCGGTTGAGGTTTTCAATAAAAAAGTTGCTGTATTTAAAATAAAAAAGCAAGCCCAGATTGATACTCAAAGAGAGACAAAGCAGACTTCTTCGTAGCCATAAACTCCGGCTTGCATCCATCTTCCGCACCACCAAAAAATCAACCAATGTGGTGCTCAGTAATACGAAGATGAATCTCGGTGCGCCCCAGGAATAGAAGAGGATACTTCCTAAAAGAATCACCCCATTCTTATACTTCCCATCTGCCAGAAAATAGAGCAGCAGGAAAATGGGCAGGAAGCAAAAGAGAAAAACAATACTGCTGAAAACCATAATGCAATCCTCAAATCTAACCGCTGGGATGGCTCATACTTCTGTCACCATACGAGGCTTTTTTTGGGCTTTCTTTGCAGCGCAATTGCCCGGCGGAGTCCTCAGTTGTTCCTTTCAAACTTTTTCTCAGAAAATGCTTCCGAAATATTCCCGCGTACTGCTCAAGCTTTCCGGTGAATCGCTGATGGGCGATCGCAGTTTTGGCATATCGCCAGCCATGCTTGAGGCTTATGCCAAAGACATCAAGCTGATCACTGACCTGGGCGTGCAGGTAGCCGTGGTTATTGGTGGAGGAAACATTTACCGGGGGATGAACGAAGCTGAGACCGGTATTGAGCGAGCTCAGGGCGATTATATGGGTATGCTGGCTACCGTCATCAATGGGATGGCCTTGCAGGCGTCTTTAGAAAAAATCGGTGTCAAAACCAGGTTGCAAAGCGCCATCAAGATGGAGCAGGTGGCAGAGCCTTATATCCGCCGGCGTGCCATCCGCCACTTGGAAAAAGGCCGTGTGGTCATCTTCGGTGCCGGCACGGGAAATCCCTATTTCACAACAGACACCGCAGGCTCCTTAAGGGCCATTGAAATCAATGCCGATGTTATTTTGAAAGGCACCCGAGTGGATGGAATTTATACTGCCGACCCTGAAAAAGACCCGACAGCAACACGCTTCAGCACCTTATCCTTTACGGATGTGATTTCCCGCGGACTGAAAGTGATGGACATGACGGCCTTCACGCTGTGCCAGGAAAACAACTTGCCCATTATCGTCTTCGACATGCACAAGGCCGGCAATTTGCTGGATGTGGTGACGGGGAAACAAGTGGGCACACTGGTACATTAACCGGAGTTTTAAATCCGTTTTTTGCTGGAAATTATATTTGCGAAAACACAGTTCTCGCATGCAGCATATTTTACGCTTGTTGGTTCCGGTATTTTTCTTCTCCCTGATCTTTTCGTTCTCCAAAAGCACATCAGCTCAAACAGAAGAATCTGCCCACGGCCTTTATGACCGAATTCATAAAGTGGAACAGGCCGGTCAGGAGTTTCAGCCGGTCACACTCTTTGCCCCTACCAGTGGGAAAAGACATACCGATGTCCTCAGGAATGAAACGCTACTCCAGCCGCTGAAGGCGCAGCTTCAACAAGTTTTTCAGTCAAAGCCAGAGGCAATTTCGCTGAGCCTGAGTACGGAGTCCGGCAAGCATTACACCTTGCTGTTGCTGCGTTCTTATCCTACTTCTGAACATCCCGACATGGGCGTGTATGATAAGCTGGGCCGGCATCGCTGTAGCTATGAACCCGGCTTGCATTATCAGGGCATCATCCAGGGTGAAAAACATTCCATGGCTGCCATCAGCATTTTTTCAGATGCAGAGTTTATGGGCCTTTTTTCGAATGAAGAAGGCAATTTCAATCTCGGCAACCTCGAAGATGGGACGGGCCGGTATATCCTCTATAATGATCAGGATATGCTGAACCATCCGCCGGTGAGTTGTGCTACCCGCGATGATGATGAAAGACTGCCTCAAACCCCGGTGGGAATAAAGACAGCCAAAGCAACCAATGCTCTGGAATGCCGGAAAGTGCGCATCTATTGGGAGGTAGATTCAACCATCCTCCGCTTCAAAATCACACTTGCCAACACGCAGAATTATGTGACGGGCCTGTTCAACCAATTTCAGGCGATGTATGCCAATGAGCATATCACAGTGGAGTTGTCTTCGATGTACATATGGGATGGGCTAAGCATTTATCCGACCACTTCCTCCAGCGCTGGCCTCTATACGTTTACGGCTTTTTGGAAGAATCTGAAAGGTGGATTTGATGGTGACCTGGGTCATTTGTTGATGAAGTCTGGTAAAGGAAATGGAGGTATAGCCTGGCTTACCGGTATCAGCACCACAAAAAACTATAGCTATGCCTACAGCGACATCAATGGCTCATACAGCACCATCCCGACTTTCTCCTGGACTGTGGAAGTTGTCACCCACGAAACTGGCCACAACCTCAGCTCACACCACACGCATTGGTGCGGCTGGATGACCAACAGTGGTTCCTGCGGTGCAATTGATAATTGCTACACGCTCGAAACGAATACTTGTAGTTGTACGTATGCTCAATATTCCAACGCAGCGCCTGTTGCCAGTTGGAAAGGCACGGTGATGAGCTATTGCCACCTGGTTTCCCGCGGTATCAGCCTGGCTAATGGCTTTGGCCCGCTCCCGGGCAATCAAGTACGGAGCTATGTGTCTGGGCTGAATTTTCTGGAACCCACACTGGGCGCTACGTTGATGCCTACGGCAATCTGCCAGAATGATGGTGCTGTAACGCTCCAGCTTCCCAGTAGTCTTTATGGCACGGCCCCTTTTCATTATTCCTGGAGTAATGGCGCCAACAGCCAAAATATTTCTGCCCTCAGCACACCCGGCAACTACTCAGTTACCGTGACTGATTCCAACGGATGCAGTAATTCTTTCAGTACAGAAGTGAAAGCAGGGCGCTCATCGGGTACTGCCGAAACGCCCATTATCGCCATGCCTATTTGCTGCAATAGATACAATGCCCCATTGCGGCTACAGGCAACGCCGCCCCAAGGCCTCAGTTCATGCCAGACGGTCTATTGGCTGCGCAGTAAAACTTCATTCACCAGTACCGATGATGCAAAGGCATATTTCGATACTGCTGCTTCCGTCAATGTGCTCCCCAGTACTAATGATAGTTCAATCGCCGATGGTGTTACCGGAGCTGAGTTGCATGTGATTCCTGAGCCTTGCAACAGTACCAGCTCCTGGTATTATACGCCAGTCGCAGTTCAAAGGGCACATAATTCGGACAGTGTGATGTACACCACTACGGGTAGCACGAGCCTGCTAGCATACAGCAATGTCCAAATCGGAGGACAAACCGGACTACCGAATCAGACGAATGTGCCCACCGCCTGCGACCTGCTTGACGAGCCTACGGTGCAGAGTTTGCGGGTCATTATCACAGGCTACACCGGGCGCCCGGATCGGCTGCGCATTGCCATCACAGATTCTGCGGGCCAAGTGATTTACATGAGCGAAAACCTGCACGGAGCCGGTAGCTATTATATCCCGGATACGCTGATCAATGGCAATATGTTGCAGAAGATGACCATCCTGGGCTTCGATTATAACTGCACGACCAGCACCTCTACCAATACTACGACCTGCACCAGCTCAAGCTGTACAGTATCCGCTTTCCGTAAAGTGGTGTTTGGTGCACATCCTGCTAAGCTCACTACAGATTGTCCATTGAGCACACCCATTCACGTGGTCTGGGCACCCAATGGTTGTTCCATGCTTGCCGTGCAACCGAATCAACTTTTTTCAGACTTGAAAGTGGTACCCAATCCGGCTTCTTCATCTGCCAGAATCCTCTTCACTTTAGCCCAATCTGCACAGCTTAGTTGGACAATGTGTGACATGACTGGACGTATCATTTTAAAAGGTCAGGGCCAATATCTGGCCGGTGCCCATGAAGCTGATTTAGATCTGAATGCTGTAGCAAAAGGAATTTATCTGATTAGCCTTAGCGATGGCGTTTCCCAGACGCATCGTAGTAAGCTGGTCGTAGAATAAGGACAATGAGAATTGCCTAAAAAAATCAAGCGGGAGCAGCTTATTGAAGACTGCTCCCGCATTGTTTTGAGCTATTATCTGCACTAAGCTTTCCTGCGCATATCACTGCCGCCTTGATGTTCGAGGTGCGCTTCTTCACGTACTTGTTCTGAGTCGTAGGCACGAATGATGTGCTTCACTAAGCGGTGACGCACCACATCACTTTCATCAAGCTGGATGTGGGCAATGCCTTCAATATTCCGCAGGATACGGGTTGCCTTTACGAGGCCGCTGCGTTGGTTTTTGGGCAAGTCCACCTGACTCATATCCCCGGTGATGATTGCCTTGGCTGAAGGCCCAATCCGCGTCAAAAACATTTTGAGTTGAAGGTCGGTGGCATTCTGCGCTTCGTCAAGGATGATAAAGGCATTGTCCAGCGTCCGCCCGCGCATATAAGCCAGCGGTGCGATTTCGATGATGCGGTTGGCCATGTAATAATTCAGCTTATCAGAAGGCAGCATATCATCCAGCGCATCATAGAGTGGACGCAGGTAGGGGTCAATCTTTTCCTTCAGGTCGCCGGGCAGGAAGCCCAGACTCTCGCCGGCTTCTACGGCTGGTCGGGTTAGGATAATCTTCCGTACTGCTTTATTCTTCAAAGCCCGGACAGCCAGCGCTACCGCCGTATAAGTCTTACCTGTTCCTGCCGGGCCCAGCGCAAAGAGAATGTCATTCTTCTCCGCCACCGAAGCCATGAGTCTTTGATTCTGGGTCTTCGCACGAATCACCTTTCCATTTGGCCCAAAGACCAGGATGTCATTGCCCTGAGCTTCTTCCGGAACCGGCCCCTCCACACCGTCATCGTCACCTAAGATTTGCGCGAAATACTGCTCGCTTAGATGTCCGTTTCGCTCCAGATAGCGGATGACCTGTTCGATGCGTTCGCGGGCACTGCTCACTTCCTCAGGCTTGCCTGAGAGTTTGATTTGAGAGCCACGGGACAGGATTTTCAGCAGAGGAAATCGCTTCTTGAGTAAGTCGAACTTTCCGTTGTTAATCCCGAAAAATTCAATCGGGTTCACACTTTCGATGTTGATGATTGCTTCTGTCAAGGTTCTCGGTTTTTGGGTTAGAAAATAAAACCAGCACAGCGTTTATCGCCTTCGCCTTTTCAGTGTGAATGAGGCTCTGGATTCAGGATTTTTGGAATGCTTGCTCTAATAGAATAGACGGAAAAATCAGGCAATACGATAGGAGGCTGCCTTAAATTCTTCCAGCTTGCCGGCCACCTTTTCATCGCAAAGAGCAAACATGCGAGCAACGAGTACGGCCGCATTCCGGGCACCGGCTTTACCGACAGCCAGGGTGCCAACGGGTAAGCCGGCAGGCATCTGAACGATACTGTAAAGGGCATCAATGCCTCCGGGTAATCCGCCATCCAGCGGAACGCCTAAGACGGGTAGTGAGGTATAGGCCGCACACACACCAGGCAGAGCTGCAGCCATGCCCGCAGCAGCAATCACGGCACCGTATCCTTTCTCTTTCGCAGTAATCATCAACTCACGCACCTGGTCGGGATTGCGGTGGGCAGAGGCTACCACGATTTCGCTTTCGATACCAAACCAGCCCAGCCACTTCTTGCTTTCTTCCATCACAGGTTGGTCAGTGGTAGAGCCGATAATGATCATTGCTTTCATTTCAAAAAACTATTGTTTGGTTAGGAGTTAAAAGTATATGGGCTTCCCAGCGACAAACCGGGAAGTTGTACACATGTCCACATCTGCAGGCTCAATTATTGAAAGCGCTCATCGTCCGTTCGATGCCTTGTGTAGCGAAGCTCTCTATCAGGTCCAGGCTTTTCAGGATTTTGTCGCGCACGATGGGCAACTCTTCGGGCAGCCAGCGGCTCAAAACAAAACGTACCTGCTGACCTTTTGGAAAGTTGTTGCCAATGCCGAAGCGCAGCCTTGCATAAGCCTGGCTTCCGAGCACTTCTTCAATATTGCGCAAGCCATTATGCCCGGCAGCCGAACCGGAAGGCCGCAGGCGAAGTGTTTCAATAGGCAGGGCGAGATCGTCCACGATGACTAAGGCATTTTCCAGAGGAATCTGCTCTTTCGTCAGCCAATATTGCATGGCCTTCCCACTCAGATTCATATAGGTGGTGGGCTTGATGACGATAAAAGTTTTCCCCTTCCATTTGCAAATGGCGCGGTAGGCCAATCGTTCCTGTGAAAAACTGCCGCCATGTTTCAGCACAAGGCTGTCGGCCACATCAAAGCCGATGTTGTGGCGCGTGGCATCATACTCAGGTCCGATGTTGCCCAGGCCCACAATCAGGTATTTCATAGGCTCGCAAAATTAAGACTGGGCTTCGCCTTTACCCGATTGTAGCGTTTCCGCCAGCCAAAGAAAGTCTGTGAGGAAATCATGGATCCGTTTACAAAATGCAGCATCACGGAGCTGCCCCCCGGTCTCAAATTTCAAATCCATATTAGGCACGATGAGCAGGGTAGGCGAGGCAATGCCAAACAAGGCAGGCACGAGTTGGAGCAGTTGTTGTGCCGCGCGCATACCACCCAAAGCACCATCTGATCCGGTACAAATCCCAAAGGCTTTGCGGCGTTGCTTGGGGAAATGGTCGAAGAGGTTTTTCATGGCCGGGGAGTAGCCGCCATTATATTCCGGCGATACGATAATGAAAGCCTGCGCACCAAACATCCGACGGCCCAGTTCCTTAAACTCAGGAGGTACAGCGTCCAGACTGGACCATACTTTTTGGATAAAAGGGACCTGCGTTTGTTGCAGATTGATCAGGCCGGTTTGATGCTTTGATGCACAAGTATTCAGTTCCTGATGCAGGTGTTGGGCGATGCGAAAGCTGAGGCTGCCTTCGCGTGGGCTGCCGGCAATGATTTCAATATTCATGGCTTGCAAAATTTAAACATTGTGAGGCCGAAGCCGAAATATCTCTATAGAAAATGGGTAGTAAGGAACAGAAAATAAGTGCCTCATTGTGATTTTTTTTAGTCGGCTTGAGCGCCCTGATGGAGCATCCGTTGCGTCGCACATTGAGGGGCCAGTGCTGCTGTCAGCTTTTCGCGTGGCATGTTATCCAGCTTTCCAATGCAGCACCGTTTCCGGGCAAAGCCGGGCAGCGAAATCTTGCTGCATTGTGCGACGCAACGGATGTCGGGCAGTGAAATTCTGCAGACTAAAAAAATTGCTCCTGAAGGAATTATTTCTTTGGTTTTGGTTCGGGAGTGCCTGAAAAATAATAGAGGCCGCCTAAACAGGCAGCCTCCGGATAGGGTATCTTAAATGATATTATTAAACGCGGAAGTGAGCGAAGGCCTTGTTGGCTTCGGCCATGCGGTGGGTATCTTCTTTCTTTTTCACGGCAGCACCTTCACCCTTAGCGGCAGCTACGATTTCGTTAGCCAGTTTGTCGGCGATGGTTTTGCCGTTGCGCTCGCGGGCATAACGGATGAGCCACTTCATGGAGAGGCTGATTTTGCGGTCGGGGCGCACCTCAGTAGGAATCTGGAAGGTGGCACCACCAATGCGACGGCTGCGTACTTCTACCGCCGGAGTGACGTTGGTCAAAGCGCGTTTCCACACTTCATATCCTTCTTCGCCGCTCATCTGGCTGACCTTGTCAATGGCGTTGTAAAACGCAGTAAGAACCACACTCTTGTTACCGCCAATCATCAGGCAGTTTACGAAGCGGGTTACCATTTTATCCTTAAAGCGCGGGTCGGGCGCCAGAGGAAGTTTTTTTGCTTGTGCTTTTCTCATTGCTAATAGTGAAAACCGGGCGAACCGGAATTTTTGAATTCTTGATTATTGAGCAGCGTAGGGGGATAGATTATTTCTTAGCCTTCTCACGCTTGGTGCCGTACTTGGAGCGGCTCTGCTTGCGATCCTTCACGCCGGCAGTGTCTAATGCGCCACGCACGATGTGATAGCGTACACCAGGCAGGTCTTTCACACGACCACCGCGGATGAGCACGATAGAGTGCTCCTGCAGGTTGTGGCCTTCACCAGGGATATAGGCAATCACTTCTACCTTGTTGGTCAGGCGCACCTTGGCAACCTTGCGCAGTGCGGAGTTTGGTTTTTTGGGAGTAGTCGTGTACACGCGAGTGCAGACGCCGCGGCGCTGTGGGCAGGCATCCAAAGCACGGCTCTTGCTCTTGATTTCGAGGGCAGTACGGCCTTTACGAACCAGTTGCTGTATAGTAGGCATTAGAAGTCCTTTTCAGGAAGAAATTTTATTGGGAGCGCAAAAGTAAGGGAGTTCTCTCAATAAATATGCTTTCTTCAGGAATTTAGGCCTCGCCCACCCGGGAACATGATTCGGGAGCTTGCAGTTCAAGTAGATATTTCAGCAGGAATCGGTTCAGGAAAGGTTCGTCTGAGGCCCAATTTCGGCTACAATTTTTTTTTAAAATCTACCCGCTCTTGGGTTTCGGGGGCTCACTCTGCGCCCCGACCGGGTTCCCGAAGTAGTTTTGCCACTTATGACTGGTCAGAAAGTTGCTTTTCACACACTCGGCTGTAAGTTGAATTATGCCGAGACTTCCAGCCTCTCTCGAATGGTCGTGCAGGCGGGCTTCTCGAAAGTGGATTTTGAAGAGCTGGCGGATGTATATGTCATCAATACCTGCTCGGTAACTGAAAATGCAGATAAAGAATGCAGATATTGGGTGCGTAAGATTCAGCGCCGGGCACCGGAAGCTTTTGTCGTGATTATCGGCTGCTACGCACAATTGAAACCGGAAGAAATTGCCCGGATTGAAGGCGTAGATATGGTGCTGGGCGCCGCTGAGAAATTTGAATTGGCCCGCCATTTACAGGAATTGGGCAGCAGCCATACGGGTACGCGGGTTCATGCCTGTGAGATAGATGAAGTCTCTGGATTCCATAGCTCCTATAGCCTTGCCGACCGCACCCGCAGCTTCCTGAAGGTGCAGGACGGCTGCAATTACAACTGCTCGTTTTGTACTATCCCGCTGGCACGGGGCAAGAGCCGCAGCGATAGCATTGCCAATGTAGTTCGCGAAGCCGAACACCTGGCGCAACAGGACGTTCGTGAAATTGTGCTTACGGGCATTAACCTCGGCGATTTTGGCGAGGATGGCGAAGACTTCCTACAACTGCTGCGGGCTCTGGAGCAGGTAGAGGGCATCGCCCGTTATCGGATTTCTTCTATTGAACCCAACCTGCTAACTGAGGACATCATCGGGTTTGTGGCCGAGTCGCAGAAGGTGATGCCGCATTTTCATATTCCATTACAGAGCGGTAGCAATCGTATCCTGGGCCTGATGCGCAGGCGCTATCGCCGTGAATTGTATGCCCAGCGAGTAGCCATGATAAAATCAGCGATGCCGCATGGCGCTATCGGGGTGGATGTAATCGTGGGCTTCCCCGGCGAAAGCGAATACGACTTCCATCAGACGTATGAATTCCTGCGGGATTTGCCAGTCAGTTATTTTCACGTTTTTACTTATTCGGAACGTGCCGATACGGTGGCTGCTAGCATGGACGGTATTGTGCCCATGCACATCAGGCATCAGCGCAATAAGATGCTGCGCAATCTTTCCTACAAAAAATTAGAAGCTTTTACTGAAGCTCATCATGGGCAATCGCGTCCGGTGCTATGGGAAAAGGCACCCGTGGATGGCATGATGGAAGGCTACACAGATAATTATATCCGCCTGCGCCAACCCTATGATGCAAGCTGGACAAACACGGTTCGAGATTGGAAAATTTGAGCAAAGCTGATTGTAAATGATACGGCTGCCTTACATTTGCTGCCCCCGAAACAATCGTTTCTGTCTCTGTAGCTCAGTTGGTAGAGCAGCTGACTCTTAATCAGCGGGTCCAAGGTTCGAGCCCTTGCGGGGACACAGATATAACCGGCGCTTGTTGCCGGTTTTTTTTTTTGTGCTAAACGATGCTGTGAAAAAATATTTTTTTCGAACGGCCCCATGTGTCCCATATTGAGATGTGCTTAGGCTGTATGTAGTGGCTTGCGGCGCGGTTCAGGATATCATTCGCGGGGGGGGGGGGGGCACTATCCACTGAAACAATCCCCTCAGACAATGCGATGAGCATCAGTCCCCCCCGGTTCTTTA
>CAYRJR010000064.1:0-10858 GCA_964424655.1 uncultured Chitinophagaceae bacterium
TTCCTCATAGCGACCGGCACTTCGTCAAGATTCCTCCAGTGAATACCCTTGTCTGAGGCAGGTTTGGATTGCGAGAATCCGGGGGTAGCCAGCAGCATCAGGGCCAGGCAGGAAAGGAATATGCGCTTCATCATCAGTAATTATTAAAGCCCCCGAAATTAAGGCAGCAGTCAGGTAGCTTTAGTTTTGATTTGGATATGCAAAATGTAAAAATTGCCGTTGGCATCACGGGCGCAAGCGGTGCGCTTTATGCCCGTCAACTCTTACGACATCTTTCAAAAACATCCGCAGAAGTGCACTTGGTGTGGAGCAGCAATGCAAAGACCGTGTGGCTACAGGAGCTGGGGCCGGATGAACCTATAGAGTACCCATTTAAGTCCTGGGCTCCGGATGATTTCTTTGCCCCCTTTGCTTCTGGTTCTGCAGGCTTCGATGTTCTGATTATTTGCCCTTGCAGCATGGGCACGCTGGGCCGTATTGCTTCAGGAATCTCCAATGACCTTATCACACGAGCCGCCGATGTGATGCTCAAAGAGCGGAAGAAATTGATTTGTGTGGTTCGCGAAACACCTTACAACCTGATTCATCTGCGCAACATGACCCAGGTAACCGAAGCTGGTGGTATCATCTGCCCGGCAAGCCCTTCTTTCTACAGCAAGCCCCAGACCATGGATGAATTAGCGGACACGGTAATTCATCGGGTGATGCATTTGGCAGGAATAGAGCAGCCCAGCTTTCGCTGGGGCAATTAAGCTTCGCCTCCCTGCCTCTTATTTTTGTGCAGCATCCCAGCATGCCTTTCCTCCTTTTTAGTCGCCTTCCCTCATGACCCTTGTCGCCCAGATAAAATGCCTCAGCACCGATGCTTTGCATGCTTTGTTTCCAGATGCTGCTATTGATGCTGCGCAAGTCGCCGTCAACCTCACCAAGCCTGAGTTTACCGGCCACTATACAGTGGTGCTGTTCCCCTTTGTGAAGGCACTGCGCATGAAACCTGCCGAACTGGGAACACTATTAGGCGACTATCTGCTGGCTCATTCCCAGCTTTTTTCTGCTTATGAAACGGTGTCCGGATTTCTGAACCTGTGCATCCGCGACTCCTATTGGCCGGGATTCCTGCTCAACAATTTCAACAACACGCTTTACGGTGAGGCAACCAAGCACGACTATCGCGTGATGGTGGAATACTCCTCGCCAAATACCAACAAGCCGATTCACTTCGGCCACATGCGCAACAATTTTCTGGGCTTTGCGATCAGCAACATTCTGAAGGCGCAGGGCCAGCAGGTGGTCATGGCCAACCTCGTAAACGACCGCGGCATCCACATCTGCAAAAGTATGGTGGCCTGGCAGCGCTACGGCCAGGGTGCCACCCCTCAGAGCACCGGCATCAAGGGTGACCACCTGGTAGGCGACTACTACGTGCGCTTCAATGATGCCTACAAGAAAGAAGTAGCCGAGCTGATGGCGGCAGGCACCGAGCAGGCTGTGGCCGAAAAGGAAGCACCCATCATGCAGGAGGCACAGGCCATGCTGCGCCAGTGGGAAGCCGGCGATGAGGCCGTACGTAATCTGTGGAGCACGATGAACGGATGGGTGTATCAGGGCTTCGACGAAACCTACCGCCGACTGGGCATACACTTCGACAAGTATTACTACGAAAGCAACACCTATCTGCTCGGTAAGAAAATCGTGGAAGATGGCCTGAAAAGCGGCGTACTCTTTCAAAAAGAAGACCGCTCTATTTGGATTAATCTCACCGCCGACGGTCTCGACCAAAAGCTGCTGCAACGCGCCGACGGCACCAGTGTGTATATGACGCAGGACCTGGGTACGGCCCGCCTCAAGTATGACGAGTACAAGCTGAACCAAAGCATGTACGTCATCGGCGATGAACAGAACTACCACATGCAGGTGCTGAAGCTCATCATGCAAAAGCTCAACGAGCCTGCCGCAGATGGCATCTACCACCTCAGCTATGGCATGGTGGAATTGCCCACAGGTCGTATGAAAAGCCGCGAAGGAACCGTCGTAGATGCCGACGACATGATGGACGAAATGATCCGTCTGGCCAAAGAGCAAACTGAAGCCGCCGGCAAGACCGAAGGCTTCACCCAGGCTGAGCTGGAGAGCCTCTACGAGACTATCGGCCTTGGCGCTCTGAAGTTTTATCTACTGCGTGTGGAGCCTAAGAAGAAGATGATTTTTGACCCTAAGGAGAGCATTGATCTGCACGGCTACACCGCCACCTTCATCCAGTACGCGCACGCCCGCATCTGCTCCATCCTTCGTCGCGAAAACCTGCCCCTTCTGCCCGACCGCACACACTTCCAGAACTTCCGGCTCACCCAGCCAGTATCCG
The DNA here is from genome assembly GCA_964424655.1 of uncultured Chitinophagaceae bacterium. GTDB lineage: Bacteria > Bacteroidota > Bacteroidia > Chitinophagales > Chitinophagaceae > UBA1952. The sequence goes on from CAYRJR010000064.1 coordinate 2,363, forward strand.
GTGGCGAGGCCAGCCTGCTCATTTTGCTGGAGCAATATCCTGCCATGATAACAGCAGCAACTCAGGAATACAATCCTTCCCTGCTCTGCAACTACGCCTTCAGCCTGGCCCAGGCCTTCAACAGCTTCTATGATGTCCACTCCATAGCCAAGGCAGAAAATGAAGAGAAGAAGTCGCTGCGGCTGATGATCATCATCTTCACCGCGCAAGTTCTTCGGCACAGCATGCACCTTTTAGGCATTCGCCTGCCGGAGAAGATGTAAGCATCCATTTCCCTTTAGGAAAAAGCACAGAAAAAAGGGATAGCCTGATTTCTTATTCTAATGAAAGTCCGCGCCCGGAGCGCATTGCAGGGTATAGCGCAGCTAAGATGCCTACCCCTAAAACAGTCAGGGCTATGACTAGGAAATCATTGGCTTGCATAGCTACGGGATAGGCATCAATGATGAAGACTCCATTGAGCTTCACCCAGCCCCAACGTTGCTGTCCGAGGCAGAGCAGACTGCCCGCCAGAATGCCTGCACCGCCCCCCACTGCCGCCCACAGAAAACCTTCCAGCAAAAATATTTTCCGAATCAGGCTGCGACGTGCTCCCATTGCTGTGAGGATAGCCATGTCGCGGCGCTTTTCCAGCACCAGCAGGCTCATTGCACCAACCATATTCACTGAAGCAATCAGCAAGATGAAAAGCAAGATGACATAGGTGGCCCATTTCTCGGTCCGCATCACACTGTTGATGGTGTGGTTTTGTTCGAAGCGGGTAGCCACGATAAAGTCCGGGCCCAGGATATCTTGCAGTTGTCTTTTTAATTTGGATTGATTTGCATCCGGCTTCATCTTCAGCTCCAGCGAAGACACAGCTCCGGGTTGTTGAAACAATTGCTGCACCAAAGGCAGCGGCGCCAGCACATAACGGGCATCAAACTCTTCCTGCACTTTGAAAATGCCATCCGGTCGCAGCTCCAGCATGTCATAAGCATCTGTTGGATTCAGCACTGGATTGCGCACTTCAGGGTTGGGATAATATAGGTCTATGCGGTTGAAATCATTGTCCACACTCAGCCCCAGCCTGGCCGCAATATGCACGCCCACAATGGCCGTCGGCAATGCTGCATTGCGCACCGTATCCCGACCCGAAATGATGTAAGGCGTCAGCTTATTGACTTTGAAATAATCACTGGAAACGCCTTTCAGGGTTACCACCATTTGCTCATCTTCTGAATGGACAAACACATTGTCTTCAATCACAGGGGCAAGCACTGCGATGCCATTCAGGTGCCGGATGCGCAGGAGCTTCGTGGAATCCGGCACAAAGAATTTTCCCTTTGCCGGTGTGATGCGGATATCAGAATAGAATGCCGTATAGAGCTTGCTGACTACCTGCTCAAAGCCATTGAACACCGAAAACAAAACCAGCATAGCTGCTGCACCCACTGCCAATGCCAGCATCGAGATGCGCGACAACAGCGGGGCTGCGTTTGCACCGCGTTTCCCTCTGAGGTAGCGAAGAGCAATGGCAAATGAGGGCATTATCCAGGAGAAGAGGTGGTGTCCGTTGAATGATTTTGTAAAGGGAATTCCAGGTAGAGAAGATTGGTCATCCTTCACTCAGCCCCAGGGCAGATTCCCAGTCGAGGCCATCGAAAGTACCGGAGCTCATCAGAAGTAGGCAAAGCGGTTTCCCCTGTGCCTGACGGATGCACTGTTTCAGTTTTTCAATCAGCAAATCTTTATCGTCCACAGCCTGCAAACCATCCTGTGCAAAATGTTGTTCCACTTCAGAGGTGCTCAGTTCCGGCAGGCCTTTCAGCGCTAGTGCATGGTGCGAGTAAAACACGAATGCATCATCGGCAGCCTGCATGGCCCCTTCATACTGCTTCAAAAAATCAGCATTGAGGGAAGAGAAAGTATGCAGCTCAAACACACCCACGATGCGACGGTCAGGCAGGGCTTCGCGCACGGCGCTGATGGTGGCTTTCAGCTTGCTGGGTGCATGGGCAAAGTCGCGGAATGCCAGAATATTGCCCCGCTCGAAAAGGCGCTCCAGGCGGCGTGCGGCACCGCCGAAGCTGGCAATTGCTTCATAAAATTCTTTAGCCAGCACACCTTGTTCCTGGCATACTAAGCGGGCTGCTTCCATATTCAACAGGTTGTGCCAACCGAAGATGGAAACCTGCACAGGGCCATCCGGTGTATCCAGAACGGCAACGCCCTTATCGTAATGAAAGGCAGGGCTGCGATAGGCTGTTGTATTCAGGTGTCCTGCGGTCTTGCTCACCAGTAAGTCCACTTCGCTGTCTTCGGCATTGTAGATGAGTTGTGCCCCCTGAGCCATCCCACGCAGGTATTGTTCAAACTGGCTCAGGTAGTTTTCAAACGTTGGGAACACATTGATATGATCCCAGGCGATACCACTGAGCACAGATATATGCGGGTCATAGAAGAAAATCTTCGGACGTGGCTCCACGGGTGAGGCTGGATATTCATCGCCTTCCAGCACAATGACAGGTGCGTCACTCAGTCTTACCGAACTATCAAATCCCGGCACACGCGCGCCCACGAGGTAATCAAAATCCTTTCCGGCAGCTTTCAGCACATGCATAATCATGCTTGTGATGGTCGTCTTACCATGCGAGCCCGCAACTACAATGCGTTGTTTGTCCTTACTCAGATCGTGCACAAATTGAGGGAATGAATAGACTGGCACACCCAGTTCCTGAGCGCGCAGCAATTCTGGGTTGTCCAGACGGGCATGCATGCCCAACACCACTGCATCCAGCTTTGAATCTATTTTTTCGGGAAACCAGCCGAAAGACTGAGGCAACAAGCCGGCTTCGGCAAGGTTGCTGCGCGCGGGGTCTGCGATTTCATCATCTGAGCCTGAAATGATGTTGCCTTTTCTGTGAAGCGCCAGGGCGAGCTGATGCATAATCGCGCCGCCAATGGCTATGAAGTGAATCCGTTGCATGAAAATGTTTCTTCCTACCTTCGTACAAAGCTACTCGACAGAGCAGCTTTCCTACTTTTTTCACTGACGGATTATGATTTCTTCCCGACTGCTTCAGCGCCTGCTGCCGTTTGTTGTGGCCCTTGCCTTGGGCTTGTTTCTTGCCTCCTGCGCGCCTCAAAAACAATACGGCTGCCCCAACCATTTAGAAAGTAATTCTTTCGTGCAATAGCATTACTGAAAGGATTTCAATTTGAACCGGCACTGAATGCCGGTTTTTTCAGTTAGGCATGGTACTCCATGTCAGCCCGGCAGCCGCCCGCCTAAGGGGGAATGAAGTACTCAGCCTTTCAGCACGGGAGCAGTGGTCTGTCTCGTAAACAGCAGCAGATAGCCAATCACAAAAAGCATCGTAGTGAGTGCCGATGCCACAATCTTGAGCAGCAACATCAGCACATTTGAAAAGCTCCACATTTCGATGCTGAAAAAGACGGCATGATGCAACAGGATGAGGAAACCTGCATAAGTCAGGAAGGCAGGCCATCCCAGGTTTTTCACACTGGGGCTTTGGCCTGGATAATCTTCAAAGGCCCGGGGCAACAGCGCAGCCAGCACATTGGGCCGGAGGTAAGCGATTAGGATGGTGGCTGCGGCATGCATCCCACCGGTATTCATCAGTGCATCCATCGATAAACCAGTGATGGCACCCAGAATCAGAGCCAGCCATACAGGAGTTTCAAAAGGCAGAAGGAGGATGAACAACGGATAGATTAGGGGCACAAATACCGGGAATCCCTCAGGCTCTGTCCACCAGCGCAAGGTCAGTTTGCTGAGCAGAATCTGCACAGCAATGATGAGCCAGAAACGAAGGAAGTTTTTCAGTTGAATACTCATGGCTTACTTCCGGGTTTTAGGCTTGATGAGTTCGCTGCCATTTCGGGCTTCCAGGGCCTGCTGCTCTGCGATGTAGCTGTTTTCAACTACATACACATAGCGCAGGTTGCGGAAGTTGGTGGCCGGCTTCAGGTATAGTAAGCGCTTTCCTGTCTTCTTCACGATGAGCACACTGTCCACCACACCTACTGGCACCTCTGGCGGAAAGAATGAATAAGTAGTCGTACGCACCATATTGCCCCGGTGCAATGGGATTTGCCCAGGCACGTCTGGCATGTACAGTACATCGGGTCGGGTAGGTGCATTGCCATTGACCCAGCTCACCTGGCCTGTCGTTCCGTCTGGTAGCTGGGCACTCACGGTCTGCAGGCTGGAGAGCACTGACAGCACCGTCGAAAAATGCCTGGAGACATGCACCACTTTACCGACCACTCCTGTTCCTGAAATCACGGCCATCCCTTTGCGGATACCCCCTTCAGCACCCCGGTTCAGCGTGATGTAATTGTTGCGTAAAGCCACACTATTGTTGATGACCTGTGCCTGTCGATACGTGTATTGGGCATACTGAATATGCTGGCCACTGTCGGCGGGCAAAGGACGCAGGGCCGTGCTGTCACGAAGCGTGTCCACCGAAAAACGAAGCTGTGCAAGCTGATCCCGAAGGCGTGAATTTTCGCGCAGCAAAGAATCATTTATCGTACCCAGATTGAAATAATAAACCAGTGCGCTCTGACGCTGATACAAGAAGCCTGTTATCGCATTCGATGAGCTGAGCAGGTCATTGCCCTGGATGGTGTTGCTACGCGCAATAAGCACCACGCACAGCGCCTCCAGCGCGATGAAAAGTATCAGGTTGAAAAACCGGCGGACAAAGCGAAAGAAATTCAGCAAGGCACCTGGATTTTATTCGGTTCTGTGCATCTGCTGCTTCGAAGCATTATGTACCGCTTAGCCTTCCTCATTTCATCAGGAAAGGCATCTTCTGAATATTCTTCAAAGCCATACCGGTACCCCGCACCACGGCACGAAGTGGGTCATCAGCCACATGTACCGGCAGCTTGATTTTCGCAGCAATGCGTTTGTCGAGGCCGCGCAGCAAGGCACCGCCGCCTGTGAGGTACAGACCCCGGCGATAGATGTCTGCAGCCAACTCGGGTGGTGTGCTTTCTAAGGCTTTCAGGATGGCTTCTTCGATTTTGAAAATGGATTTATCCAGAGCTTCCGCCACTTCCTGATAGGTGACCATGATCTGCTTCGGGATGCCCGTGACCAGGTCGCGGCCATTGACGGCAATCTCATCTGGTGGGTTGTCTAGTTCTTTCAGTGCAGAGCCTACGTGAATCTTGATTTGCTCTGCTGTGCGTTCGCCAATCATCAGGCTGTGGTAGCGGCGCATGGCCTCCATGATATCGGCTGTGAATTCATCGCCAGCAATGCGGATACTCTGGTCACAGACGATACCGGCAAGCGCAATCACCGAAATGCCTGTGGTGCCCCCTCCGATATCAATAATCATATTCCCGGTGGGCTCTTCTACATCTATACCGATGCCCAGCGCTGCCGCCATTGGTTCGTGAATCATAAACACCTCACGGGCACCCGATGCATTGGCACTGTCCCGCACCGCACGCTTTTCCACTTCTGTGATGGAAGAAGGAATACAAATCACCATGCGCCAGGCGGGCGGGAATAAAGGCTTCTTGGGCAACACGAGCTTAATCATCTCGCGTATCATCCCTTCCGCCGCGTTGAAGTCTGCAATCACACCGTCCTTCAGCGGGCGGATGGTCTTCAGGTTTTCGTGTGTCTTTTCGTGCATCATCATCGCCTTTTTACCGACAGCGACAATGCGGTTCGAAGAGCGGTCTGTAGCCACGATGGAAGGCTCGTCCACCACCACCTGGTCGTTATGAATGATTAGCGTATTGGCAGTACCGAGGTCAATAGCGATTTCCTGAGTCAGGAAGTTGAACAAACCCATATATAAAAACAGGCGGGAATTGCGGTTAGAAAAGAGATGCGCAAAGGTGGGAAAAAAGCCACTGCCAAAACAGGTCTGTAGCTTATTGAGTTTAGGTTGTTCTTTATTGAGTCCACCTTGGGTTCCTTATGCGGCATTCATTGCAACCTGTCCTAAAATTCTATTCAGTTTTTCAGCCTTCAGGTTTTGGTTTCTGTTCCGCTTTTCATGGAAGGGAACAAGGTCTGAAAGCCTGGGTACAGTTGCATTGCCGATCTGCACCGCTTCTCTCATCGAATAAATTGTAAACTTGCCCGGACTGGGTAACCAACGGGTAGGCGAGTATAAGATGGATACAAATCACCACCTGATATTCGCTATAGGCTAAGTCCACCTGTATTTATTAGTGAAACGGAATTTTACTATCTATTTCCTTTGTCTCGTCATTGGGGTAAGTGTGCTGAATGCCTACAGGATGGCTCGTACCGAAACACCATATGATAAAGTAATCAGGCTGGCCGGAAGCCATACCTTCCAAACAAGCGCTATTTATTACACGCAAGATCAAACCAACACTTCGGATTATGCGGGAGTACTCCGGATGGCCCTGGCACCCACACCGGTCTTATTTCTTAGTACGGACAGCATGAGACCTGGGGATACTTGTTTTTATCTGGGAAGCATACGCACGCAGATACCCTCAAGTTTACATCTGTTGCAGCGCGTGATTGTTCAAGACTCCATACAAATAGCGGTCTGTGCCGTTCTTTAGAGGCAGATGCATTCTTTCAGTAAACAGATTTTCCGACTCCTGCTTTGCTTGTCGCTCATCAGCATTTGCCATTTCCTGATTCTTCAATTTCAACTGCCGGTTCGTTTCAACTTACTGCTGACGGGCATTTTGAGCATTGGGGTTATCATAGTGTTCCTAATGGCTACGGCACCCGTGCCCGTACTTTCTTACTCAGTACCCTGGCAGTTGGCGTTGATCCTTCCATTATTTGCAACGGCCTTTCTGTTCCGCACCCGTAAGTATGGCGGCTGGGATGCTACAGGGATTTATCATTTAGCTGCCAATTACCTTACTCATCCTCAGGCTTGGAAAAATATATGGCTGTTGCCCAGGCAGCATAGTGATTATCCTTTGTTTTTGGGTTCACTCATTGGGTTTTTTCGGCAGTTATTTCCGGGCATTCCCACATACCAGTATGGTTATTGCCTCTCTGCCCTGTTTACACTGGCCATTCCCTGCTTGCTTTTCGTTGAAATAAGAACCAAAAGCTTCTACCTGGCCTGGGCTGCCCTCCTAGCTTTTTTTGCCAATCTGTTTTATCTCAACAGTGGCATCAATCAATATGCAGACATTCCTCTGGCAGGATTTACCCTGCTTGCTTTTATCGCGTTTCAGCACTTGAAGGATAAGGGCAACCCAAATCATATCTGGCTTTGCTGGACTGCCTTGGGCGCTATGATCTGGACAAAAAATGAAGGAATTTTTTATGCTGCTGTCTTCATCCTGTTCCAGGTAAAATCACTCCTTCGATACACCAAAGCCCGACCGGTATCCTTCCTATTTTTTCTCTTGTTTGTCCTTTCACTAATCCTTCTGAAGCATGGCGCACATCAGAACGATTTATTCCAACACGCACGCAGTGCAAGTGCCTGGTCGGATGCGCTCAGCTTTGAGAAGCTCAAAATGATTCTTGTTTTTCTGACATCCAAGTTTGTCAGCACCTTCCCCATTGTGGCATTACTGTTCTTTGCTTTTCTGTTGCAAAGTGCCTACTGTAAGCGGTTGCCGACCCGATCATTTTGGATTGTAGTGAGCTTTATTATCGGTATTGTATGTGTTTATATGCTTTCGCCCTATGGACTAAGATGGCATTTGGCCACCTCTGCTACTCGCCTGCTTCTGCAAGTTTCCATCCCTTTGACATATGTACTGGCCCAAGACTGGCCGCGCAAAAACCCCAAACGTTATCCTGAGTCCGGCACTGCCTGAATGTTCATTTTGTGTAGCATCAATTTTCACAATCTTCCGGGATCTACTGGACAGCAAGTGGGCCCATGTAGGCTGCTTCGTGTGTGTCTCAGTTTGCTTAGGTAGTAATTGGCAATGAGAGGCAGATCTTATACGCCCCTACCCCAGTTAACAATCCCTTCACCCAACCTTTTTCGAAAAATTGTCGTCTTATTGTCTGTCTTGCACGGTTGCGCATGTCAGCATTCATTTTTTCGTTCTTTAAAACACAAAATCATGAGCCAAAAAAGCAACGCTTATGAAGCTGCCAGCGCGGCTGGCAACAGTAGGTTCTTAAGGGTTCCTACACACACACACAGCGCTTAGGCGATTACGTGTGGCAATTGTCTGTGCAGTGATGGGGCTGGTTACTTTTTCATTGCCTGGTATGCTTCGGGCACAGACGATAATTCCGGCTACGGGCATTATGCGGAACCTGGATTTCTATGAAGTGAACACAAATGGCTTTCCGGTAAACTATCCCTGGGATGCGGATAAGGCAATGGCAATCAGCAGCAGCTCCAATACGGGGCTGGATTTATTTGCATCTTGGTTCAACGGCTCTAATGTCGTGTACAAGCACCCGAACCCAAACATTATGACCTTCCGGATGACGAAGCCCGGGGTTAGCAACCTGACAAAATCGGGCAATATATACCCGAACCCGGTAGTTTC
>CAYRJR010000064.1:10868-13058 GCA_964424655.1 uncultured Chitinophagaceae bacterium
AGTTTCGATATTGAATATTGACGGGCAGGAAGGCGGTCAATATGTTGTGGCTGATATTTCAGGGAGGGAATTGCTGCGGGGCCACATAGAGGCACATACCGGAATAGACCTGCATACTTTGTCCACCGGGATTTATCTACTGCGCATCACGACAGCATCAGGCAAAGTAGAAACCCTTAAACTCCTGAAGCAATGAACAATAAATTGAATCGCTTATTGGCGGTAGCAGTCTTCGGACTGCTCAGCCTGGGCTTTTCTGTATATGCCCAGGCACAGACTGTAGTCCCTCAGTTCGATTGTTCTAACAAGAAGGATAGCACTGTCTATACCGGATATTACATTGACAATGGTATGAATTCCTCCTGTCAATTGAAGATTCAAAGTATCTATCTGCCTGGCGATTTTGGAGCGGCACCCATGGGCAGGATTCAGAATCTGTATTTGCAGGTTTGGGGCAACCCCTCCGAAAAAGACACGCTACCTTTCCCGCAGCATTTGCGGATACGGATGGGATACACAGAACAAAGCGTATTCCCCAACACCGCAGCAACTCATAGTTTTGGGACGTTTGATACATTCTTAACCACATCTATGACCACAGTGGTGAATCGGGATACTTCTGTATGGCCCAAGAATCTTAAATATGCAAAAGATGGGGATTGGGTGAAGATTCCGGCCAATGACAGCAGTTTTATCTATATGCCGGGCCAAAACATGGTTGTCGAGCTATATGTCATGACGCCCTACGTTACACACTTTATGACGGGAGCTTGTTCCTCAAAGTCCTCACGTTGGGGGAATAGACTTATGTTCGGGAAAAATGCAGATACTGGGTTGTATCTTCCAGACACCGCACGATATGGTGGGGGATGGAGTGGAGTGGTCAGCATGGGCTTCGACCTCACCCCCACCTCGGTCACTGAGCTGAGCAATATCCGAGGCATTGGTCTGTTCCCCAATCCTGCTCCGGCAGGGCGTTTCAACCTAACCTTAGATGCTATGCAAGCCATGCGGGAGGTGACGGTAGTGGTGCGTGATGTCACCGGCAGAGAGGTGTTAAGCAGGCAATACACCAACCCCGGCAAAAGCTTGTTTGAGGCTATCAATCTGGGCGGTGCCGCCCCCGGCATCTATTTCGTGCGCATCACGGCAGATGACGAGGTGTTCAGCCGAAGGCTGAGTGTGGAGTAGGGTTTTCTTCAGGAATGCAAATTCATAAAGCCGGCTCGCGAGAGGCGGCTTTTTTTGGGTGAGGTGTTATTGTACAAAGCTTCTGAGAAAAATCAATAGACTGAATAGTCTTGAACATGCCCAACAACATCTGCATAGGAAATTAGAAATCAGGAAATACCAATTCACCAAAAAAATTCACGTGAGCTAAAACCGCATTATCCACCCATTCCCGGACATTCGCCGCACCATGTCCATCGAAGCGCTTTACGAGATTTTCCTGGCTCATCCCTCTGTCCAGACCGACACTCGGCGGCTGCGTCCTGGTGATATTTTCTTCGCGCTCAAAGGCCCCAGCTTTGATGGCAATGCCTTTGCGGAAGCAGCGCTTAAGGCTGGTGCAGCCTATGCCGTGGTGGACAATCCGGCACTGAGCGGGACGGCGGGTTGCATCTTGGTAGCTGATGTGCTACAATGCCTGCAACAACTGGCGCTACATCATCGCCGGCAATTGCAGATACCTATTCTGGCCATCACCGGCTCCAATGGCAAGACGACCACTAAAGAACTGATCACTGCTGTGCTGCGCCGCAAGTATCGAACTCAGGCCACCGTAGGCAACCTGAACAACCACATCGGAGTGCCGCTGACGCTGTTGTCAATCCCTTTGGATTGTGAGTTTGCGGTGGTGGAAATGGGCGCTAATCACCGCGGAGAAATTGCCGCTTACTGCCGCATCGCAGAGCCAACCATTGGCCTCATCACCAATGTGGGCAAGGCACATATCGAAGGCTTTGGCGGGCTGGAGGGTGTACGGCTGGGCAAGGGCGAGCTGTATGACTATATCCGCACCAGCCAGGGTGCCATCTTCCGCAATGCGGACTTGGATTACCTCGAAGAGATGGCGCAGGGTATCGCGCAGCAAGTAACATACGGCTCCGCCCCAGATGCCGATTTCAGAGCAGACATCATCGGTAAGGATGATTTATTCCTGAGCCTGCAACTACAGCAGCCGAAGCC
>CAYRJR010000065.1:0-12998 GCA_964424655.1 uncultured Chitinophagaceae bacterium
CATTGTCTGGCAGGGAAAATATCATGACGCCAATGCAGATCGCCGCCGTCCCTACATGTGCCCAAGGTTTTAGCATAGCCTTCTTGTGAAGGCACGTTATTTTAGCCCACAACTATTCGCATCAAAACCATTGCATATTATGGCGCAAGACACCCCCCGCAGCAAAGTGCTGCTCGTAGAAGACGATACAAACTTCGGCCAGGTATTGAAAAATTATCTTGAGCTGAACGACTTCTCGGTTGAGTTGGCTCGTGATGGTATCCTCGGCCTTGCCGCTTTCCGCCGCGAAAAATTTGATATCTGCCTTTTGGATGTGATGATGCCCAACATGGACGGATTTACCCTCGCAGAAGAAATCCGAAACGTGGACCCGGATATTCCGCTCTTCTTCCTATCCGCGAAAAGCATGAAGGAAGACATCCTGAATGGCTATCGCCTCGGCGCCGATGACTATATCACTAAACCTTTCGACTCAGAAATTCTGCTCCAGAAAATCCGCGCTGTGATGAAACGCAATCTTGAATTGCAGGAGAAACAACATGCTCAGGTCGAGTTTCAGATTGGCTCCTATCATTTCAACAGCCGCCTACGCCAGCTCACCCGAAATGAGGTAAGCAATACACTTTCTCCAAAAGAAAATGCTTTGCTCACGATGTTGGCAGAATTTAAAAATGACCTGTTACCCCGTGAGGCCGCACTCAAACGCATCTGGGGCTCGGACACCTATTTCAATGGCCGCTCCATGGATGTGTATATCGCCAAGCTGCGCAAATACCTGCGTGATGATACCGATGTGGAGATTGTCAATATTCATGGTAATGGCTTCCGGCTGGTGATGCCCGAACCGTAGGAATAATCTCACAGGTGGACTTAGTTTTCTGAAGCCCGTCGTTCAAAGACGGGCTTCTTTTTTTGCCAGGATTCATATCCTGATAGCTAACACATCCAGTAAGGTTCTTCTATAAAATTTTTGATTACAAAAAAAATGCGACTGCCGGATTACCTTGTCGCCACACACACTGTCAGGTTCTCTTTCGATGGATTTTGTCTGCATAAAAAATCAGACGCTGCTACGCAATGGGCAGCTATGTGCTCAAGGCACGGATGCCAACTCTTTTTACCAGACGCTCGGCTGCAACTATCCCAAATTTTTTAAGATGGACAGCCTCTGTAAATGGGCCTGGCTGGGTGCTGAGCTTTTACTCAACAAGCCTGATGGTACCTGGCTGTATGAGGGCTGCGACAAACAAAAGATTGCCGTAGCACTAGCCACCTGCGATGGTTGTATGGAAGTGGATCATCGCTTCCTGGACAGCATGCAACATCTTGCTTCGCCGGCACTGTTTGTCTATACATTGCCCAACATTATGCTGGGTGAAATCTGCATCAGGCACGGCTTTAAAGGCGAACAACTTTGTCTGATTCAGGAAGATTTCCTGCCGGATGAAATGCTCTTTTGGGCAAAGGATACCTGCCGCAATCATGGTACGACTCATTGTCTCTTCGGTTGGCTGAATGCCTCTGCATCCGATTGCTCGCTCAGCTTTTTTTGGGCAGATGCCGCGAGCATGGAGACGATTCAGGCAGGACAACTCATCCTCTAATATTTTGAACAGAATAGCCTGTATTCCTTGTTGCCTAAATATGCGTCAAGTCCCTCTTGCTCTGAATTATCTTTAGTGTTTCTGCACGGTTTTACCACAGAATGTCAGCACCAGTTTTCATAGTCAATACCGGCATCATCACGGCAATCGGTAGCCATAGAGATGCCTGCCTGCAAAGCCTGAAGGCCGGCCTGCATGGCATTGGGAAGGTGCAACTCCTGAACTCATATTGGGCTGAAAGTATCCCGCTTGCTGAAATCGGAAGGCCCAATACAGCGCTGGCTGATACTTGCAGGATGCCTCGTCATCTGCCCCGTACGGCACTTCTTTCCTGCATCGCCGCACAGGAGGCATGGGCGCCTTTTTCAAAAGAAAATCTCCCTTTCCCGGTATCCTTCTTTTCTGCCAACACCGTCGGCGGCATGGACAAGACAGAGTCTTTTTATGGTGGCCTTCGGCAAAATCCGCAACATGGCACCCCAGCCGATTTCATCTATCATGAATGTGGTGCCATTACCCGCTTAGTGGCTCATCGCCTCGGCTTTGAAGGCATGGCAACAACTATTTCTACCGCTTGCTCTTCTTCGGCTAACAGTATTATGCTGGCTGGGCAGGCCATCCGTTCCGGATTGATAGACGTAGCCGTAGCCGGAGGTGCCGATTCGCTCTGCCGTTTTACACTCAATGGTTTCAATACCCTTGGCATCTTAGACCGGCAGCTTTGCCAGCCTTTCGATGCCGGAAGACGAGGCCTGAATCTGGGAGAAGGCGCAGGCTATCTTTTGCTGATGAGCGAAAAGGCGCTCCTTACTTCCGGTGCTATTCCTATGGCGATGCTCAGCGGCTGGGGCAATGCTAATGATGCTTATCATCAGACGGCTTCTTCGCCCGAAGGAGCCGGTAATACCCTGGCCATTCAGGCAGCATTAGGCATTGCTTCCTTAAAACCCGAAGACATTTCATACATCAATCTGCATGGTACCGGCACAGAGAATAATGACCTCGCTGAGGGGCGCGCAATTGAAATGATTTTTGGAGAAAAGGTTCCTCCTTCCTCTTCCACAAAATCTTTCACAGGCCACACGCTCGGGGCATCTGGAGGCATAGAGGCTGTCTTCGCAGTGCTCAGCATCACCGAAGGTTTTGTGCCACCCAACCTGCGTTGGCAGCAGCAAATGCCCGAACATCAATTTTCGCCTGTGACTCAGATGAGGCATCAGAAAATCAAACACGTTTTGTCTAACTCTTTCGGCTTTGGCGGCGCCTGCTCATCACTTATTCTTTCCGCATGTTGAACCCCGGCCTGTATATCCACGCGGCCAGCGCCATCGTGCCGGATGTGCCCTCTGAACCGGTGCTGAGCCTGAGTGCCCGCGAGCCTTCATACGAAAGTTTAATTCCCCCGATGCAACTGCGCCGGATGAGCAAGCTGGTGCGTATGAGCCTGGGCGCAGCAAAGGATTGCCTGAGCCAGGCTGGACTTGCAGCACCGGATGCTATCATCATGGGTACAGCCTTCGGTTGCCTGGCGGACACGGAAGTCTTTTTAAAGAAAATGCTGGAACAGGATGAGCAGATGCTCACGCCCACAGCCTTTATTCAAAGCACCCACAACACTCCTGCCGGACAGATTGCTCTGGCTACTGGCTGCCGCGGCCACAACAACACAATTTCTCAGCAGGGGCTTTCTTTTGAAAATGCAATCCTGGCAGCAAGCCTCTACCTCTCCGAACATCCAGCAGATAGTGTTCTCTGTGGTGGCGGTGACGAACTGACCCCAACCTCAATGGCCCTGCTGCAACGTATCGGGATATATAGCACCGAGCCTTTCCAACCAGGGGCCCCACGCACACATGGAGCGGCACTGGCCGCTGAGGGGGTTGGCTTTTTCCTGCTTCGTAAAAATCCGGAAGCTGCACTGGCGCGCATCAGTGGCTTCGAAAGCTTTCATGAGCCTCATGCTTCCAAAGCAGCCACGCGTTTCCAAAACATTCTGAAATCTGAGGGTGGCCTGCGCAATACAGACTTACTCCTCATCGGTGCAGTGCCTGATGAACGTTCGGAACAAGCCTATGCCGAATCATTGAGTTTTGGAAATGCCTTCCGGTTAGCTGGTGGTGCCTGGCCTACGGATACTGCTGCCTGCCTGGCTGCTTTAGTTCGAAACTGGCCTGAGCATAAAGAGCGCGCATGGTTGTTCACACATTGGGGCTCTGACTGGAACGCCTGGCTGATTGAAAGCTGCTGAGCCTCTCCCTTTTTCAAAGAAGGTTCCCGAATGTTTCTATAAAAAAACAGCCGCCCCAAAAAGGAAGCGGCTGTTTAAATACGCATCGCCGATTATTGTTTCTGCAACTTTTCGGTGATGCTGCCAGCGGCACCGCGCACTTGCAAGTAGTAAAGTCCTGTGGGCAGCGTTACCAAATCCATTGTGTTGTGCCCTTTCTGAATTGGCTGGCTCAGTACGACCTGGCCGAGCGCATTGCTCAGGCTGGCTTGTTCCCATCCTGCGTTGAGCACATCAATTTGAATTTGTTTCGACGTTGGGTTCGGATAAATCTTCACAGACTGGCTGGCTGAATAAGTGCCTACTTTTTGCGGCATGGGTAATGAGACATAGGCATCATTCGTCATCACCACAGGGTTGCCATCGAAATAGATACCGGCATGGTTTGCCACAGTTGTGCCGTCAGCAAGGCCGGTTTTGAGTCGGATGTTGAAACGTATCTGACCCTTGTTGGCAGTGGGCACAGAGATGTCTGGCAGGTTGATATTGGCGAAGTCGAACTTGAGGATGTTCATGCCGGCATCCTGGTAGAGATAAGTGTTGACCGGGTGGGTTGCATCTACTAGCTCGAAGCTGTTGGCATCAAGATATTGGGAGAGCGTGTCCTGAATATGGATGTTAAAAGCCGTGTCGTTACCCAGATTTTCGAAGTCAATAGTATAGCGCAACAGACTACCGGCAGCCAGTGGTTCGAGGGTTTCAACAGATTTTTCATTTGGGTCCCAGGATTGCTTCACACTGTCGCAAAGGCTGATGCTGTTGTTGGCGGGATTCGCATCTGAGGTCGGAGCAATCACTGCATTGTTGCAGGCCGTATCGCCGTTGGATGTGGTGGAAAGTGGCGTGAGTGGCACATAGAGATAATACCAGTAGCCATTGCTCATATTGCTCAGTGTCCAGGTGACTGTATTCCCGCTGACGCTGCTTGGAGAAGGAATAATGCCGCTGCTGTTGATGGAATATTTCGGGCTGACATTAAGGGTGACAGTACCCGTTCCACTATGGCAGGTAGTCTGTGCTGCGAAGAGATAGATATAACTAGGACCGGTAGAAGAAGCACCTCTTAATGCGCGGCCATAATGAAGTACATAATCATATACGGCAGTAGCGCTACAACTGAAGCCAAAGTCGTGCTGTACGGGGCCGCTGGGGCCTGAATAAGTATATGAGTAGGCTGTGGAGCAACTGGCTGTGTAACCAATAGGATTGCCAATCAGCGTGAAGGTGTACACCGTGCTGGATGGGCCATGCATGGCGTAATGCCAGTAAGCTGTAGTGTGCAAGGTGTCTATCGCTACGCCTGCAGAGTCCACCTGGATGTCAACAGGGCTATACACTAAATGTTCGCCCGGGTTGTGCACACAATTGCTGTTGCCATCTAAGTATAAGAAGCCGCCAATGTTTGTGCAGCCAATTAAAATAGATTTGGAAATGGAGTCCATGCGGACGCCAGAGCAGATGAGCACGTATTTCCAGGTATAAGTGCCCGCTGTTGAATAGATATGGCTGCCTATGGATGTGTAAGATGGGCCAGGACCAGTGAATGAGAAGGTATCCAGGGCAGTGCCATCGCCGAAATTGGCTTCGACGACACAAGTGGTTTTTGAGCCGCCAGACATAGTTACATAGGACATGACACTTGTGCCAGTTGTCCCGTTGACGCAGGAGTCATTGACCCCCATGACCCCCAGATGCTGCGCATTTGAAGGGGCTGCTGAGAAGCATAGCGCAATGCCCAGAAGCGTAAAGAGTTTTTTCATGCTTTGGATGATTTGAGTAAATGATGGATTTAAATGAAGACATCATTTCTGCTCCTTTCGTTAGGCAAGCCAGGTAAAAATTTTTTTAAAACAAAACAAGCCTCGCCCTTTATTCAATAGTGCAAGCCTCCAATCAGAAAATAAAACCTCAGTTCAGAATACAGCTTGTATTCTGAGCCTCAAAAGAGGTAAAGGGAAAAGCCAAATTCAACATTGGCTGGACGAGGGAAACTACAATTAGAGGCCTGTCATCAGTGGCATCAGCAGCATCAGCTCATCCACATTATCGGTTGCTTCTGTAGGGCGGAAGATGCCGGCACGGTTGGGTGTGCTCAGTTCGAGTTGCACATCTGCACCTTCCATATTCGCAATCATTTCCACCATTAGGCGGGCATTGAAAGCAATCTTCATGTCCTCACCCTGGTAAGCGCAAGGCAGATTTTCCTTGCCTTCGTATGAAAAGTCTATATCCTGAGCAAAAAGCTGCAGGCTGTTGCCGGCAATTTCCAGCACTACCTGGCTGGTGGTTTTGTTGGCAAAAACACTCACACGTCGCAGCGCGCCCATGAAGTCATTGCGGTTTATCGTCAGCAGGTAGGGATTGTCCTGCGGAATGACTGCTTTGTAATCCGGGAAGCGTGCATCAATGAGCCGGCAACTCAGGTGCATCTTTTCGGTGTTCACGAAAAGGTGGCTGCCATTGTAAGAAAGTTTCAGCAACGTTTCGTCTGCCGGAAGTGTGCTGCGCAATTGTTGTAATGGCTTTTTGGGTACCACAAAACCATCGGCCTGAGGAGGCGTTACGTCCGAGCGGCGGAACTGCACCAGACGATGAGCATCGGTCGTGACGAAGCAAATGCCCTGCGGGCTCAGCTCAAAAAACACCCCCGTCATAGCAGGGCGTAGCGAATCGTTGCTGACAGCAAAAAGTGTTTTGTTGATGCTTTCTACCAGCGCGATGGAAGGCATTTCGAAAGAAGTGGATTCGCCTGCTTCAGGCTCTTTAGGGAAGTCATCAGCCTTCTCCCCACCAATGCGGTATTTGCCTACCGAAGAAGACATTTCAATGCTCAAATCCTGTTCATTGATGTTGAAATTGATGGGTTGTTCAGGCAGGTTTTTGAGATACTCCAGCAAAATCTTCGAAGGGATACAAATGCGCCCGTCATCCTGTGCTTCGGACACTTCCAAGTGCACACGTATCATCGTTTCTAAATCGGTGGCAGACAGGCTCAGGCTGGTTCCTTTAAGTTCAAAGAGGAAATCTTCCAGCACAGATAAAACAGCATTGGAAGAAATGACACCACTGATCTGTTGTAAGCTCTTCAGTAGCGATGTGGATGTGACAATAAAGCGCATGAAAACTGCCGGTTTTGAAGGGAGCCAAAGATAGGGGACACAGACCCTTTCAGGCCCGGGTGAAGGGAGCAAAATACAGGCTGGAAGACCGCCATTTAGGCAATCCAGCGAATATTATTTCATCCTAAATCTCTATTTATTCGCGCTACTCAGTAGTTCATTTTCCCTGGCAAAATTGCACCAGTGGCAATCCTCTTTTCCACAGCCGCTATTGAATTCATGATTCATTATCTGCCTGTATGCTTGCTTGAGTTGGTTCAATACAAAAAGTTCATCCTCAGGAAAAATAGGGATATTGATTTCCTTCCATGCTCCGGAACTGCGGCCCTGCTCCACATATTCGAAGCACCCTCCTTCCACCTTCCAACGCGCATCCGGCGCCCTTTCTAAAAGCAGTTTATAAAACACCATTTGCCGCCAATAATCGCCTCCATCAGGGTTTTTTTCATTGGGCGGCATCAGATTGTCCTTGCTGTTTCCGTCTGGGTTTCCCGTCTTGTAATCCACCACGCGGCATGTGTGCCCGTTCAGCTCCAGCTTGTCTAATTTTCCCGTGACGGGCACACCTTCCAGCATGTAGCGAGGTACCGTGTATTCGACAATTACATCCTTAGCCCAGGTGCCGATTTTGTGTAAGTAATAGGCATCCAATACCTGCCGGCCCTGTTCCATCCTCCGCTCAAAGTCCATTATACTCAGGGTATCCCGCTCGACGACCATCCGATTTTCGAAGAGCTGAATGAGTCTTTCTTTTGGCGGGAAAATGCCATTGGATTTTTTCATTTCTTCAAAAAAATGCTCCAGTGCATAATGCACGGCAATGCCAAAGCTGAGCGGCGCAGCAGGCAGGGAAGGTACTTTGAGGATATTCTCATAGTAGTAACTCAGCGGACAACGCAGGTACTTGGAAAGATGAGAATAGCTCATCGTCAGGCTTTGAAGCCGGCGCTCAATCCAGGTTTGGTTCACCAGCTCAATCTGCCCGTCATTTTCAGGTTGCATGTTCAGGCTGATTGCATCCACGATGGCTGGAGTATCCAGGCTCACCGTTTCGCGCTCTTCTGGCTTACTGATTTCGTCAATGAATTTCGAAGGCATCAGTTCTTTCCCTTCACCATCTTGCAGGTTGCAGGAGATGTTCAGATGCTTTTTTGCCCGGGTCAAAGCCACATAGAAAAGCCTGCGTGCCACTTCTTCTTTTCCTGCCTGCTCTTCGTCTTGCACTGTGGCCAGCACAGTAGGCGGGAGCTTGAATTCAGAACGGCCACCAACCTTCTTTTCCCAGAAACCGGCATTGCAACCAATCAGAAAAACATGTTCGAATTCTGCCCCCTTCGCACCGTGTGCTGTGAATAGGCGCAGTCCGTTGTCCTGTTGAATAATTTTTTCCAGAGTCAGCGAAATATTTTCTCCTTCCATCTGCTCTATCATGAGTAGGAAATCGGCCAGGCGGGCGCGTGGGTTACGCTCACAGAAATCACGGAGAAAATTGAAGAAACTGTAAACCACCTGAATGTCCCACACATATTCTTTTCCACCCAGCACATAATTGATGATACCCCCTTCATTGAGGATTTTTTCCAGTAGTAAGGGTATCGGCAAGGCAGACACCTGCTGCAAGGCATTTTCTAAAAAAGTACCGGCATGCAGCAAGGCTTTGGCTGTGTCCAGAGCAAGGCCGCCAGAGGCTTCATCGCTACGCAGATTTCGGTCGGAGGACTCCAGCAGCAAGGCATTACCCAGCACAAAACGCCATCGCGTTTGCTTTGCCTTAGGCTGACTGTTGATGTACAAGGCAAGCTGTGCCAGGTCTGTTGGCCTGATGCCATACCAGGGTGCATGGAGTATTTCAAACAAAGTAGCTTCTTCACTAAATGGTTTTCTTCGCTCGCCTTCCAGGTAGCGAAACACACTCAGGATATGTTGCACTACAGGCAGATTCAGCACGTTCATCGGGCGCTTGACACAATAAGGAATCCCTTTTCGTTGTAAGAGCGAAATCAGCAATTCAGACTGAGCGTGTTGGGCATAAATGACGGCCACATCATGAAGTGGCTCGCCGCTTTTTTGCAGCAATTCAATTCTTGCTGCCACATCAGCCGCTTCCTGCATCCTATTTGAATAAAGCCGAATGACAGGTGCGGGCATTGCTTCGTGGTTTGCGAAGCGACTATTCTTAGAAAGAATGTTTTTATCCAGCTCCAGATGTTTGAGTTGATAAATGAGGCGTTGCAGGTTGTTCTGAATACTGGCTGTGGCTTTGTCGAGAATGGCTTGAGAGGAACGATAATTTTCTTTCAGCACAATCATTTGTACACCTGCATCCTTGAAGCGCTGGTAGAACTCGATGATATTGCGCAGGCGCGCCCCCTGAAACTCGTAGATGCTCTGGTCATCATCACCCACCACGAAAATGTTTGGGTCTTGCCAGAATTGGGTGAGCGTGTATAGCAGTTCACTTTGCGCTCCGTTGGTATCCTGAAATTCATCCACCAGTACAAACTGAAAACGCTCCTGATAGCTTTCCAGCAGAGATGCCTGCTTCTGGAATGCCTGAAGCACCCAAAGAATCATGTCGCTGTAGTCATATCGCCCCGCTTCTTTCATACGGTCGATATAAACATCAAACAATTGGGCGGCAGCACGGGTGAGTTCCATATTGCGGATCTCCGCATCCACCAATGCCTGCTTTACGTCGCCTTTTTTATAACCCTTACCATTCTGCTTGTATAAGAATGCAGGGTCTGTAGAAATACCGGCAAGGTGCTTGTCAATAGCCTGAGAAATTGCCCCTGAAGTCCAGGCTTCCTTCTTCATAAAATCGAAGAGTTTGGCGAGTCGGGGGATGTCGTAATAGATGCTCCCCGAAAGGCGACGAAGAGCATGTTTTTCGGGTAAATCATCCAGCAAGCCCCGCATCAGTTCAGCCCGCTCCAGGTCGGTAATGGGTTGTAGGCTTTGTTTAGAAAAATAGTCCGGTGCCGACTGAATCACACTGTTGCAAAAACCATGAAAAGTGTAGATCTGCACTTTGTGGGCATCCTGCCCGATAATCTGTCAGAGGCGCCTTCGCATGGAGTTGGTGGCCTCGTCCGTATAGGTGAGGCACAGGATTTCCTGAGGCTGAATCTGAGCATCGCTGAGCAACAACCGCGCTATGCGCATGGCCAGGACTTCAGTTTTTCCGGTGCCTGGTCCGGCAATGACCATCACGGGTCCATAGATGGTATCAACGGCGTGTTTTTGTGCCGTATTCAGCTTTTCATAGCGGGCGAGGAAGGCGGTTTCTTTGGCATCTGAAGTGGACATGCTGACGAAGTTATGGGCAAGAGCAAGTGAGCATTTGGGTCAAAGACGATGCAGTAATTAGCCGAAATAATGCCTGGATTTTCTTTGAGAATTCCATTCTAAAATGATTTGCTGTACATGAAAAGAGGCCGCTCCGGTAAAGGAACGACCTCTCTTGGAAGGGCTTCAATACTTAGCCTTTTGCTACAGAGCTATTGCAGTCTGCTTTTTTTGTAGCGGCGGCAGCACTGTGTTGGTTGCAGCAGGGTGCAGACTCTTCGCAGCACGCTGCACCAGGAGCGCAACAGTCAGTAGCCTCGGTCGCGGCAGTAGCATTGCAGCAATCTTTCTGCGCTTCGCAGCAGGCAGCATCCGGAGCGCAGCAGTCATCGCCAGCTTCGCAGCAGGTAGCATCGGGACAGCAGTTAGAAGCCGGTGTGCAGCATTCCGATTTGGGAGCACAGCAATTCTTGTCAGGTGTAGCTGCTGTGGCGCTCAGCGCAGGCACGAGCAGGATTGCGGCAATAGCCGCCATGATGAGATTTTTCATCGTTTGATGATTGTTTTGTTGGAGTTATTAATGTTTTGTCTTGGTTTTTTTTCAGCAAGACAAACCTTCCGGAGGGTGGAAGAAAGAGCCAACAAAAGCCGAAACAACGATGGCGTTGTGGAAGAATTTCTTTGTTTTCAAAACCCGGGCCTTAGCTGCGACCGGCAATGTCCAGGAAGCACGCAGGATAAAACCACAGCAAGCGCAGGCCTGAAAAGGATTGCAACCTCCGTCATCGCAGCAACTATGTTTTTTGTGATTTGGCTTCTGGCTTTCTTTCTTATCGGCATGGCAACAACTATGCAGTGCTTCATGCATATAAATCTGCCTGGGCACGGCTATAGACCAGACCATTAGTAAGCAAACAAGAACAGCCAGAAACTTCACTGCCTAAAGGTAAGCCAAACGAAAAGTGGCTTTGCAGTCTTTCAGACTCAGAAAATCTTTTCCAATTTTACCAGATGCCCATTATTCTACCCGTCAAGGGAGTCAGCCCTTTTATTCCGGAAGATTGTTTTGTAGCCCCGAATGCCACTATTGTTGGTGAAGTAGTGATGGGTTCGCAGTGCAGTGTATGGTTCAATGCGGTGATTCGCGGAGATGTGAACCGAATCCGTATGGGCAACAAAGTGAATGTTCAGGATGGTGCCTGCATCCATTGCACCTACCAGAAATCAGGAACAGAAATCGGCAACAATGTGAGTATCGGCCATCATGCGATTGTGCATGGCTGCACCATAGAAGATGATGTACTGATTGGCATGGGGGCTATTGTGATGGATCGGGCACGCATCGGCAAAGGCAGCATTATCGCAGCAGGAGCCGTAGTGCTCGAAGACACCGATGTGGCCCCGGGAAGCATTTATGCAGGCGTACCCGCCAAGCGGATAAAAAACATTTCTCCAGAATTGCTCAGCGGCGAAATCGAGCGTATTGCGAACAACTATGTGATGTATAGCTCCTGGTTTCAGGATTCACAGGCTAAGAATCCTTAGAACTTAGTTGTTTTTGCTTGCACAGAAACACTTTGGCCTATACATTTGTCGGCATTAAAATCCCATCAAACACACTCATTCATCAGGTATGAAGAAACTCATCCTTTCCTTAGCGGCAGCCGCCTTAGCTGTTCCGTCTTTTGCCCAGGGCCATTGCGCCGGTGGTATCCTCGCTTATGGTGTCGGCAGCTACTCAATGAAAAAGGGTTCAGATACTTACTCCTTTTCTAACGCAAATGCAACTACTGTTGATCGCCCGAAGATGCAAAGCTGGGAAGTGTCTCCCGGTATTGGTTTCAACATTTCAGACTATCTGACAGTAGGTGTTGACTTCAATTACACGGGCTCTAAGACTACTTATGACCTCCGCAATGCTCCAGCAAACGGCGTGGGTGTTGAAGATCAGGTGAAGTCTTTCGACTATGCTATCGGACCTTTCGTTCGCTTCACTCAGCCTTTTGGTAAGCGTTTCTTCGGCTATGGCCAAATTGAAGCACACTACCTGCATGGTCAGCAAAGCACCCGTACCGTTCAGCCTAACAACAACAGCTTCACCCGCGATGACAAGTACAAGGGTGTAGATGTTTCTTACATGCCCTGCGTAGGTGTGTATGTTGCCCACAACATGGCATTGACTTTCGGCATCGGAGGTATCAGCTATAACTACCAGAAGTATGACTACAGCACACAACTGTTAGCTACGCCCGGTTCTGAGCATACTGGCAAAACCAGCAGCTTCGATGTGTCTTTCGGTCGCCAGTTCAACATCG
Source organism: uncultured Chitinophagaceae bacterium (assembly GCA_964424655.1). Taxonomy (GTDB): domain Bacteria; phylum Bacteroidota; class Bacteroidia; order Chitinophagales; family Chitinophagaceae; genus UBA1952. Next base: position 12,614 of record CAYRJR010000065.1, read on the forward strand.
GTATTCAAAAGACCTTCGGCTGCCACAAGAAGCGCACTCATGCTGAGCCTATGGACGAAACACGTCACATGGACACCAAGGATGATAGCAGCAACAAAAATTCTAACGACGAATAGTCCGTTTCGGAATAATTGCTGAAAGCCGCCCCCAATCGGGCGGCTTTCTTATGCCTCATAAGGCCCTCAATACCTTTGCCCGCCATGATTCAGGAACTCGCGGATACGATTGCAGCCTTATCAACACCACTCGGCGCTGGCGCTCTTGGCATCATTCGACTCAGTGGTACTCAGGCAATAGAAATTGCAGACAAAATTTTTTCTGGTAAGCCTATACATCAGCAGGCCTCACACAGCCTGCATTTTGGAAGAATCGTCCGGCGGCTCCC
>CAYRJR010000066.1:0-12900 GCA_964424655.1 uncultured Chitinophagaceae bacterium
ACCTTTTACACCTATGAAAACTACCTTATTGGCATTGCTCATTCTGTTGCCTTCACTGGTATGGGCACAATTAGCCACAGCACCTAAGCCAAGCATTAGACTCTATCAGGCCGGCCTGGCAGAAGGCCTCATTATTCAGCCGAATGGTGCCCGCTGCCTCGTTTTGCGCAGCTATGATGCGACGGTGCCACAGCGCAATAAACAGGAAATGCAAAGCCTGAAAGCAGGCGGTTATTATGGTTCCGCCTCTGGCACGCCCCGGTTGACGGATTCCTTTTGCTATGATGCCACACAGCGCCTGACGCATTACAATTCAGTGGCCCGCGATGCAAAGGGACTTCGTCCTATGGGGAATTACGATGCAAAATTTGAAAGCACTGACACCGGAGAAGTGCAGATCATCAACTACCCCGACCTGCCTGGCACTACGGTCACTACGCTCTTTCGCAATCAGGAGCCGGTGTGGAGCCAGACGTATGGCCGAGGCATGCTGGCAGTACAGGAACAATATACTCGTACAGGCAACCGGGTAGAAGTGATGGGCAAGTCGTTTATCATGCCCTGGCACCTAAAGCGCATCGAAGAGCAACAGCCCGATGGCGGGATGCTGATACAGCGTTTTGTGCCACAAGGCCCGGACACCAACGGCTCGGTGATTGAATATGCGCAATACAATTCCCAGAAACAACCCCTAAGCTCCTGTTCGCTGAAACCTCGTCGGGTTTCCGGTCAGTACACCGGCATCTATGATACCAGTGAATCGTATGCATACCAATATGACAAGGAGCATCGTCTGACACGCGTGGGTGATGTGTTGCAATTGAAATATGAGGATAAGGATGCCTGGCCAGATGACATCATAGACAGCACAAAGGGCGGATCCGCACCGACACATTGGCGTATCCGCTACACCAGGCAAGGCGACCGGATTTCTGAAGTGTTGGTTTATGAGCGCCAGAAACTGCCCAAGCCCGGCAAGGGTGGAGCCTATTATTTCGAGCTGAAGTCGAAGTATGAGCTGAGCTATCCGCAGGAATAGGTAGCGTGCCACATTCGGCCTGACAAGCTGGACATTTTATTTCTTCAGGAACAATTTTTGCGAATTGCCAACGTTTTTGAAAGAAATGCTGTCTTGTGAAGTATGACCCGGTTTTGTTCCATACTGATTTTTGTTTTTTGGGCGTTCTCTGCACAAGCCCAATCGCTGTCTGTAGGTGCCGATGCCGGACCGCAACTATGGCTGCGTAATCGCCCCAATACGCAATCGCAGCAGGCAGTGCTCTCTCCCGGGGTGAGGGCCTTCCTGCGTTGGCAGGTGAAGCGCGACTGGAGCCTGGAGCTGGGCTTGTCTGCCCATGGGCGCCACGATAATCGGGACTATTCCGTTTATGGAGACTTTTTCCCCTACGCATCTCAGGTGCATGAAACATACCAGGAGCGTTTATATGCTGCCAGTCTGGCCTTACAATATGAGTTTGCCGGCAAGGCGCCACAGAAATGCCACCAACTCATAGGCCTCAATGCCGGACTATCAGTCTTCGACCCGGGCCTGCGCTGGCAAGCATTTTCGCAGGGAGCTGGGGGCAGGATTGAGAACAGTCAGGGGCAGGGTTGCATTGGTAAGCTTCGATTTATGACAGGCTTTCAATACCAATTCCAATATCAGTTCTTCCCTTGCTGGATGGCGAGGTTTACAGCGTCTGCCGGTGGCGATCCCTATCGGATTTTGGGTTGCGACAAGCTGCCCGTTACCTCGGGCTATATGGCCCCCATCAGTTTCTTCTCATTCTCGGCAGGTGTGGGAAGGTTGTTGCCCTGACTCAATTAAAAAGAGCATTCAATCAGGAGACAGGTATCAAATCCTTGGGGCATGGATGCCTAATACGGTTGCGCTTTCCTGTCGCACTTTTTCAAGCAAATCGGAATCTTTAGCCAGGGAACGACCGTAGCTCGGGATCATCTCTTTGAGTTTCCAGCGCCAATCCTGCATTTCCTTAGGGAAGCATTTTTCCAGCAAGCCAATCATGATGCTGACGGCAGTGGAGGCGCCAGGCGATGCACCTAACAATGCTGCCAGAGAACCATCGGCACTGGCCACCAGCTCAGTGCCAAACTCCAGGATACCGCCTTCTGCTTCATCGGCCTTAATGATTTGCACCCTTTGGCCGGCAATCTCCAACTCCCAGTCTGCTTCCTGCGCCAGGGGATAATACTCCCGCAAGGCTTTCATGCGGTCTTCATCGCTTTGCATCACCTGGCGTATGAGGTATTTGGTGAGCGGAAAATTGTGCAGCCCGACAGAAATCATGGGTGCAAGGTTGGAAATGCGAATGCTGCGGGGCAGATCCCAAAGTGAGCCTTCTTTGAGAAAGCGGGTAGAAAAGCCGGCATACGGGCCAAAGAGCAGCGCCGGTTCTCCATTGATGCGGCGGGCATCGAGGTGTGGCACACTCATGGGCGGGGCACCCAGGGATGCCTTGCCATATACCTTGGCATGGTGACGTGCGATGATTTCCTGATTTTTACAACGCAACCACTGGCCGCCTACCGGAAAGCCGCCATAGTGTTTCCCTTCAGGGATATCTGCCTTTTGGAGTAAGGGTAATGCACCGCCACCGGCACCGATAAATACAAAAGGAGTCCGGACTTTCCGCTTATCGCCGCTGTGCAGGTCTTTGACAATTAATTCCCATCCTTTTCCCTCATCTGGTTCCAGGGGGTCTATGTCGCGTACCTCATAACCGAAAAATAATTTCACACCATCCATACGCATCAGGCGGGCGCATAGCTCACGGGTGAGGGAGCCATAGTCCACATCCGTACCCAGGTCCATGCGGGTAGCAGCGACGGGTTCATCAGCGGGTCGGCCTTCCATAACGAGGGGCATCCAGGAAGCAATTTCCTGAGGGGAATCGCTGAATTGCATTTCCTGAAAGAAGGGGACGGCCCGCATTGCTTCCCAGCGCTTTTTCAGAAAATCCCGGTTTGCTGCAGTATGGACAAAAGAGCAATGCGGCACCGGGCGGATGAAATCTACGGGGCAATTCAGGTCAGAGTCGCGGACGAGGTAGGTCCAGAATTGTTTGCTCTGTTCAAATGATTCGCTCACATGCAGGGCTTTCGACAAATCAATGCTGCCATCGGGTCGCTCGGGCGTATAATTCATTTCGCAATAGGCTGCGTGGCCGGTACCTGCATTATTCCAGGCATCCGAGCTTTCTGTAGCGGAGCCATCCATGCGCTCGTAAATTTCTATTTGCAAATCGGGATTCAACTCTTTGAGCAAAGTACCCAGCGTGGCACTCATGATGCCAGCACCTATCAAGACTATGTCCGGGCCAATATGTTCCATTTCAGAATTATTTTGAATGAATAGACATGCTGCTTGCTAAAAGTATTGAGCCAACGGATGAGGGGAGCAAATCTCAGTTTACTTGAAGAGTCTGGCATCGCGGGTATTGATAGAAGATAATCGTCAATGGCTGTCATGTTGCTTTCAAAATGCCATCATCCGAGGTTCAGAAATAAGCGTTGCTCAGGCCTTGAGCCTACATTTACGAAAGCAGTTTTCTTCTTTTAAATCAATAGCTATGAAGCGATTTTTTTACTTCCTCACAGCATCTGCAGTTTTCAGTATCTCCTCGCATGTTGCTGAGGCTCAGTTTCAGAGCAATGGGCCATTTGGTGGCCAGGCATTTTCTTTTTACAAAGAAAATAGCGGTAGAATTTTCGTGGCGGGTGATAATGGCATTTTCAACAGCAGCGATGGAGGAAAGAGTTGGCAAGAAATCAGCCCCTCACCCACAGATTTAGGTTGCGCTACCATTTATGGATTGGCAGTCAATGGCCCGGATATTTATGCGGGTAGCGATGTGGCGGGTATTTATATCTCGCATGATGGTGGTGTTCACTGGACAACTTCGCGCAATGGTTTGAAGATTGCTCCGGGCCGCCCTTTTTATGATATTGAAGTGGCAGGGCCAAATGTGCTGGCGATTCGCCCCGATTCGGGTTTCCTTTTTCTTTCACAAAATCAGGGGGTGAACTGGTCGCAGATCAATGCTTCTATCAGTTCTTCTTTCGCCCAATACCTTTCTGCCTACAATGGAATCGTGTTTGTCAGTACGCCGCAAGGATTATTTCAGAGCATGGATAATGGCATGAGTTACACGAAAATCAATGCCAATCCTACGGATTATGGTAAGTTGGTTTGGGTGAGTGACACAGCCTATGCAGCTACGGCATCCGGTATTCGGGTGTCATATGACCAGGGGCTGAATTTCTCAGCCTTTGCACTGACTGGCCGTGCCGTGCGTGATGTGTCAGTTTCCGGAAATCATGTCTATGCAATTGTTCGGGGCATTGCTCCCACCCAGGACTCAATACTCTATTCTTCTGATGGCGGACAAAGTTTCAGCACCGCAGCTTTCAACCCCGCAACGTTCCGCTTCAGGACGGTGAATGATATTTTGGGAACTGCTGGCGGCCTGCTGGTCGGTAGCGATTACAGCATCTATGGCACCGCAGACAGTGGGGCAACCTGGTCGCTGGCCGATTCCGGTTTTTTGGCTTCTTCAGTTGGCGGCCTGGCGGCATCAGGGGCTTATATTATCGCCGGTACAACGCCTATGGGTCTGTATCGGGCAATACCGGACAGTGGCAGTCTGCATTGGCAGCATACCGGCGATGTATCCCACCAGATAGGTACGAATATTCAGTCGGTAGCGGCACATGGAGCTTATGTACATGCAGGCGGCACCGGTGGCTATTATCGTTCCACCGACAGTGGTGCTACCTGGACAGCAGGAACGGCTGGTGTGAGTGCCGGTAATATCAAATCTATCTGCGCCAGCACCAGCAGCAGTGAAGCCTGGTTGATTCGTAACGGGAATCTTTATTATTCTACCGATGACGGCGCCAGCTTTGGTACTGTCGTGACCAGCAACCTGCCTTTGGGCCAGTGCGAACAGGTGATGAAGGCGGACACGGCTCTTTTTGTCTCTACTTTTTCTGCTTTTTATAAAGCGGGAAGTACGATGGCTTTTTCATCGGTAACGGGCATTACCGGATTTGTTACGGCAGTGGTGCACATCGGGAGCAATTATTATGCGGCTACCAGTGGTAATGGTTTGTTTAGCTCCGCAGATGGCGCAGCATGGGTTTCTGTGAGCATTCCTTCGCCAGGTACCCTGCCTTTAAAAATCAATGCGCTGATAGCAGACAGTGCAGGCACTGGCCTGATTGCCGGTACGGATGATGGCATTTTTTCGAATGGTAATGGTGGTGTCTGGCAACTGGATGCCCTGGCAGGCCATGCAGTAAAGACCCTGGTGATGAGAAATGGAAAGTTGTTTGCCGGCACATGCAGTGGTGTGTATAGCATTCCTTACAAGCTGCTGCCGGGGGATAATAGCGTTAGCACAGGGCGTATGGATGCTATGACTTTGCAGGTGATGCCCAACCCCAGCCGAGGCGATTTTTCGATTAGGCTACAAAGCACACAAGCCTCAGCCGCTACGCTGAACCTGCGGGATATGATGGGCAGGCTGATCTATAGCAAGCCTGTGATGCTACAAGCAGGAGCAAATGAAATAGGGGTTCGGGTGCAGGCTGCGTTAAGTGCTGGTGTGTATGTGGTACAGCTTGTGAGCAATAACAGTGCAAAATCTGCGGTGGTTGTGTTTCATTAATTGCTCTGTTATCGAAGCCTGATGGGGCAGGAAGGCATGTTCGGATGATGCCACAGTGTTTATCTGGGTTAGCCAATCGGTAGCATTTTCTTCTGATCCCCCTTCCTTCGTAGCCGACCCTGAATAGGTTCTCCCTTATCCGACATCAGGCCTGGTCAGCATCAGTGCTACAGAGGCGGTGCCCACCTGGATATAAGCACACAGCCATCCAAGCTATACTTCTACCGCAACTACGGCGAATAGGGATGTTGCAATCCGGGAAGTTTTTTGGTGCTGGCGCGTAAACTCAGAGCTTCCAGGTCTCAAAGACCTGGAAGCTCTTCTTAAGCCTCCCGCTCCCGCTCCTTCTCTTCCCGGAAGTAAGCCAGCCATTCATCTACACCCGGAGCATTCGCCACGCTGAAGTTGCCAATCTGTGTGCGACGCAAGGCCTTCAAATAGCCCCCACAGCCCAGTGTATGTCCAAAGTCGTTTGCCAAAGACCGGATATAAGTACCCGTACTGCAAGCCACACGAAAATGCACTTCCGGCAGGTCAATGTTCGTCAGTTCGAATTGAGCAATCTGAACAGGCCTTGGCTCCAGCTTGATTTCCTTCCCGGCACGTGCCAGTTCGTAGGCTCGTTTACCTTCTTTCTTAATCGCGGAATGGATGGGAGGTGTTTGCAGGATTTCGCCCGTGAATGCCTTCGTCGTGGCAAGCAATAAGGCTTCAGAAATACCTTCAGTTGATTTAAAATCCTGCGGCTCGCTTTCGAGGTCGTAAGTGGGGGTGACAGCACCCAGCGAGATGATGCCGGTATATTCCTTCGGCAAACGTTGGAATTCAGAGATACGCTTCGTGAAGCTCCCCGTACACACGATGAGTAATCCGGTAGCCAGCGGGTCAAGCGTGCCGGCATGACCCATCTTAGCCTTCAGCGGCCAGCGCAGCTTGTTGATGACATCAAACGAAGTCCAGCGCAGGGGCTTGTCCACCAGCAGCATAGTACCGCCCTTCAGCGCTTCCAGGGAAGGTTTTTCAGCCCACATGCTATCCTTTCAGGATGCCCAGCTCCTTACCTGCTTTGGTGAATGCGGCGATGGCTTTGTCGAGGTGGTGACGTTCATGCGCAGCCGAAATCTGCACCCGGATACGTGCCTGACCCTTCGGCACCACCGGGTAGAAAAAGCCAATCACATAGATGCCTTCTTCCAGCATACGGGCTGCCAGTTTTTGTGCCAGCACAGCATCATATAGCATGATGGGTGTGATAGGGTGGATCCCCGGCTTGATGTCAAAACCAGCAGCCGTCATCTGTTCTCGGAAATACTTTGTGTTTGCCTCCAGCTTGTCGCGAAGCGTCGTCGTCTCACTCAGCATATCCAGCACTGCGATGCTGGCGCCGACCACACTCGGAGCCACCGTATTCGAAAACAGGTAAGGCCGGCTCCGCTGACGAAGCATGTCAATAATTTCCTTTTTGCCTGAGATAAATCCACCCGATGCGCCGCCCAGTGCCTTGCCTAAAGTAGAAGTGATGATGTCCACCCGATCCATAACGCCGCACAGCTCATGCACCCCACGGCCCGTCTTACCCATGAAGCCCGAGGAGTGGCTTTCATCAATCATCACCACTGCATCGTACTGGTCTGCGAGGTCACAAATCTTATCGAGCCGGGCAATGGTTCCGTCCATAGAAAACACCGAATCCGTCACGATGAAACGAGTGCGCTTGTCGCTATGTGCCTTTAGTTGTGCTTCCAGGTCGGCCAGGTCATCATGCTTGTAGCGGGCGCGGATGCACTTACTCAGCCGCACGCCATCAATGATAGAAGCATGGTTCAGCTCGTCCGAGATGATCACATCAGCCTCACTCAGCAGCGGCTCAAACACGCCGCCATTAGCATCGAAGCAGGCTACATAAAGTATTGTGTCTTCCTTGCCCACAAAGCGGCTCAACTTTTCCTCCAGTTCCTTGTGGATGTCCTGCGTGCCGCAGATAAAACGCACCGAAGAGAGGCCATAGCCCCGCTCATCAATTGTCCGTTTTGCCGCTTCAATCACCTTGGGGTGCGATGACAAGCCGAGATAATTATTGGCACAGAAATTCAGCACAGTCTTGCCATTAACCAGTATTTCCGGGCCTTGTGGACTCTCAATGATGCGCTCGTTTTTATAAAGGCCTGCTTCCTGGATGTCAGAAATTTCCTGTTGGATGCGTTGGTAGAAAGAAGTGCTGGACATAGACGATTCGGTTTGCGATAAAAGAAAAGTATGAGGTAAGACCTCAGCGAAAGGCCGCAAAAATACGAGCGCTCAGTGGCCGAATTTTTTTTTATCGTCAGCTTCCGGTTCGCTGCCTATCATCCGTTGCGTCGCACATTGAGGGGTTCGTCAGTCTGTCTGGCTTTTCGCGTAAGATGTACAGTGCAAGTGTTCGATTCCTGCCCCGAATCACAAGCTAAGTGAAAAACACAGCAGCGAAATCCAGCCGAAGAGTGCGACGCAACGGATGCTGCATAGCATTCCTACTGCCGGCTAAAAAATATTCACCTCAGGCGCTGCTCATCGCCGGCAAGAACCAAACTTTACAGCCTCTATCATGCGCTACTACATCATCTCCGGCGAGGCCAGCGGCGACCTGCATGGCGCAAACCTCATCCAGGCATTGCATCGTCAGGATGCTGCTGCCGATGTGCGCGCCTGGGGCGGCGACCTGATGGAGGCTGCCGGTGCCACACTGGTGCGCCACTACCGCGACCTGGCCTTTATGGGCTTTGTGGAAGTGCTCAGACACCTTGGCACCATCCTGCGCAATCTGAAGTTTTGCAAACAGGACATCCTCGCCTACCGCCCCGATGTGCTGGTGTTGATAGATTACCCGGGCTTCAACCTGCGCATCGCGAGCTGGGCCCGACAGCAAGGCTTCCGAATAGTCTATTATATCTCGCCGCAAGTATGGGCATGGAAGGAAGGACGTGTGAAGAAAATCCGGAGTTCGGTAGATGAGATGCTGGTGATTTTGCCGTTTGAAAAAGCCTTTTATGCAAAGCACGATTTCGAAGTGCACTATGTAGGACATCCGTTGTTGGAGCGCATAGCAGAAGAAAAACAAAAGCCCTTACGGACATTGGCAACCGACAAACCCATCGTGGCTCTGCTGCCTGGCAGTCGTGCCATGGAGATAAGCCGTAAACTGCCGGTGATGATGCAAGCTGCCAAGCATTTTCCCGAATATCAGTTTGTAGTTGCCGGAGCACCGGCACAGCCCAATGCAGTATATGAACAGCACATAGGCAAGGCTCCCGTGATGCTGCTGCGCAACGACACCTACAACCTGCTGCGTCAGTCACAGGCAGCCCTGGTGACTTCAGGCACGGCGACTCTGGAGACCGCCTTGCTGGGTGTGCCGCAGGTGGTGTGCTATAGCGGCAACCCGCTGTCTGTGTGGCTGGCGCGCCGACTGGTGAAGGTGCCTTTCATCTCATTGGTCAATCTGATTATGGGACGGGAAGTGGTGCGGGAGTTGATACAGAGTGACCTGAATGAAAATGCCTTGTATGAAGCATTGCGCCCACTGCTGTACGACAATGCCCGGCGCAGGCAAATGGTAGAAGATTACAAGGCTTTGTGGGCCTTGCTGGAAGATGGGGGAAGTGCATCGGAGAAAGCGGCTGCCGCCATAATGGCACAGGCCAAACAAGCCCGATAAGTCAAGCGGGTTTTTCATCTTATTGTTTGAATTTTCGCTTTATTGCATAAGCTGACAATCAAAAGACCGGAAATCCCCAACCTTTTTCTGAAATTGCCTGTCTTCAATTCCCGAACCCTAAAGTTGTGTGGGTCATCCACAGACCATAATTTTAACGACTTGTGTTTTTACTTGGCCTCTTGACCTAATTTCATCCCGAAAACCGTTTCAAAAGCAAATTCATCCGATATGGAACAACGTTTTACCCGAATTATGAGCAGCAGCTTCACTACGAAGCTTAAAGCAAGCTTGCTGGGCCTGTTATGTATGGCTAGCCTGGGTGCTTCGGCTCAGACTTATCTCAGTGAGGGTTTTGAAAGCTCCACATTCCCGCCAACGGGTTGGTCTAGTGCCATCCTCTCCGGCTCGTATAACTGGGCAAGGCAGAGCAGCGGGTATTCATCTTATCCTTACAACGTACCTGCGCACGGAGGCAGCTATTATGCTTGGTATAACAGCTGGAATGCCTCTAGTGGTAGCAAGGCAGAATTGCGTACTCCTTCTATGAACTTTAGCTCGGCTAGTTCTGTAAGACTTTCATTTTGGTTTTACCGTCAGAGCGCTTCTACTGGTTATACGGACAATATGGACGTATATGTGAATACCTCAGCCACTTCCACAGGAGGCACTTTATTGGGTAATATTCACCATGCATATAACCAAACACCTTCAGTACCTACTGCTGGTTGGTATCAATACACCTATACGATTCCCGGTACGTACAATGGCACTGCCAACTATATTATTTTTAAAGACAACTCATCTTGGGGGCCAGATGCATTCCTGGATGATGTACAAGTTTATAACCTCGGCCCCTGCACGGGTCCTTCATCAACTCCAGTTCTGAACATTACCGGTACGCAAACTGTATGCCCTGGTACAACCGTGCATTTGGTTGCTTCAGGATACACTTTGGCTGGTAATATTACAATGGGTTGGCAGTATAGCCTCAATAGTGGCACTACCTGGAATACTGTGCCAGGTGCAACAACGGACAACTACACAACCTTCCCGCTCACGAAGTCCACCATGTTCCGTTTTTTGATTACCTGTCAGAATACTTTAGACTCAGTTTATTCTTTGGCCACAACGTTTAACCTGACAGGTGGTGGCAGCTTCCCGCAATATGCTTCGCTGCCTTTCTTTGAAGACTTTGAAAGCTGGAGTAGTGGTTGTGGTACCAGTGACCTCCCATCTAACCACTGGACCAACATCCCCAGCACAGGTAACCCCAGTTGGCGTCGTGATGATCAGGGTTCAACCGCATCATGGACTTCACCTACTTCCGGAGTTTACACGCCTTCATCTTTCTCCAGCTCCCATAGTGCCCGTTTCCATGCTTACTATGCTACTGGCCGTTCGCAGGAAGGAGATCTTTCCTTGTATGTGAATTGTTCCGGTGCGAACAATAAAGAATTGGAATTTTACAGCCGCTTAGATAATAATGCCAGTTATCCAAACGACTCGCTGATTGTAGAATATTCCCCCGATGCAGGTATCACTTGGAATACTTTGGCTAAGTACGGTGGCGGTAACAGCACAGGTGGTTGGGACTATCATGGTGGTATCCCAATTCCATCTACTTCTGCTACTACGATTATTCGTTTCTCGGGTTCTCAGAACTATGGTTATTCTACTGGAACCGACATATATCTCGATGCAGTTCGCGTATTCCCGGCATGTACCGGTAAGCCCAATGCTGGCACTATTGATTCAGTGGATGCTTGCTCCGGTAAGGATTTTACCCTGAAACTCAGTGGTACTTCACAGGCTGCCGGCCTCACTTTCCTATGGCAATATCGCCCTACTTCCGGCGCTACCACTGTTTGGAATAACCTGGTGGGTGGTAATGTCCCACGCCCAACAGCAAACATTACAGCGCCCACTTCTTTCCGTTGCATCGTTACCTGCTCTAATAGTGGACAAAGCGACACTTCTGCAGCGTTTAATGTGATGCTTTCTCCCTTCTACTATTGCTATTGCGATGTGGGCCTTCGTGCTACTTATCCGTATCAATATGGTGGTATCGGTAACGTAAGTGTAGAATCAGATGCATCTGGTGCTGTCATGATGAGCAACGGGAATCCACTGCCGACAACCAATAACCCAACGGCAACAGCAGGCTATAAGAGCTTCGCCCGTACGGTTCCTGCACCTTATCTGATTCGGGATACTACTTATAAATTCTCGATTACTATAGCCACTCCATACAGTTACCTAATTACTGGATCGTACACTTATGCGCATATTTATCTCGACATCAACCGCAATGGTGTATGGGATTTGCCTGGTGAACGCATCATGGCAAAGTCTTGGAGTAGCTCAGGGCAAAAGGTATCGGCCTCTTATAAGATCCCTTCTAATGCACCTGTTGGTCTTACCGGTATGCGCGCCATCGCTGGTTACTATCCCATGTATCAGAGTGGTGTAGGCCCATACCTCGACCCCTGCGGCGATTTTTATTATGAGAGTGCTGCTGAAGACTATCTGGTGTATATCCAATATCAACCTTGTAATGGTGCAGTGAGTGCCGGTACGAGTTATGCTTCTGATAGCCTGGTATGCCCCAATTACACAGTGGACCTGTGGAATACTACCTACCAGAAAGACCGCACAGGCATCGTTCGTGACTGGGAGATGAGTACGAATACCGGTGCTTCTTACTCTGTGATTGCTGGCTCGCACAATAAGGACACCGTGCTTAATGTGGTAGTACCTTCTTCTCCGGTTTATGGTATCAAGTACCGTCTGCGCACAGTGTGCAGTAACACGGGTGATACTACTTACAGCAATGCTGTTCAAATCATGAACCCGCCCGCTAATGACTGCTATCCCTATGCTGCTGCAGTACCTCCTGGCACTAAGGATTCCAGCGATATTGGAACCTTCATGATTGGTAATGTGGACAGCCCGCATATCAACCCCGCCCCGATTGCTGTGGTAGGCCCACACCTGATGAACCCGGCTGCCATTCGCGGATTCACGAATTATACGCACATCAGCCCCACATGGGTGCTGGCAGCAGATTCTGTGTATCGCATAGGTATCTACCACATCATGCGCTCTGCAACGCACGCTGATGCATTGGTAAGTGTCTATATAGACTTCAACCATGACCACCTTTATACCCAAGCTTCACCGGGCTATCCTTTCCCCTCTGAGCTGGTCTATCGCGGCACTACTACGGCATCACACTTCTTCCTGGATACCACTTTCACAATGCCTTCTGCCCTGATTCCAGGTGTACCCACCGGCCTGCGAGTCATCCTCAACAATGACCTTAATCCTAATGGCAGCGGTAATACGGGTGCCGGTGGTTTCGTTTCCGGTGAAGTAGAAGACTACTCGGTGATTCTGGGTCGCACTAATGTGGGTGTGAATGGCACAGGTGCGCTGATTAATAAACTGGCCCTCTTCCCGAATCCGACTGCTCAAAAGGCAACCCTGGTCTTTGACGCTTCCCGCATCATCTCTAAA
>CAYRJR010000067.1:0-10063 GCA_964424655.1 uncultured Chitinophagaceae bacterium
CCTCAACATTTTCGAACTGAGGGCCAAGGCCAGACGGCTGAAGCAAAGGCACGATATACAGCTAATCATCATTGACTACCTGCAACTCATGCAGGCCGATATTAATCGCAATGGTAACCGCGAGCAGGAAATATCAAAAATCTCTCGTGACCTGAAGAGTCTGGCTAAAGAATTAGCCATACCCATTATCGCACTATCTCAGTTGAGCCGTGCGGTGGAAAGTCGTAAAGAGAGCAAGGTTCCCCAACTGTCTGACCTGCGGGAATCAGGCGCCATTGAGCAGGATGCCGATATGGTCATGTTCCTTTATCGCCCGGATTATTATGGCATCAACAATGATGAGATGGGCCAGGCTATAGATGGAGAAACCCATATCCACGTGGCAAAAAACCGGAGTGGTGCTACCGATACCATCAAGCTTCGATTCATCAAGGAATACCAAAAGTTCGAAGATCTTCAGGAGCTACAGTATTCCTCTGGCGGCATGGGCAATAATCCACAGGCAGGCATCCCTAAAGACCCTTCCGGATTCGGTGGCAGCAAGCTGTATATCCCCGGAGGCTTTCAGACGCTGCCTTCCAAAGCCAACGATGTACATTGGGATGATGATGAAGGTCAAAACACGAAACCTCCGTTTAATAACGAAGAGGATATTCAATTTTGATTACTTCAGAGTAATCCCGGTCCGGCTTTTCTTTCAACATACCCGGCGCATAAATGTGGATGAACCACAATCCGGGTGCTTGTTCTTACGTTCCAGGGCTAACTTCAACCTGAGAGGGACTTATGAGTTTTGAAAAAGAAGTAAAGGCACTGCTTCGTCTTTTAGACGACCCCGATGGTGACGTGTACGAAACCGTTGCAGGACGAATCATGCATTATGGCAAGGCCATCATTCCCAACCTGGAGGCGCTATGGGAATCCACAACCGATGCGGAGGTGCAAAACCGGATTGAGACGCTGATACACCGTGTCCAGCTTGAAGATTTACAACAGGGATTTCATGAATGGTGTCAGGAGAAAAACCCGGGATTATTGCATGGAGCCATCCTGGTAGCGCGCTATCAATATCCTGACCTGCAAGTAGCCTCCATTTTTAGTCAGGTAGATGCCATGCGTCGCAATGTGTGGCTTGAGCTGAATAATTACCTCACCCCATTAGAGCAGGTGAATGTATTTAACAGCATCCTTTACAGTTTCTACCATCTTCAGGGGCATGAATTGAGCGAACGGGAGCCAAAACATTTCTTCATCAACCAGATGTTGGATAGCAAACAGGGCAATGGATATTCCATCGGCTTGCTCTACCTCACTCTATGCGAGTTGCTGGATGTTCCGGTCTTTGCAGTGGAAATCCCCCGCCAGCTTGTCTTTGCCTATATAGATGCCTGGCATCCTTTCCTGCACCCAGAACGTACGGAAGCAAGTGGACAAATCACGTTCTTCCTTGACCCAATGAATGGGTCTGTTTATACCCGCAGGGACGTGGATGCTTATCTCCATAAGATTGGTGTGCGTGATAAAACACAACACATCATTCCCATTGACAGCCGCCGGGTGATTTATAAAATGCTGGAAGAATTAGCCCTTTGCTACCGTTATCGGCGTGAAGATGAAAAAGCAGATGAAATTCAAACCCTCATGCGCATCTTAGTCATTGACCCGTATCACCATGAAAGGCCAGAAGACTCTATCTGAAAATGTGTTGGGTCTTTGGTCCTGCTGTTTCAGAATGAGGATGATTCATGTTGCACTTGTCAATTGAACCTAGGCGAGGCACTCATTTAATAAAGAAAAACCTTTGACAGCCTTGTAGTAATTCAGCTCTAAAAAATTTCAGAATGGCACAAACAATAGTGGCCAAATTTCATACGGAAAGATTACACATCTTAGAGCATTATACATACTTTTGGCATGCCGTATCAAACAAGCGGCTTTACAAATGGAAGAATTAATTGGACGTTTGCAAGAAGCAAAAAATCAGGTTGCCCGTCTCGAAGCTGAGCTGTGGACACGCCTGTTTTCCACTACCAAAAGCGAAGCTCAGTCTCGCACAGAAATGCATATGCCCACTGCACCAGTGCCAGTAGATTACCCGCAACATGGTACTTGGAGGAGTAAAGTCCTATATATCCTGAGGGAAGCCGCAGGGCAAGGTCGCCAGCGTAGTGAGCTCCGTCATACGCTTCGCGAGCGCCATGTGGGCATCTGGCAGGAGCCTGCCATTGACGCACAACTCGCTCATATGGAAAAAGAAGGCAAGGTTCGCGTAGAACGTCTTGCTGGTCGCAACACCTACTTCTTAGCCTAAGACGTAACTGGAAAAATGGATGAGGCTGTCCCGAAAAAGGACGGCCTCATTTTTTTGAATGCTTTGCTACACTTAATCCATTAATGAATTAGTGCATTACCGGAAGCTTCATGGAGAAGCTTGCTCCTGTCTCATCGCTTCCAAACAATACATACATTCCGGGCGTGAGCTTTGCAACAGAATAGCAGATTTGTGATTGAGATCTTGACAGTTCCGGCACATTAACGATGCGCCCCTGCATATCAGCAATACAAAGTCTGAATGATTCCCAACTCACCCCTTGCCCTGCTTGCAGCCGAATTACATCATTTGCAGGTAATGGGCTTACTGCTATCTGTAATTGATTTGTTGCAGGATTCGGTAAAGCCAGAGATGATTCGTAGTAGTACATACCCCTGTTTGCATAATCACCTACGACCCAGGCACTACCATCCCATATCAACGTACTGACTACGATTTGTTGCCCTGATTTATTATAGCTATGAAGAGTGTTACTATGATTCACAAAACTCATGCTTGAAGAATCCCAGTTTTGTAGCAATTCGCTGGACAGGCTGCCTGAAGGGTTGTATTGGAAATTAGTCTGTGAAACTGCATGCCAACCTACCGCACCAGGCAGGTACTTTTCTCTGATTCCATAGGTAGGTTGATGCCCTGCATTTAGCGTGTATTTGTTGCATTCATCAGGCACCCAACTGAGATGGAAATTCTCCCACTCAAAAATCGTATCCGCATCCTGATGACCTGTTGCGTTCTTAAAGTCCCACACGTATCGCTTTTTATACTCCCAAATGCTCAGGCTGCTCTTCCAATATTGCAAGATTTGCTCTTCCATCTGGCCGTAGCTGGAGTAAGTATTCGTTACCAGCAGGTAGTTCTCCCAAGCCATGAGATTCTTATTCCAAAACCGTTGCAACGTAGTAAGCCTTTGGTCGCGACCATTCAACGTGTAGTTTTCTGAAATCCCATTGAGATAGGTGGCTGAAGTATTATCCCAAATCTGGTAAAGCAAATCCGTAGCAGCACCATTCGTATTGACCGTGTAGTTATAGCGAATAAAGTTTTGGAAACTATCGCCATTCTTGCTCCAAAACTGATAGTCGGTTCGGACATTTCCACCATTAGTATCATAGAAATACAGATAGCGGTCGAAACGCTGCCAGGCTCCATCCTGATAGCGAAAATGCCATAGCGTGTGTACTTGCGTGGTGCTGTTGGAAGCATATTCGAAATAGCTCGAGTCAATCGGTGAAAGAGTCGAATCAATTGCCGAATACCAGGTGTATGCCAGCATGCGTGGTCCTGTATTGCTTTGTCGGGATCGGGCATTTTCATTCCCATTAATGAATGCGTGTGCATCATGCACATCGGGCATTGAGGGCGTTTGCTGTGCTAATGCTGGATGCGAGAACATACCGGTAGCACTCAGTGCAACCAGCAAGACATAAAGTGCAGAGTGTTTGTTTTTCATTTTTCTTGAAGTTGGATTTGAGTACGATGAAGCCGTGTAGCCGCGGTCTGGGCAATGACCTGCCTGTTGGCCATTAGGGCCAGGATCCGCAGGCTATTCACGGACTTATTTTGAGGAAAAGAATTTTGCTGCTTTTCAGTTCCGGACAAAGCAGCGCAGAAGCCTTTTCAGACTTGAATCTTCATTGCCAGAATCCTGTTTAGGGCCTGAGCAAAATGGTAAGCTGGGTTGCTTGCCTGAGGTTCTCTAAGCATGGCGAGTTATTCTTCATGGTTTTGCTACACATGTTTTAGTTGTGCAGTTTTGGTTAGAAAAAAATGCCGACTGCTATCCGAAACCTCCTCAGGCATGGAGCTTAGAATAGTTTGAAATCGAAGCACACAAGCTTGTGCGCTATTAGCCAGAAGTAATTCTAAACATAGCATTGAGAACCTGCTTCCGGGCTAACGACAAATAAGACAGCCATAATCCGAAAAAGGTTGGCAAACTGAAAGAAATATTTTTTGAAAATATTTACCGACTCAAGGCATGCGCACAAAAAACACAAAGCCATTCTTAGCACCCAATTTCTTTAGTTGTGGCAAGATGCTCCAATGTTCTGCATCATTGACTTTGCAAATGAAATAAACCGGCTTATCAATTTTTCCGCTCAAGAGCCAGCTTTCATTGGCTTCTATAATCGTAGAAGCACCCACATCAGAACGAACGAGTCTGTAGTACGCAGGATTGGTTGAAGGTTGTTTTCTGCTGTAGAAAAGATGCGCATAACTCTTATAACCGAGCGGGTGCACATACACATTTTTCCCAGCCAGGCTTTGGAAAAATTCAATTGCAGCCCGTTGAGAATAGGCTTCAATTTTGGGCGTGAAATGAATGACAGCAACCTGAATCATCAGCACCTGAACGATGCAAAGCAAGATGATTGACTTGCGAAAATGCCTGCGCATCCGGGCCACGCAATACACGATTGACAATAGGTATAAAATCCCGAACAGGCATTCCCAATAATGCCAGGGCACGTTCGCCTGAAGATTTCCAACGGCAAAGGGGTCATTGATGAATGGAACAATCCGCGACTTAAACAGCCCCACCAATGGCAAGGCAAGGATGGCTACTGCCAGCAAGCCACCAATCAACATTAATCCCGCCTGAATCCCACGCCGCAACTGTCTTTTGCCTTCAATCAGCCGGGTAACCTGAAGGGCTGCGATGTATGTCAGCGGATAATAACACAGTGAGGAATAGTGTACAATTTTCGTCTTGACGATGGAGAAAAGAATGAGCACCACCCAAAACAAGATCCACATCCAACGCGTGAAATCAGCGGAATGAGCTGCCTCTTTCTGTTCCCTTTTCCTCCATTGAAACAAAAAAAGTGAAGCTGGGAAACAACCAATCAGCAGCACGATGGGATGATAGTACCAGGGCTCTTCATGGTCGGCAATATTCTGACCAAACAGGCCTGCCTGATACGCAATAAATTCTTTCAGAAAGGTCCAGCCATGTAGTGCAGCTTCCGGCCCGAACCAGAGCAGCATGGTCAACATCCCAACTGCGGTAAGTAGTAAAAAATCAGTCCAGCGATAGCCTTTCAAACCTCGCTGAATGATTAAAAAAACCACAAGCGACAGCCCTGAAACAAGGATAGCAACCGGCCCTTTGGTCAGCACCGCCAGGCCGATAAACAGGCCAGACAGGGTAGCATGCAGCAATCTATTCTTACCCCATTTGATGAGCCAAACCTGTATAAATGCCAGCAGGATGAAGAAATTGAAAACGGGGTCTATGATGCCGCTTTTGAAATAGACCTGGGGCAGCCAGGTAGCCGCATAAAGAACCGCCCACCACATACCGGTTTTCTGATTTCGGGCCTTGCTTCCAGCCCAAAAAAGGGTGAGCAATGTAGCTATCCCGGTGAGCGCATCAGGCAACCTTGCAGCATATTCGCCCACACCGAAAACAGACATGCAAACCACCTGCATCCAAATGAAAAGCGGTGGCTTTTCGTAAAAAGGAATGTAGTCTATCTGCATCCGCAAATAGTCTTTCGTCACAATCATTTCCCGGGCACACTCCGCAAAATTGATTTCATCCCAATCGAACAGATGAACATGCCCGAGGAAAGGGAGAAACAAGATAGTGGCGGCAAGGCCTATAAGCAGGTAGATTCGACGAGTTGCCATGTATCAGACTGGCTTTTGAGCACTAAGACGGGATTCAAAACCGAGGACTCCCCTACTCCAACGCTGAATCAGCATAAAACAAAGGGCAGAAACAGTAGTGCCTATTAAGCTTCCAACAAAAATATCGAGGAAGAAATGGGCAGCCAGATAGAGCCGGGAATAAGCAACGGCTAAAGCAAATAGCAACAAAGGAAGGCCCAGCCATCGCCGGCGTATAGGCAGCATCAGGCTAAGAAAACAACATAGGCTAAACACGCCACCACTATGCCCGGAAGGAAAAGAACGCTGATATAAATGTGGCCATTCGGGGCGGATATGTAGCCAGTCAGGATGGAGCAATAGCTCAGCTTTGTAATAGATCAATGGTCTTGGAGCCTGCATCAGGCTTTTTATTACCTGAATAATTAGAGCCGGAAAAACGGTACAGCAAATCGCAGCCAGCAAATACCAGCGATTGCGGCAGGAAGGGAACAGAAATACCAGCAACAGTAACACCACTGAGATTCCGCCACCATCACCCAGGATAGTGAGTGCGCGCATCAGCATATCCAGAAAAAGAGTGTGGTGGCGATTGACCGTAAGAAATAATTGGCTCCTGTCGAATAGCAGCAGCAGCAGCCCGCCTACGATAGCCCAAAGCAGCCAGGGAATCAAATACCAGGCATTCAGGGATGCATCATACTTTCTGGACACGAGGCTTGAAAATTAAGAGCGGATTATACGGTATGGTTACGTCGGGCTATATGGCGCCAAAGCCTGTAATACCATTCCTTACTGAAAATGGGCGAATCATTTCGTGCGGCACGAACAATTATGATGGCTATGGGCAACAACATAGCTGTGCTCAGCCACATCCCCATCCAGGCCGGCATGGTACGAGCCTTAGCAATTTCCTCTCCCGCCTTCGACATGATGAAGTAGAGTACAAAAAAGCCTATGGCTACTACGATGGGCATACCCAGCCCACCCCTGCGGATGATGGCACCAAGCGGCGCTCCTATCAAAAACAGCAGTACACAGGCGAAAGAGAGCGTGAATTTTCCATGTAAGACGATTTGTCGTTTTACCAAACTGTCGTCATTGATATTGACATTATTGGCTGTGTAGCCAATCAACTGAATGGCATTACGCACATTGGCAATAGTGGCATCTAAGGCTTTGTTGCGAAGGCTGTCCGGCACACGTGCGATAAATCCTTCCCGAAGGTCTTCAGCCGGCGGTACCTGAATAGCATCCAATTGCTTTCTGAAACTCTTGCCGATATCTGTCTTGCTGTAAACAGGCAGATAAGGTGCAAAATTGGCTTCACTCAGTTTGAGGTCGTGCTGCTTTGTCTTCCGGATTTGAGCGATGTCATCACGAAGCTGAATCACATTCATCATCTGATAGCCTCCTTTAAACAAATCTTCATTTGAGCGCGAGAGCTTCAGGGCTGAGAGGTCAATAATTTTATCGTAGCGGGCAAAGTGCATGCGTGTCTGTGTGGCATGCGGGCCTGAATTGGGATTGTTTACGTCGCTGCCTTCCTGATAGCGCCAGCCATTGCGCAGCCGAAAAACTAAAAACTTTCCATCCGGAGATGGGCTGACTTCACCACTTTCGGCCAGTACTACCCTTGAATTACCACCATAGGGACCACGCTCATAAATAATGATGTTGCGCACCGTGGTACCATCCTCATTCTTAGAACCTACCTTGATCGTGTAGCCGGGTATTTCACCATTAAAAACACCGGGACGAATATTGAAACTCATCTTGGCATTTCGCAGGTCATAAAGCAGAGAAAAGGCCCGAAGATTGGCGCGGGGAATCACATTATTGTTGAAAAAAAATGCCCCAACAGCCACGATGGATATGACCACAACCAGCGGTTTCATCACACGAAGCAGTGAGATGCCCGAAGACTTGATGGCAACCAATTCAAAGGACTCCCCCATACTGCCAAAGGTCATGATAGAAGCCAGCAGAATGCCTAATGGAAGTGCCAGTGGCACCATCGTAGAGCTCATGAAAAACAGAAGCTGCAGGATAATCCAGACGCTGAAACCCTTGCCCAACAGCTCATCCATATACAGCCAGAAAAATTGCATCACCAGCACAAACAACGACACGAAAAACGTGACGACGAATGGCCCCAAAAAGGAGCGTATGATGAGTATGTCGAGCTTCTTGATCAAGGTGAGCGCGAACTTAGGACACACTTATTGACGACGAATCCCTTTTAGGGAATAAACTGCTTCCAAACAGCCCTATGAAAGCCGACAAAAAACTGCACCTCAATCATGCGGGCGAATAAAGCACACCCGCCGCAGGGAACGGCGGGTGTGAAAGGGAGAAAACCAGTTTAAGAAGCCAGTCAGGCCGCGCCAATCCTGTGTTTTAGATTTTGAACCTGCTGATTCCAGAGTTGCTGGCTGCTGATCAGGTCAGCTTTTTCGGCATAGTCCGTGATGCGGAGGATCGTCTCATTGGTTATTGGGCTTTGCTCGATACGGAATTCAAAAAACTCATCGTCATCGTAGTAGTCCCAACGATATCGGACATAGTTGTTTTCAAAAATCTCGGTTTGTACAGCTTCATCTATTGCACCATTCCAAGTGAAAAGGAAACGGTCTTCGCGTTGGTCCACCTTTTCAGCAAACCATTCCTGAAGCCCAACAGCAGTGGACAGGAAACTAAACAGGATGGTAGGCGAGCTGCGGATGGGGAACTCGAGTGTGTAGATAATCTTCTTTTTTGCGGCCATTGAACGCTTGCTTGAGTAATTTGCTTAGGCGTGCAATTATAGAAAAAGGCCTGAGCTTTCAAAATCCAATTTCAAAAGAGGCTCTTAAACCTTGTCTTCTGCTTGTTAAATGCCTCTTAAGATTTTTTGGTTTGGATTGATGGTAACCATAAGTTTGTCTGAGCACTGTCTGCTATTTGTTTCGATAACCCAATTCTCTAACCCCAAACAACAGCTTTTCTTATGTCCATGCGTCAACTCAAAATTTCGAAAAGCATCACCAACCGCGAGAGCCAGAGCCTGGAGAAATATCTTCAGGAAATTGGCAAGGTTGACCTCATCTCACCGGAGGAAGAAGTCAGGCTTGCGGTACTCATCCGCCAGGGCGATCAAAGAGCTTTAGACCGACTCACCAAAGCCAATCTGCGCTTTGTGGTGTCCGTAGCAAAGCAGTACCAGAATCAGGGCCTAACCCTCAGTGACCTCATTAATGAAGGAAACTTCGGGCTAATCAAAGCCGCCCAACGCTTCGATGAAACCCGCGGCTTCAAGTTTATCTCTTACGCAGTGTGGTGGATTCGCCAAAGCATCCTTCAGGCATTGGCCGAGCAAAGCCGCATCGTGCGCCTGCCTCTCAATAAAGTGGGTCTGAGCAATAAAATAAACCGTGCTTACTGCATGCTGGAGCAGGAGTTCGAACGCGAACCCACCGTGGAAGAACTCTCCGAAATCCTTGACATTGGACTGGAAGAAATAGAAACCACACTCGGTGTTGCCGCCCGCCATGTCAGTATGGATGCCCCCATCGGCGACACGGATGAATCCAGCCTGATTGACGTATTGATTAATCCAAATGCTGAGGCAACCGATGCAGAGCTGGAGCATATTGATTCCCTACGATGCGAGTTGGGTCGCTCCCTGCGCCTGCTGAGCGAGCGTCAGCGTGATGTGCTGCTGCTGTTTTATGGCATTGGCGTGGACAATCCCATGAGTCTCGAAGACATCGGTGAACGTTTCGCCCTCACCCGCGAACGGGTTCGTCAAATCAAAGACAAAGCCATCTGCCGCCTGCGCACCGAAAACAAATGCGTCCGACTGAAAAGCTATCTCGGTAACTAACTAATTCTGAAAGCACATACGAGTACACCTTTACATTATTCAAGAGGCCGCAAGAGCGGCCTCTTTTTTTGACCTCAGCCCTATATCTTTGCGCTCCTTTTGGCGGGGTAGCTCAGATGGTTAGAGCGCAGGATTCATAACCCTGAGGTCTCGGGTTCAACTCCCGTCTCCGCTACCATACGGGAAAGGGGGTATTTTTACTCTTTTTTCTTTTTTTCGATTGACTATATCCAATGCGATGGTTAGCGATATGA
>CAYRJR010000067.1:10073-12843 GCA_964424655.1 uncultured Chitinophagaceae bacterium
CTCCCGTCTCCGCTACACACACATTCAAAGCCTGGCTTTCTGCCGGGCTTTTTCTTTTTTTAAGCACTGAATAAATGGCTCATTTCCAAAAGGGCAAAAGGCAATCCCAGTGATTATTAAAATGGAACAATACGGCCTTTCACAGGTCTAGCAAGGCTTTCAGTACAGCACCCATCACGACGACCTTCCGGCTTCCATAGTCAAAACATACCATCCCGGATTTCGCCTCTGCAATGAGTAACTCTGCCCCTGCGCGCAGCACCGTGATACGATACAACAGATCAAACGAACGCGGGCTTTGGAGTTCGGCATATAAGGCTACATCAAGGATATCTCCATAAAAAGATTCGCCCCGATAAGCCACCATCGCATCACTCATGATGATACCATGACCGCCTGCCTCCAATTCGTTCAGGCCTGCCTGAGCAAGCCACTGCATCCGGGCTTCCTGCATCACAGACAAGATGGCATCATTGCCCACATGGCCACCATAATTGATATCGCCGATACGCACCGGAATCAGAAACCGTCCCAAAGGCTCCGTGGCAGGAAAGGCTATTTTTACACGCATAATCTCAGCTTGAAAACATCCAAAATTAGCCCTGCTCCCAAACCCTTAATCCGGAGCATTTCTAATTCAAGTTGTTTTTGAAAAAGGCTTCTACGGTTCATGAAAATCATCTGTGTCGGTCGCAACTATGCCGATCATGCCCGGGAGTTGGGCAATGCTATTCCTGAGGCTCCTGTTCTGTTTATGAAAGCAAGAAATGCGCTGATCCAGCCCGGACAGGCATTTTATTATCCCGAATTCAGCAAGGATGTCCACTATGAAGCTGAACTGGTCTTCCGCATCTGCAAAAACGGAAAACACATCGCTGAAAAATTCGCACATCGCTACTACGACCAATGCAGCATCGGTATTGATTTCACCGCCCGCGACTTGCAACAGCAACAAAAAGCCAAAGGCCTGCCTTGGGAAATTGCCAAAGCCTTTGATGGTTCTGCCGTTGTTGGCACTTTTATCCCGATTCCTACCGATAAAAATCCGCGGGAACTACGCTTTGAACTACACAAAAACGGGGTATCCGTTCAGCAAGGTTTGGCATCAGACATGCTTCATTCCGTGAATCAAATTATCGCCTACGCTTCCACTTTTTTTAGTCTGAACACAGGCGACTTGCTCTTTACCGGTACACCTGCCGGTGTAGGCCCTATAGCCATCCATGATGTTCTGGAAGGCTGGCTGGAAGGCCAGAAACTCCTCCACCTCGACATCAAATAGCCTTAACTGCTTTCTTGCAATTTCCCATTCCTGAACGTCACATCTTCGCAAGCCATGAACAGATTTTTCAGCATCCTGATCAGCATTCTTTGCCTCTCCCAATTCGCAAATGCTCAAGGCGGACAACAATTGGTCGGCTGCATGGACCCCGCCATCAGGCTACAAGCCGAAACCATCAAACAGCATTATGTCAAACAAGGCTTCAAAGTGTATCGAGATGCGATGATCAATATGGAAAGTATGGTGCCTTTCCCCATCATGGTGCAACTTGCCCGCGGCCATCTTTATGAAATCATCTTCGTAGGCAATCCCCGTGCTACCAACCACCGCATGATGGTTTACGACAGCGACGATCGAAAGTTTGATGAGAAATCCGTCTCCCGACACCACGGCGATGATGCCTCGAACTATATCATCTACGAATTTTCGCCCGAGCGCAGCGATGCCTTCGTGTTCGAATTCATGACACGCCTGAAGAATGAAAATTTCTGTGGCTCTGTCTGCATCCTGGCTGCTGATGACACAAAGGGACAGGTGAAGTACACCCCCTACACACCCTGATACAGTCAGCATCATTCAAAAATCATGTCCTCACATGGCGGAAGTCCGCATGGCTGAAGACTGGAAACAGGCCCTTAGCCTTGAATTTACCCAAGCTTATTTCGAAGAAATCGTTGCCTTCCTGAAACGGGAAAAGCAACTTGGGAAAACTATTTACCCCGCTGGCCATGACATCTTTCATGCCTTCGATGCCACACCCCTCCACAGCGTCAAAGTAGTCATCCTCGGGCAAGACCCTTATCATGGTCCCGGACAGGCACACGGGCTTTCTTTCTCTGTGCCCCGTGGCATCGCTGTGCCTCGCTCACTGATGAATATTTTTCAGGAGTTGGCATCCGACCTCAACATCCCAAGCCCCACACATGGCAACCTCGAAACCTGGGCCACACAAGGCGTCTTACTGCTCAATGCCGCGCTGACTGTAGCGGCGCACCAGGCCAATAGCCATGCACATATCGGCTGGCACCGGTTCACCGATACCGTCATCCAGACGGTCTCCGACCAGCTTCCTCACGTGGTCTTCATCCTGTGGGGGCGATTTGCACAAAGCAAGTCGGGCCTGATTGATCCACACAAGCATTTCATCATCAGCTCTGCCCACCCCTCGCCCTTCTCTGCCGACCGCGGCTTTTTCGGCTCCCGCCCCTTTTCAAAAGCCAACCAATGGCTTAGTCAGCATGGCATCCATCCCATAAACTGGAACCTCCCGCAATAGCACCGGGAATTGATTCAGGCATGCGTTTCCAGTTTGGAGATTTTTTTTTAGCCAGCTTTGAGTTCACTACTCATCATCCGTTGCGTCGCACTCTTCAACTGGATTTCGCTACTGGGCTTTTGCACATGTTTTTTGTCTCAGGAAGCTGAGCGGTCTTATACCATTTAGACATCTAATTTTGGCATGATATTTGCAGGCTTTAAATCATGGCT
>CAYRJR010000068.1:0-12706 GCA_964424655.1 uncultured Chitinophagaceae bacterium
TGCCTTCAGTGAAGAAGCTGCCCGTGCCTTTGCCGCCCAGGATGAAGGCTGGTTGACGCTGCTGAGTAAAGAAGCAGCCCGCTTTGAATGGCGGGGCCCTGCCATGCGGCTTTTGGGCCGTTATCTATACCGGCTGAATGCTTTTCGTCCGGCACAATGGGCCTGGGAGATGCTGCTGACGCAAAAGAACCTTGACTTTGAGGCCAACGAAATATTGGCCACCATCTATCAGCGCTTGGCTGAG
This sequence comes from uncultured Chitinophagaceae bacterium, assembly GCA_964424655.1. Lineage (GTDB taxonomy): Bacteria > Bacteroidota > Bacteroidia > Chitinophagales > Chitinophagaceae > UBA1952. The sequence goes on from CAYRJR010000068.1 coordinate 245, forward strand.
CGAGACATCCAGCGCAATACGGCACAGGCAGCTCAATTGCTCCAACTTTCCGATCAGGCCATCGAAAATCTTTTGACGGCAGGCAACACGATGAACCGCATGGAACAGGCACAGGCCTATGCACTGAAAGGCCGTAATGCCAAGACCCGATGGGCTGCAGAATGGGCCAAGGCTGATGATTCGGAGCGAATATCCGTGGCACTTTCCTCTCCTTATTGGGAAAACAGTCTTTCATTTTACGGCGATGGATTCAGAACACATCTGAACCACTATTACTCCGGAATCAACCTGCTGGGCTTACTCACCAGTGTAGTGAGCATGGCCGAAACCAAGCCCGATATCTGGTCACTTCGTTTCGATGATCAGGATGCTGCTGATACAAGATTGTCTGAACTGAAAAAGGAGAAAGAAAAGTTGACAGAAGCACTGCATTACACCATCGAATCAGAGCGGGTACGGCTGAAGGCAATTGGCGAATACGACCCCTGGCTGGACATCACCTACGCCGATTTCTTTGCGCTTACTGCAGATAATGTGGCCAAAGTGACCTATGCCTACAGCCGCATCATTCGTCTATGCGACCAAATGCAGACGAATGCCATCATCCGCCAACTGCTGCTCTTCCGCTCGCTGGGCATCATGCCAGACAATATGGAAGCGGCTCTGAAGGTGACCGGCGATGTGCCCAATGAAGAACTGGACAATCACTACCTCTTGTTCACGGGGCATATGATTGACCAGCCTGGCAGAAAAACAGCCCGTTTCCCAACCGAAAAAGAAGCTGCTGCACGTAAGGCCATCGAAGAGCAAGTGCAATTGGTGATGAGCCAGGAGCAAGGCCGAGAAATTCGAGGTATAGCCGGAGGAGCCTGCGGCGGCGATATCATTTTTCATGAGGTATGCCAGAGCCTGGGTATTCGTACCGAGATGTTTCTTTCCCTTCCTCGCGAAGCATATATCAGCGAATCTGTTGCCTTCGCAGGCAATAATTGGTTGGACCGATTCGATAAGCTATACACCACCCTACCTCACCGCGTACTGGCAACTTCAAAGGCATTACCCATCTGGCTACAGAAAAAATCACCTTATGATTTCTGGTCTCGCTCCAACCTCTGGATGCTCTACAATGCCTTGTCAAACGACAGTATCAACATGACGCTATTGGCTCTCTGGGACGGGCAAGGTGGCGATGGAGAGGGTGGTACGGCAGACATGGTTGAGTTAGTACGAAAGCAAGGCGGACTGGATTTGCGCATTGATATGAATGCCCTGTAATAGCAATGATTTGTTTGCAGGGAAGGCTTTCAAAATAATAGCAAAGGAATGGTTTGCTATTTTGAAGCAATGAAAATGCCCGGAACAGTGGCTGCATATTCCTTCAGGAAGCGTAGCCTGATGATGCTCCTGATGCTTTTTATTATCCCTTGTTTGAGTCAGGCTCAAATGCCTCGTTTTGTTACACCAATTGCAGGCACATACGGCACCGACTGGAAAATCATCAATTATGTGGATTGGGCAACTGATACTTTTTTCAAAGACAATCATTGCCTGAGCAAGAGCTACGACGGACATCAGGGCACAGATTTCTGCATCAGGAATTTCCGCAAGATGGACTCTGGCGTGGAAGTATATGCTGCTGATGCCGGTCGGGTCATCTTTGTTCAGGATGGGCTGTTTGACCGGAATAAGGTCTCTGTCGTATCTCGTGGCCTAGGCAATTATGTTGGTATCCGGCATTCCGATAAGCTCTATACATACTATGGCCATTTGCGTAAAAATTCAATAGTGGTGCATGTTGGCGACAGCTTGTCGGCAGGGCAGAAAATAGGATTGGTAGGTTCTTCCGGAAATTCCACCGACCCACATCTGCATCTTGAGCTCTGGTATGATTCCAGCTATTACATAGACCCATTCTCCGGCCCTTGCGGGAACGCCGGAAGCTATTGGCTCAATCAACCGGCATATGACAGCAGTTTCGGAATCTGGACCAGCGGGATGTGTAATTACAGCACCAGCCTGGACACCTTACGAGAAGAACCGCTTCGCCGGGACACTTTCTATCTGAACGACCCTGCAATTACTTTTTGGGCAGAGCTGACAGGTGTCCGTAAGCAAGATTCTATTTCAGTCTCCTGGTTCACGCCTTCCAATAGTTTGTGGGGCAGTTTTGGAAAGAAAGAAAACCGGGACTGGTGGCTCTACTATTTCTGGACTGAGCTAAACCCATCTTCCACCATGCCCGAAGGTTTGTGGAGCCTGCATCTGATTCGAAATGGCATGAATATCCTGAGTCGAAATTTTTATTTCTCCAAATCGCCTGCAACAGTTGGGAAAATACCCGCTCAGCCCTCCTGGCTGGCGTTTCGAACAGGCAACCAACTCGCACTACAGGGACTAACAAAAGGTGAAGCCTGGTGTCTTCTTGATATTTCAGGGAAAGTGTGGAAGCAAGGTTTTGCAGATGGAAACAGGCAACTGCTGCTCGAAACCGACCTTCCTACCGGGCTATACGTCATCCGAGTGATTGACACAAATGGCACACGCAGTTTTCAGAAAATAGCGTGGTGAAAAGGGGAAGAAAGATGTCATCATCAGGCCACAGTACCTGCCGTGAGGCTGCGGAACACTTCTTCCAAAGACTGTCCTTCATTCTGCATGGAGGTGATGCTAACATTTTCCGAGAGCGCCCATTGCATCAGCTCTCGTCTGAGTTGGCTGGCATCTGTTGTTCCAATTCGCCAGCTCATTTCACCCTGGGCTTCCAGTCTGCGAATATGTTTCAATTTACGTAAGGAAGCCTCTTTCACTGGGCTGTCAAAGCTGACCAGCAAGGCTTCTGAGCTTGTGTGGTTCCTGAGTGATTCCACTGTATCATCGGCTACAATATTGCCCAGGTTAATGATGATGACACGGTTGCACATGGCCTGAACTTCCTGCATGATATGCGTAGATAGCAGCACCGTCTTTTTTTGGCCTGCATGGGCAATCAGGTCGCGGATTTCAACAATTTGGTTGGGGTCGAGGCCAGAGGTCGGTTCATCCAGAATTAGCACTTCGGGATTATGAATCATTGCCTGAGCCAGACCTACCCGCTGCTTGTAGCCTTTCGAAAGAGCACCTAGTTTTTTATGTGCTTCCCGGCTAAGCCCCGTGATACTAATCATCTCCTCTATTCGCCGTTTCGATTCCTTCCCGAGCTGATGAATCGCTGCTGTAAAGGCTAAATATTCCCGCACATACATGTCGTAATAAAGCGGGTTGGCTTCAGCCAGATAACCTACCCGGCGGCGAACCTGCATAGTTTCAGTCTGGGTATCGAATCCACAGACTGTAGCTGAGCCTGAAGTGGGCGCGAGATAGCCCGTAATCATTTTCATAGTTGTGCTTTTACCCGCCCCATTGGGCCCCAGAAAGCCTACTATTTCGCCAGGTTTCAGCTCAAATGAAATATGGTTGACTGCCGTTTGCTCTTCGTAAATCTTAGTCAGCGACTGTACGCGAATTGACATAGGCTGCAAACTTACGCGGGGCATTCATTGGCTTGAAGTATTCTACCTGCTTTGTGATGGATTTAATACCGGAACTGACATAAAAGGGATGCTGATAGGCTATAAGCTTAAGCCGGCAAGTCAAATGAAAACCTTCAAAAAAAGTGGCGACCTGAAATGGTCGCCACTAATGAAGGATGAAATGATTTGAAGAAGCTTAGCTCCGATGTCCACTGAAAACACACTCACTGATATTGCCCGGACCGGAACCAATAGTGAATATCACGTTGATGTCATCATGGTCAATTACGGCTTGGGCCTTGATGGTATTGCCATTGGATTCTACATCCGGTACTACGATGCGATTGCCTTCAGCAGTGCCACGGTATAAGCCGGTGGGATTATTGTGGCGGAGGTGAAATTCCAGCACATTAGGCTCGGCTACCTGATAAACGTCAAGCGTATCGTTCATTGCAGGATAGTCATCGCAGTGATTATAGCCAATAAATACGCCAATGAATTTTTGAGCAGTCTTGATTTCACACTCAGCACCTTCATATCCGGTAGGGCAACGGCAATAGCCTTCCGTGCAGGCACTGCCATTTTTACAAGATAATTGCGTGCAGGGATCCGTCTCGCAAGAGCTGAAAAGCACGAGTCCGAAGGTAGTGAGCGTAAGAGAAAGGGAGAGTACCGAAAGCTTCCAGCGCTTCATGCAAAATGGTTATTGTGGGGCCAAAGTACAAAATTATCTGTGTAGGCATCAGGGCAATTTTTGAGTTTATCCCCATAAAAAAAACACGCAATTAATCCCAGTGAAAATTGATTTTACCTTGATGAGATTTTTGAATTATCTGGTCGTTCAAAATCCAATTCAGAGCGCACAGTTTCTTCCGATATGCACGGGTTCCCTTTTCAAAAAAAAAAAAACCGCCTCTGCAAGTGCAGAAGCGGTTTTGGAAAATAGATCCAATTGCCTGAGCAATTTTATATCGGCTATTCAAATTTCAATTCGAGGCCTAGTCCACGAAGCTCATTGACGAGTACATTGAAGGATTCCGGGGTGCCTGCTTTCGGCACATTGTCGCCCTTCACAATAGACTCGTAAGTCTTGGCACGGCCAATGATATCGTCTGATTTCAGCGTCAGTAATTCCTGAAGGATGTTGGAAGCACCGTAGGCTTCCAGAGCCCATACTTCCATTTCCCCAAAACGCTGCCCACCGAACTGTGCCTTACCACCCAGTGGCTGCTGTGTGATGAGTGAATATGGCCCGATGGAACGTGCGTGCATTTTGTCGTCCACCATGTGGTGCAGCTTAATCATATAGATAATGCCCACAGTAGCTTTCTGGTCGAAGCGCTCGCCGGTTTCGCCATCATAGAGGTAGGTATGACCAAATTCAGGTAAGCCCGCTTCCTTGATAAGGCCGGAAATTTCATCCAGTGAAGCACCGTCAAAAATCGGAGTGGCAAACTTGACGCCGAGCTTCTCGCCTGCCCAGCCCAATACCGTTTCATAAATCTGACCGATGTTCATCCGGCTCGGTACACCGAGAGGATTGAGCACAATATCCACGGGGGTGCCATCTTCCAGGAAAGGCATGTCTTCCTGACGGACGATACGGGCTACGATACCCTTATTACCGTGGCGACCGGCCATCTTATCGCCCACCTTCAGCTTACGCTTGGCAGCCAGATAAACCTTGGCCAGTTTCAACACACCGGCTGGCAGTTCATCACCAATCGAGAGGTTGAATTTCTCACGTTTGTAACGTCCCAGTTCTTCGTTGTACTTGATATTATAGTTGTGCAGAAGCTGGTTTACCATTTCATCGGTAGTAGCGTCACCGGACCAGCCGAGCGGGTTCACCGTAGAATAATCTACAGAACCAAGGGTCTTGGAATTGAACTTACCCCCCTTGCTGATAACAGGCTCACCGAAGTTGTTGGTAACACCGGCGGAGGTCTTGTCCTTGAGGATGGTCATCAGCTTTTCAAGGAGGAGATTCTTGATGCCTTCTTCATTCTTGCTATGTAGCTCTTCAATCTTCTCGAGAGAGTGCTTCTCGCGCACCTTGGAGTTCTTATCCTTTTTGGCGCGTTGGAAGAGTTGTTTTTCAATCACGATGCCTTCCGTACCTGATGGGGCTTTCAGAGAAGCATCCTTGGCATCACCGGCTTTATCACCGAAGATGGCACGCAGTAGTTTTTCTTCTGGCGTAGGATCCGTTTCGCCCTTGGGTGTGATTTTCCCGATGAGGATTTCACCTTCCTTAACGTGAGTTCCGATTGCAATCAGACCGTTTTCATCAAGGTATTTCGTGGCTTCTTCAGAAACGTTCGGGATGTCGTTGGTCAGCTCTTCTTCACCCAGCTTTGTGTCGCGCACTTCGAGTTCATACTCGTCAATATGCACTGAGGTAAAGAGGTCTTCGCGAGCAACCTTTTCGTTGATTACGATGGCATCCTCGAAGTTGTAACCCTTCCAGGGCATGAAGGCCACCTTCAGATTCCGACCCAGAGCCAGTTCACCATCCTTAGTAGCATAGCCTTCGGTGAGAAAGTCGCCGAGCTTCACTTTCTGACCCTTCTTGACGCAGGGGCGCAGAGTGATGGAAGTGCTCTGGTTGGTTTTCTTGTATTTAGTAAGATGATACTGCTTGAGGTCATCTTCAAATGATACGAGGCGGTCTTTGTCGTTACGGTTGTAGCGTACATGAATCTCACGAGCATCTACATATTCTACTACACCATCTCCTTCTGCGTGAATCTGAATACGGGCATCACGAGCAGCACGGCCTTCGAGACCTGTGCCGACTATGGGCACTTGTGGACGAATGAGCGGTACAGCCTGACGTTGCATGTTTGATCCCATCAGGGCACGGTTAGCGTCATCATGCTCCAGGAAGGGGATGAGTGAGGCAGAAAGGCCCACGATTTGGTTGGGCGCCACATCCATGTATTCCACTTCATCAGGGGCCAGCAGCGGGAAGTCGCCGGTTTGGCGGGAAGTGATTTTGTCTTCCACGAAATGTCCCTTATCGTCCAGCGGCACATTCGCCTGGGCAATCTTGGCTTCGTCTTCTTCTTCAGCAGACAAATAGGTCTGATTACGCATATCCACTTTGCCATTCTTCACCTTACGGTAGGGCGTTTCAATGAAGCCCATGTCGTTGATTTTGGCGTGTACGCAAAGCGTAGATATCAAACCAATATTGGGGCCTTCCGGCGTCTCAATGGTGCAGAGGCGACCATAGTGAGAATAGTGTACGTCACGAACCTCGAAGCCTGCGCGCTCACGGGAAAGGCCGCCAGGGCCGAGCGCCGAGATACGACGCTTGTGCGTGATTTCTGATAGCGGATTGGTCTGGTCGAGGAACTGCGAAAGCTGAGAGGTGCCAAAGAATGAGTTGATGACCGAAGAAAGTGTCCGTGCATTGATCAGGTCAATTGGGGTAAACTCTTCATTGTCGCGCACATTCATACGCTCCCGGATGGTGCGGGCCATACGAGCCAGGCCTACGCCAAATTGAGCAAAAAGCTGTTCGCCTACCGTACGAACGCGGCGGTTGGAGAGGTGGTCGATATCGTCAATTTCAGCCTTACCGTTGGTCAGGCGAACGAGGTACTTAATGATGGAGATAATATCCTCCTTGGTCAGTACCTTTTTCTCCAGGTTGATTTCCAGGCCGAGTTTACGGTTGATTTTGTAGCGACCTACTTCTCCGAGGTCGTAGCGCTTATCAGAGAAGAACAGCTTTTCGATGATGCCGCGGGCGGTTTCATCATCCGGTGCATCTGAACCACGGAGCTGACGGTAAATATGCTGCACAGCTTCCAGCTCAGAGTTGGAAGTGTCTTTATTAAGTGTATTGTAGATGATGCTATAATCACCGCTGACTTCTTCTTTTTGGAGGAAAATGGTTTGGATACCCATTTCCAGAACCAGAGCAGCGCTGTCCTCATCCAGAACTGAATCGCGGTCGAGCAGCACTTCATTCCGCTCAATGCTTACAACTTCACCGGTGTCTTCATCTACGAAATCTTCCGTCCAGGTACGTAATACTCGAGCCGCAAGCTTGCGTCCAATGCTATTGGACAGCGTTTTCTTGTCCACCTTCACCTCGTCAGCCATACCGAACAATGAGAGAATGTCCTTATCTGTTTCAAAACCGATAGAACGCAACAGCGTGGTTACAGGGAATTTCTTCTTTCGGTCAATGTAAGCGTACATTACATTGTTGATGTCCGTTGCAAACTCCATCCAGGCACCCTTAAAAGGAATCACACGAGCGGAGTAAATCTTGGTGCCATTTGGGTGAACACTCTGTCCGAAAAACACACCAGGGGAACGATGGAGCTGGCTTACCACAACCCGTTCAGCACCGTTCACAACGAAAGTGCCGCGAGGTGTCATGTATGGGATATTACCCAAAAACACATCCTGAACGATGGTTTCGAAGTCAATATGCTCTTCGTCATTACAGCTCAGTTTCAGCTTAGCCTTAAGAGGCACACTGTATGTGAGGCCGCGCTCCATACATTCTTCGATCGAATAACGAGGAGGATCTATGAAGTAGTCGAGGAATTCCAGCACGAAGATGTTCCGGGTGTCGGTAATGGGAAAATTCTCATTAAACACATTGAACAAGCCTTCATTGTTGCGCTTATCAGGTGTCGTCTCCAACTGGAAAAAATCCTTGAAAGATTGGAGCTGAATAGCGAGCAGGTCAGGGGTGTCTGCCACATCGCCTATCTTGCCGAAATTGACACGGCCAGACGCAGTCTTCTTGGTGATATTAGCCATAGTATTGCTTGAATCTTTGCCTTTTACTTTCCGAACATGAAGCCCATTCCGGCACAATGCCTAGTGCCCGAAGGATTGGCATTAGCCCTTTCCTTACAGGCAAAATTTATGTGTCAGCTTTGGCTACAATAAAGAGAATGGTACACGCGCGGGGGTGCAAATATAGGCTGAGTTGCCGGGCAAGCAAAATTTGTTCCAAACCGGCAATGTTAGAGGAAAATAAATTTTTGAAAAGCTTGATTCTTCTGACGATTTACCTCAGAGGGCATGGCCAAAACCTTCCATTGGTATGCAATCGGTCGCTGAGATTAGCCTACAATCGGAACTGCTTAAAGTAGCTACATCTCAGATTCTTTTTTTAGAAATAGCAAAGGCTGGTAACTCATTTTGAAAACCTACCCGAAAGAAGCAAGACTCATAAATGCCATTTGGAGATCTGGCTTTCCAAAAAACAAACAATAAATCGTGAGTGAATTTTCCCTACACCTGCTAAGGCATTTCTTCCGGTAGGCTTAACCCGTCACCAAGCTGCGCCTGCTCTGCCAGTTGCTCGGGAAGATTTTTCTTATTGGAGATATGAAGCGCTTTCATCTGCTCAGCCCGCGACAACAGATTGCCACGCCCTGATGCAAGCTGACCGAGACTGTCATTGTAGCTTTTCTGTGCCGATGAAAGTGCATTACCGAGCTTTTGATATGTCTCTACAAATGTGACCAGCTTATCATATAGAGTACCTGCCTGTTTGGCAATCGCCTCAGCATGTTCATACTTATGTTCCCGATCCCAAAGGCTTTCCACCATGCGGAGAAAAGGAATCAGGTTGGTAGGAGAAATAATCAACACGCCTTTATCGTAAGCATGTTGCCAGAGGCTGCCTTCATGTTGCAAAGCAGCAATGTAAGCAGCCTCTACCGGCACAAACATGATGAGGAAATCGGGGCTGCCATTTACTTCATGGTATGGCCTGTTGTGCAGCTCATCCACGTGTTTTCGTAAGGCAGAAACTATAAGGGGCAGGAATGAAGTCTTTGCGGTTTCATCATCACAGGCACACATATCCCAGTAGGCATTCAGGCTCACCTTGGAGTCAATGACGATGTTGCGACGGCCAGGCAGATTGAGGACCACATCGGGACGGAAAGCCTTGCCTTCTTCGCTGCGGGATGAAACCTGAATCGTGTACTGGATGCCTTCCTGCAAGCCGCAATGCTCCAGAATTTTTTCAAGAATACCTTCCCCCCAGTCACCTTGCTGCTTGGTGCTGCCCCGCAAGGCTTCGCTGAGGCCATTGGCCTGCTTACTGAGTAGCTCGCTACTTTGCCGCAGCATCAGAATCTCTTTTTGCAGAGATGCCTTTTCCTTGCCTTCTTCTGAAAAATGCTTCCCCACAGAGTCCTGAAAATTGTGAATCTGCTCACGGAAAGGACGCAGCAGGTCCGTGAGTTTGCTCTCATGCTGCGCTCCCAGGTTGCGCGCATTTTGCTCCAGGGTGTTGGCTGCAATGAGCCGGAACTCTCGTTCCATATCAGCACGGGCTGTTTCTATGAAAGCCTTTTGAGTGGCTAATTGTTCGTCTTTTAATACAAGCGCTGCCTCCTGACGGGTGTTTTCTTTTGACAACTCATTGCAAGCAGATTGAGCAGTAGCTAAAGCAGCAATAAGCTTTTCTTTTTCGAGTTGTGACTGGTTCAATAATGCCGTGAGCGTCTGGGTTCGGGCGCGGCAGACAAACCAAGTGAAAGCCGCACTCAGGCAGGCTGCAAGAATCACAAACAGCAGCGTATTCATTCATTATTCGTTTCAGGAAAAGATACCTACGAATAGGTTATGGCCATTTACCAGAAGTAAGATTATTGGGCTATGATTTCAACTAAATCTTTCAGGCATCAGTAATCGTATTTATCACCCCAGCGCTCTTTCAAAGAAGCACGTAGCTTTTGCTCAGCAACATTATTTCCTGGCTCATACAGCTTCGTTCCTGCAATTGAATCCGGCAGAAATTCCTGCAGCACAAAATTTCCTTCATAGGAGTGCGCGTATTTGTAGCCGGCGCCGTAGCCCAGGTTTTTCATCAGTCCGGTGGGTGCATTGCGGATGTGCAATGGCACGGGCAGGTCACCCTTGGCACGTACTAATTCCTGCGCCCGGTCAATAGCCTGGCAAGAGGCATTCGATTTGGCTGAAGATGCTAAATAGACGGCGCATTGCGAGAGGATAATCCTACTCTCCGGCCAGCCGATAAGCTGTACAGCTTGGAAGGCGGAAGTAGCCAGCAGCAAGGCATTGGGGTTGGCATTGCCAATGTCTTCTGAGGAAAAAATAACCATGCGGCGGGCGATGAACTTAGGGTCTTCGCCACCTTCTACCATGCGGGCCAGCCAATACACGGCAGCATTCGGGTCTGAGCCGCGCATAGACTTAATGAAAGCTGAAATGATGTCGTAATGCTGCTCGCCGGCCTTGTCGTACAAAGCGGCTTTTCGGAGTACGGTCTGTTGCACTAATTCATTCGTGATGCTGTGGCTTTCTGGCGGCAGGTTTTGTGCACTCAGCTCCAGCAGATTCAGCAGGCGCCGGGCATCGCCGCCGCTGAGTTGCAACAGGGCTTCCCATTCTGTGATGACCAGATTTTTGCTGTGCAAATACTCATCCTGTTGCAAGGCCTGATTCACGACTGCCTTCAATTCTGCTTCGCTCAATGCATTCAGGACAAAGACCTGGCAACGGCTCAGCAAAGCCGAAATGACTTCGAAAGAAGGATTTTCAGTAGTGGCGCCAATGAGGGTGATGATGCCCCGCTCCACTGCCCCCAGCAAGCTGTCTTGCTGCGCCTTATTGAAGCGATGGATTTCATCAATAAACAGTACGGCGCCACCTGCTTGTTGGGCCTGTGCAATCACCGCCCGCACTTCTTTCACACCACTGTCAATAGCGCTGAGTATAAAAAAAGGGCGGCCCAACGATTGAGCAATAATCATGGCCAGTGTCGTCTTGCCTACGCCCGGAGGCCCCCAGAAAATCATAGAAGCTACATGGCCGCTCTCTATCATTCCACGTAGCACCTTACCCTGCCCCACCAGATGCTCCTGACCGATAAAATCCTCAAGGCTGCCCGGGCGCATCCGTTCTGCAAGTGGCTTCGAAGAGCTGTTCATGATTGAAATTTTTTTAGAAAAAGCGCTGCTGTGATGGGTGTACTTTAGCCCGATGCAACGTAAAGCAATTCTGGCCTTGCTGCTCCTATGTGCCCTGCCTGCCTGGGCAGACAAGCACCCACCGAAATTGGCACCGGTGCCGCAGGCTAAGACGGATACAATTGACTATCGTAAGCCCGGCGCACCCATGCCGGCCATCCGACTGATAACTGCAGAAAAGCGCGTGATTACAGATAGAGAACTGCACAATGATGCCAACCTCTTCATTATGCTGTTTAACCCCACCTGCGAACATTGCGAAGACATGACCCGGGCACTGGAAAAATCAATTGGCCTATTTCATCATTCCAAGATTGTATTGATGGCCGGCGCAATGATGGGGCCTTACCTCGAATACTTCGACAAGAACACACACTATACTCAGTTCCCTTCCCTCATCACCGGTATTGATAGTTCTGATTTCATCAAGCAGACCTTTACGTATGAGATGTTGCCTCAAATCAATATCTACGATAAAGACCGGAAACTGATACGCATCTTCACCGGACTGAACCGGATAGATAGCCTGAAGCAATATATCCAGTAGCTTGAATTCTTCAGTACAGGTTCAGTGGGGGCCAAAACAAAAAAATAACCATGTCGCCCAAAGGCAATTACGAGACAAAAAAAGAGATTGGCACTACTGCCAATGATTTATTCAGACCCTATCATGTAGGTGCCAAGCCATTTTTGAAATGGGCTGGAGGAAAAGGAGAAGTCAATGAAATCATTGTAACCAATTACCAGATTGCATGAATAAAGGAACAAAAAGCAATATTTCTGGAATCAACTTGAGATTGCAGTAAAAACTATCCTGACAGGTAAAGGCTTTGAGTTAGCTGATTTTAAAGATTGAACCAAAAATAAAGATAAGTTTGGTGCAGAATTATTACTAAATGATGCGCCCATCGTTTTTGCGACTTGACGCAGGCAGAGCGTTTTATACCATTTAGACATCTAATTTTGGCATG
>CAYRJR010000069.1:0-12703 GCA_964424655.1 uncultured Chitinophagaceae bacterium
GTCAGCTCCATCACGCTTCCCGACATCCGTTGCGTCGCACACTTCAGCAATATTTCGCTGCCCGGCTTTCCCCGCGGAGTATGCTGGAAAGGCAGAACAGACCTTTCAGCAAATCCCGAAAGATTCCATGGCTATTCCCCAGTTTTCAAACTAATTTGAATGACCGAGGATAGAAAAATAATTCAGCAGCAGCCATACCTTGCCAACACTTCAAACCGCTACTGCTTACAATCAAAATCAACATGGACACGAACCGCAATGATGTGGATGTGCTTGTGATTGGCGCCGGCCCTGCCGGTACCATCGCCGCATCCATTCTGCAACAAAAAGGCCTCAGCGTACTCATCGTGGAAAAACAACTTTTCCCTCGTTTTCAAATCGGCGAAAGCCTGCTGCCCCGCTGCATGGATGCCTTGGATGAAGCCGGCTTTTTAGATCAGGTCAAAGACTGCCACTTTCAGGATAAGAACGGTGCCAAATTCGTCTGGGGTGATAAGCTCTGCGATTTCAGCTTCGATAATCAGCATACCAAAGGCTGGAGCTGGACCTGGCAGGTGAAGCGCGCCGACTTCGATAAAAAACTTGCCGATTGCTGCACCGCCCGTGGTATCGAATTACGCTACGAAACCGAAGTTGTTGCCGTGAAGATTCATGATGACGGCAGCTCCGACACGACGGTCAAACACAAAGACGGCAGTACCGAAAACATTCATGCCCGATTCATTGTGGATGGTTCTGGCTATGGCCGTGTCTTGCCCACACTCTTTGGCCTCAACAAGCCCAGCACCCAGCATACGCGCCGCGCCTTATTTGTGCACATGCAAGACCCACACCGCCTCGAAGTCACCGAGCCGGACCGCATCATCATCATCGTCCACAACCCCGACACCTGGTTTTGGGTCATTCCATTTTCGGACGGCACCACCTCGGTGGGTTATGTGGGCAGCCCCGATTTTTTTGATGCCTATCCCGGAACGAAGACCGAACAATTCCTGGCCATGCTCCGTGCAGAACCTTCTATGGCTGTCCGCTTCCGCAACCCGGAATTTGTGTGGCCCGAGCCACGCGTGCTGCAAGGCTGGAGCACCAGCACCGACAAGTTCTTTGGGAAAGGGTATGTACTCACCGGCAATGTGACCGAATTCCTGGACCCCGTTTTTTCTTCGGGCGTTACCCTCGCCAGCGTGTCTTCGCAGCGGGCTGCACAGTTAGTTGCCCAGCAACTAAATGGCGAAACGGTGGATTGGGAAAACGATTATCAGGATTTCATGGAGACCGGTGTGGAAGTGTTCCGCGTCTTCGTGGATAGCTGGTATGACGGCACCTTGTTCAAGATATTTTTCAACAGCCAGCGCGATCAAAAACTGATGAATCAAATTTGCTCCGTGCTTGCGGGCTATGTGTGGGACACCACCAATCCATTCGTCAAGAACTCAGAAAAGACTGTGCGCAACCTGGCTAATTTTCTGGAGAAGACGGCGTAGTCCGCCCGCGCTACTTCGTCGCTACATACAAGGTCGTAACCCCGAAGGTCAGTGGCTGGGCTTTTACTTCCCTAAAGCCGCAGCGGCTAAGGATTTCCAGGAACGCTTTGCCTTCAGGAAAAGCCGCCACAGAAGCGGGCAGATAGGTGTAGGCCTTGCTATGCTTCGACACCATGCGGCCCACCAGCGGCAGGATGGCGCGGAAGTAAAACCGATAAAGCTGCGCAAACGGGAAAGCTTTTGGTCGGGAAAACTCCAGCACGGCCAGTCGCCCACCGGGCCTTAGCACGCGTTGCATGTCGCGGAGGCCGGCCTCAAGATGTTCGAAGTTGCGCACACCATAGGCGCAGGTCACCGCGTCAAACTCCCCATCGGCAAAGGGCAGTTTTTCACTGTCTGCTTGTCGCAAGGTGATGCGTGCTGACAGCCCGAGTGAAGCCAATTTCTTCCGGCCTATTTCCAGCATCCCTGCCGAAATATCAGCACCTGTAATCTGTGCCGCTGGAAAACGACGGGAGGCTGCAATAGCCAGGTCGCCGGTGCCGGTGGCGATGTCAAGTATTTGCTTTGGCTCCACTACATCCAGCGTACGGATGGCCTTCCTACGCCAGCCCCGGTCTATACCCAGCGAGAGCAAATGATTGAGCAGGTCGTAGCGCGGAGCAATGCCATCAAACATACCGGCTACCTGTTCCTTCTTACTTAGTTTTGAAGCCGCGTCGGGCACGACCTGCATTGGCTTTCCGTCCATGATGTTGGGCGCGAAGGTAAGCGCAGCAACAGACCTCCCGAACGGAAACATGGCAACGGAAAAACACTGCCATACCCTTATGGACATCCGCTCTGCTCAGTATCTTATTTCTTCTGCAAAACCTTCTGGTTGCCCTAAGCCAGACCGACCCGAATATGCCTTCATAGGACGTAGTAATGTGGGCAAGTCTTCGCTCATCAACATGCTGACGGGCCAGAAAAGCCTGGCTAAGGTGAGCGGCACACCGGGCAAGACAACCCTCATCAACCATTTCAGCATCCGCAGCACGGATGCCGTTGGCAAGCTCAGTGAATGGTACCTCGTGGACCTGCCCGGTTATGGCTATGCCAAGCGCTCCCTAAATCAACGCTCGGAATGGGAGCGAATGATTGCGGCATACATGCAGGAGCGCGAAAACCTGGTAACCCTCTTTGTGCTTATTGACAGCCGTCACGAACCACAGGCCGCAGACATCTCTTTCCTTGAAAAACTCGGTGACTGGGAAGTGCCTTTCAATATGGTCTTTACGAAGGCGGATAAAAGCACGCAACGCGAAGTGTCTGCTCATGTGCGGCAATTCGTAAACCGCATGAAAGAAGATTGGGAATTTATCCCGCGCAGCTTCATCACCAGTACGGTCAAAGGGATGGGGCGCCGCGAATTATTAGGGTATATCGAAAGCCTGAATGACAGCCTGCGCGAACCGCAGGATTAAGCCGCATAAGTGAGCATTTCTTCCAGCCATTTTCGCTCATTGGACAAGCGAGGCACTTTATGCTGCCCGCCTAATTTTCCTTTGTCCTTCAGCCAGCGGTTGAAGCCGCCGATGGGCATCCGATGCACGATAGGCATGCGCAGGGCAATGTCTTTATGACGCTTGGCTTCATAGTCTGAATTGATAGTTTGCAGGTGCCTGTCCAGAGATGCTATGAATACTTCAAGTTTTACCGGTAGCTGCTCAAATTCGATCAGCCATTCATGGGCGCCGTTGCTGGCGTTGGTCATGTACACCGGTGCAGCGGTATAGTCATTCACCACAGCGCCGGTCTCTTTGCAGGCCGCAGCAATCGCAGCATCTGAATTATCTACGATCACTTCTTCACCGAAGGCATTCATAAAATGCTTCAGCCTGCCGCTCACCCGCACGCGGTAGGGGTGCAGCGAGGTGAACTGAATCGTGTCCCCCAGTAGGTAGCGCCATAAGCCGCCATTGGTGGATATCACCAGTGCATAATTCTTCCCAAGCTCTACTTCTTTCAGGCTGAGCGTCTGAGGTGCTGCCTTGCCATATTCTTCCATCGGCATGAACTCGTAGAAGATGCCGTGAGCCAGCATCAGCAACATGCCTTCTGTATTCGTGTTGTCTTGTGCAGCAAAGAAACCTTCAGAGGCATTGTAGGTCTCGCGGTAGTGCATCCCCGGGCCGGGAATGAACTGCCGGAACTGCTGCCGATAAGGTGTGAAGCTGACACCACCGTGGATATACAACTCCAGATTGGGCCATATTTTCCGCAAGTCTTTTGTGCCTGCCAACTCGAAGATGCGCTTGATAAGCACAATAGTCCAGGTGGGCACGCCCGCGATGAAGCTCACATGTTCCTGCATGGTAGCCCGCGCCATCGCTTCAATCTTCTCCTCCCATTCATTCATCAGGGCTATGTCCAGCTTGGGTGTGCGCACCATCTGGGTGTAGATGGGCATGTTTTGCAGCATCACTGCGGACAAATCGCCAAAAAAACTTTGCTCATTCAGTTGGTTCACCTGGTGCGAGCCGCCAATGACCAGGCATTTCCCACTCATCAGCCTGCTCTCCGGAAACTCACCGAAATGAAGCGCCAGCACATCCCGTGCACCGAGGTAATGATTGTCCACCAAAGCCTCGCGGCTCACAGGTATAAACTTGCTCTTATCGCTCGTGGTGCCACTGCTCTTGGCAAACCAGTTGATGTCCGTATTCCAAAGGATATTCTGCTCGCCCTGCATCGTGCGTTCGATGAACGGCTTTAGTGTTTCATAGTCCGTCAGCGGACAGGCCTTCTTAAAATCCCGAATCGTATTTACGGAATCAAAATCATGCGCCTTGCCCCACTCCGTGTATTGCGCCGAACCAATCAGCGAGTGAAATTCCTTGAGCTGACTATCATGCGGAGAGCCAATAAAATTGTCAATCGCACTTTGGCGAAGCCGCATAAAGCCTTTCAGCGCAGGAGAGAAGATGCCCATGAGGAGAAGCGTCCCGAAAGGGGAACTGAGTCACTGTTGCAAGATACGCGCGTGAGAGGCTTTTCGAAGCGGCAAATTGGCACGCATCATTCTGTGTGCGAACCCGGTGAAGCGAATTTTTTGGTCAGCTAAAGCAATGCTATGAAGCATCCGTTGCGACGCTCCGTTCATCTGGATTTCGCTATGCAGCTTTTCCCGGAAAAAGGGTTGGAAAGCCGCAAACAACTTGTAGTGAATCTACAAACGGCATCATCTGCACAACTAAAAGTTCATAGAAAGCTCCCCCCCCTCACCGCTCCATCAGATAATCCTTCCGCTTCAGCACAAACTGCTGGCCGAGGTACACCTTACGCACCTGCTCATCGGCGGCTAATTCTTCTGCCGTCCCTGCCTTCAGGATTTGCCCTTCAAACAGCAGGTAGGCCCGGTCGGTGATGGACAAGGTCTCCTGCACATTATGGTCTGTGATGAGGATACCGATATTCTTAAACTTCAGCCGCGCCACGATGGTCTGGATGTCCTCCACAGCGATGGGGTCTATGCCTGCAAAAGGCTCGTCCAGCAAGATGAATTTGGGGTCCACCGCCAGGGCGCGGGCTATTTCGGTACGCCTTCTTTCGCCGCCACTCAGCACATCGCCCGGGCTCTTGCGCACATGCGTCAGCCGAAACTCTTCCAGCAGGGATTCCCGGCGGGCAAGTTGCTCGGCTTTTGTCAGCTTTGTCATCTCCAGCACCGCACCAATGTTGTCTTCCACGCTCAGCTTCCTAAAGATGCTGGCCTCCTGCGGGAGGTAGCCGATGCCCATTCGTGCCCGCTTGTACATGGGCAGCTTCGTGATGTTCAGGTCGTCCAGAAAGACTTCGCCTTCGTCGGGCTTTATGAGGCCCACTACCTGATAAAAAGAGGTGGTCTTGCCTGCGCCATTCGGGCCTAAAAGCCCCACGATTTCTCCCTGCGACACCTCAAAGGAAACATGGTTCACGACCGTGCGCTTGCCGTATCGCTTGACGAGGTTGCGGGTGAATATTCTCACAGGAAAAGCAGACTAAGGAGGTTTATTCATTGTCTTCAGCCACTACTTCGGCTCCGGCAAACTTGCGCGACTCCAGGTCGTAGCTGTCGCCCTGGCTCATGAGATGCACAATGAGATTTTCTACCCCAATCGGCATCCCGAAGGACACATCAGCGATGTTATTGTAGTCAATATTCTTGCCGTCAATCACCGTCACACAGCCATTACCAATTACCGTGAGCTGATGCCCCGCTCGCACGATGATACCCGTGTCTTCTCCCAGTCCGATGCCTATGGCTCCGGGTTGGGCAGCCACGGCCTGAGCCAGCCGGTTGAAGCGTCCGCGCTTGTCGAAATGCGAGTCAATGATGACCCCGTCCAGGAAACCAAGGCCAGTGGTGATTTTTACTTCGCCTTTCAGGTGTGCCCGGGTGGCATTGCCTTCATAAATCATGGTGTGACTCATGGCCATGGCACCGGCAGAGGTGCCGCCAATCACAAAATGATCCTGCTCGTAGCGGCTGCACAGCAAGTCCAGAAATTCGGTGCCGCCAAAAATGGAAGAAAGTCGGAGCTGATTACCGCCAGAGAACATGACGCAGTTGCAACGTTTCAGGCGTTCCAGATATTCCGGATTGGCAGCGTCTTCGCGGTTGCGGATGCGGATATGCCCGATGGTGTCACAGCCTAATTTGGCAAAGGCACTTTGGTAGTTGGCGGCCACCTCATCGGGAATGTTCGATGCTGTGGTGACCAATTCTACCTTGGGAGTAGCTCCTTCTTTAATCTGGCTGAGCATGCTGCTCAAAATGCCTAACTCGAAAAAATTGAGGCGGTTTCTTTCAATGATGCCACGCTCCAGGTCTGTTCCTTTATCCTCGGCGCCACCGATGGCTACCAGGATTCCTTTGGGTTGCTCTGCGTTCAAATCGGTTCTATTTCGGAAGCGACAAAGGTAGCAGGACGGCCCATTGAAAAGCACGGACAGATGCGAATCAGCAAAGGATAAGTCAAAGGCTTTGCAACCCATTTACCAATACCAAAACAGACTATCTTCCCTGATTCAGACAGGAATTTCTCATGCTCGTAAAAGTGTTTGGCAGTGCTGTCTATGGCGTAGATGCCATGACGATTACGATGGAGGTGGATGCCTCGCAGGGGCTGACCAGCTACTATATCGTCGGTCTGCCCGACAATGCCGTTAAGGAAAGCTTAGACCGAATAACAACTGCCTTTCGCAATTCGCGCATTGAGCGTCCCCGTTCCAAGGTGCTCATCAATATGAGCCCGGCAGACATCAAGAAAGAAGGTGCTGCCTATGACCTACCCATTGCTGTGGGCCTCATGGCAGCTTCAGGCGTTGTGCCCCCGGAGTCTTTCAGCGATTTGGTCATCATGGGCGAGCTTAGCCTGGATGGCGGCCTGCAACCAATCAAGGGTGCATTGCCTATTGCCATCAAAGCCAGAGCTGAAAAATTTCGTGGCCTGATTCTGCCAAAGCAAAATGCGAGAGAGGCAGGGCTGGTGAACCATGTAGATGTCTATGGCGTAGAAAACCTTGAAGAAGTGGTGGCACTCCTGAATGGCAACAGCGATATCCAGCCTACGAAAGTCAACACCCGTGAAGAGTTTTTTGAAGCACAAACACATTTCGATGTGGACTTCAATGACGTCAAAGGCCAGGAGAATGTGAAGCGTGCGCTTGAGATTGCGGCAGCCGGTGGCCACAATGCCATACTCATCGGCCCACCTGGAGCAGGTAAGACGATGCTGGCCAAACGGCTGCCTACCATCCTGCCGCCGCTCTCGCTTCAAGAGGCTTTGGAGACGACCAAGATTCATTCCGTTGCCGGCAAGCTTTCCTCTAATGCCTCATTGGTGGCTCAGCGCCCTTTCCGTTCGCCGCATCATACCATTTCCGATGTGGCGCTCGTGGGTGGAGGCGGCAATCCACAGCCGGGCGAAATTTCGCTGGCACATAATGGCGTCTTGTTTCTGGATGAATTGCCCGAGTTCAAACGAACCGTCCTGGAAGTAATGCGACAGCCGATGGAAGAGCGCCGAGTCAGCATTGCCCGGGCCAAAATCAGTATTGACTTCCCGGCCTCATTCATGCTCATCGCCAGCATGAACCCGTGCCCCTGCGGCTATTACAATCATCCCGAAAAAGAATGCACCTGCTCGCCGGTGATGGTGCAGCGCTACCTCAATAAAATTTCAGGCCCTTTGCTCGACCGGATAGACCTGCATGTTGAAGTGACACCGGTATCATTTAATGAATTGGCCGGAGGTGAGGGCAGTTCCCGTTCAGAGCCAAGCAGTGCCGTGCGGGAGCGGGTATTGAAAGCACGGGAGCAGCAGGCCACTCGCTTTGCAGAGCATCCTGGCGTGTATGCCAATGCGCAGATGGGCAGCAAGCTCCTGAAAGAAGTTTGTGTGATTTCGCAAGTGGGTGCCAATCTGCTCAAGACGGCTATGGAGCGGCTCAATCTCTCTGCCCGCGCCTACGACCGCATCCTCAAAGTGTCGCGCACCATCGCAGACCTGGATGGCAAAGAAGATATCAGACCCGAACATCTGGCAGAAGCCATCCAGTACCGCAGCTTAGACCGGGAAGGCTGGGCAGGATAGCCCCAAAAAACAATAAGCAGGAGGAGCATTTTTTAGTCAGCTTTTTAAGCGCTAATCAGCATTCGTTGCGTCGCACACTTCGGCGATATTTCGCTGTTGTGCTTTTCCCGTAAGAACCGGATAGAAGCCGATTGGCATGCATCAGACACCTTGCAACCTGCCCAAAAAAAGGCTGCCTCAATATTGAGGCAGCCTTTTAAAAATGAAACAGAGGAAGCTTACTTCACTACAGACAGACGCTGAGTGAGGTTGCCTTGCTCTGTGCGAATGCTGATGTTGTACACACCGGCAGCGAGGTTAGCAGTAGGAACCTGAATCTTCTGAGTGCCCTGGCTCATGTTGCCATCAGCAAGCACAGAAACGGTGCGGCCCATTGCGTCCATTACGCTTACAGTAACATTGCTGCTGTGCGCGAGGCTGAACTCAAGCGTAGCAACGCCGGAAGTCGGATTGGGGTATAGCGCAACAGTGTTCGTGTTGATCACGTTTTCAACACCCGTGGTGTTGGTGATTTTCAGGTTGTCCAGGTAGCCGTATTGGCCCTTTGCAGAAGTAGCTACAAATTTTACAATCATGTTGTTGCCCTTCTTAGAGGTCAGGGGAACAGAGATGTGTTGCCAATCAGATACACCGGAGGGGAGGAAAATACCAGTTACATCAGCGTGAGTGCTCAGAGCAGCGCCAGTAGCAGACCAGGCAGTAGTCCAAGTTGCACCGCAGTCATTGGAAACTTTTAATTCAAGCTTATCTGCGCTGCCAGCTACAGAAGCATGTGACCAGTCAAAGTCAAGAGCAACATTGGTCGCGCTGGCTGTGTTGTAATTGCCAACCAGCAATTCGGCTGTACCGCCAGTAGCCATACCCTGATATTGGAATAAAACAGCAGTAGTAGCAGCACCCGTTACGCCGGTAACCGTATATGTTCCGTTGGTCTTGAAGGTAAATACGTTGTCTGCGTCCGTTGTCCTCATGGTTGAAGGTAAATCACCGTTGCTGGTATATTCGAAGGTCTCGCTCCAGGGGCTGGTAACGGCAGATGCAGCGCTGTAAATCATCAATGGGAAGGCAGTGCTGGCATCGTTGGAAGGCTGAGCATCGCCATTCACTTTCACTTCAAAAGTGTAGTTGCCCGAAGCAGCAGAGAAGCTGGGGATTGCTACAGAAGCCACAGCAAATGGAGCCAAGCTGCCGGTCCAAGGCTGAGACTTAACAGTTGTGGTGCCGCTCTTTACATTGATGGTTGCACTAGTAATTGTGTTAGTCTTGCTATAGTTCTGGAACTTAACAGTAGGAGTGGCATTGCAGATGTAGTAGTCTGTTCCGCTGTATGGTACTGCCTTAGCATCCAATGAGCTTGATGGGCCGTAATTTGGAGCCATGTTCACCAAGTTCAGCCAATAGCTTTCTACACCCATGCTGCTGCCATACCCTGCATTGGCAGAATACACCAGGCGGTCACGACCGATTACGGTAAAGGAAGGGTAACCTCCATAGAGATAGTTGCCATTCTGAGAGGCATTGTCAATGATGGGATAGTTGGTACCGGTTACCCAGTCGCCCTGCGAGAAGGTCGCATAGCCGGAACCGCTGGAGGTGCCATGCAGTTGCGCCGTGGTGTTAGTGCTTTCTCCCTCAATGAAGAGCACCATGATTTTCTTGGGGGTGATAGTACCACTGGGACCATAGTGCGTCATCAGGTCATCGAACACGTGGCTGTTATGCGCTGCCCAGCAGGGACCGCACCAGGCAGCAGACACGTCAATAATGACCGTGTAGCCGGAGTCGAGATAGCTGTACAGGTGTTGGGTCTGGCCGTTGATGTCCGTCAGGGTGAAGTCTGGTGCCACACTACCCACGGAGACCAACGCATTGGCTCCTGTCGTAGCGGCAGTTGCTAAGGCAAGTGCGAGGATCAGTTTTTTCATGTGTTGAAATTTTTTTTTTGGTTGCCAAATCTAAAGCTCAATTAAATGTAGCCACACTGAATAGCGGCCAAAATCCAAATAATTCCGGCAATTTCAGGGAACCAGCATATAGATAAGCAGGTTGATTTTCGGAAACTGACGTTAGCCTGACTGCTATTCCGATGTCATTCCTATCATATGCAGTGCCTGCTTTCTGAACTCCTTATGCAATGCCCTGGCAGATGCAACTGGCAGGGCAATTTAAAATCTGCAGACGTAACCCTTCTCATGATGAGTAGTCATCCACACCATTCCTCCCTACTTTTGCGCCCATCATCATAGTGGTTTAACCACCTCGGGGTGCCTTGCATTGCATGGCTGAGATCATACCCGCTGAACCTCGACCAGGTAATGCTGGTTAGGAAAGTAAGCAGCCCATTTTGTATGAGCTGTATTTCGGCAGGTAGTTCTCGTCTTGCGGGCCGGGTGCTTCGGGTTTCATCCCTAAGTGCTTTTCAAGCCATGCAATTTTTATCCAACACCTTGTTCTTTTCCCTGCTGCTTTGCAGTGCTTTCGGCGCCACTGCACAATCAGACACTCAGGATTCCACACAATCTTTCTCGAAAAAAGAATCTACCCGCAAATACTTAGCGCCGGTTGAAGTCCGTGCCTTGCGGGCAGGCAGCGAATCGCCCTATGCAAAGACAGACCTAAGCGGTAAAGAAATTCAGGAAGGCAACCTCGGCGAAGACCTGCCCATCCTGCTCCAATACACGCCTTCTGTGGTAGTTACTTCTGATGCCGGTGCCGGCGTGGGTTATACCGGCATCCGTATCCGAGGCAGCGATGCCACCCGCATCAACATCACGTTGAATGGTATCCCAGTGAATGATGCGGAAAGTCAGGGTGCCTTTTTTGTGGATTTGCCCGACCTGGCTTCGTCAGTCGGCTCATTGCAGATTCAGCGGGGCATCGGCTCTTCTACCAATGGTGCCGGGGCCTTTGGTGCTTCGATTAATATTTCCAGCCTGGAAATTCCCGAACAGGCAAATGCCTCAGCCGCTATTTCTTATGGCTCATTCAACACACAGAAATACACCCTCCAGGCAGGCACGGGCTTGCTGCACGACAAGTTTGCGCTGCAGGTACGGCTTTCACAAATCAGCTCTGATGGGTTTGTGGATCGCTCAGGTTCCATGCTTCAGTCCTTCCAGCTCAACGGGCTTTGGAATATCTCTTCCCGAACCCGCCTCCGTGCCATGATGATGCAGGGTGTGGAAACCACCCATCAGGCCTGGAATGGCGTGCCGGAAGCCAAGCTGCGAGGCAATGACACTACGATGAAAGCCTTTTATCTGGAAAATGTGGGTACGCTGTTTTTCAACAAAGCCGATTCGCAAAATTTCTTTAGCTCCGACCCGCGCCGCTACAATCCTTTCACCTACGACAACCAGATAGACCATTACCGCCAGAACTATTATCAGCTCTTCGCAGCGCATGATTTTTCACCGGCCATCACCGGGCAGCTTGGCCTCTTCCTGACCCGGGGCCTGGGCTATTATGAAGAATATAAAGCCAATAAAAAATACAGCGACTATGGCCTCAGCCCTTATATACCCGCAGCCGGCGACACCATTCGCAGGACAGACCTCATCCGCCAGCTTTGGCTCGATAACTATAACTATGGTCTGACGGCTTCGTTGCTTTGGAAGCCCGGAGCAAACACCAACCTGAGCCTGGGCGGTGCCGCCAGCCAATATCAAGGCAGGCATTATGGTTATGTGCTCTGGTCTGCGCAGGGTGGCATTCCTGATCATTATCGCTGGTATGCGCTGGATGCTCAGAAAAATGACTTCAACCTCTACGCAAAAGCAGAACAGAAGCTGAATAAAAAACTACTGATGACCGCAGAACTGCAATGGCGTAGTATCGGTTATTTCATGAATGGATTCCGCGATAATCCCACACTGAGGCCGGCGGTGACCTACAATTTCTTCAACCCCAAATTGGGCCTGAGCTATCAGTTGCCCCACACGCCGCTGATGCATCAACGTATTTATTTATCCATCGCTCAGGCCAGCCATGAACCCAACCGCGATGACTTCGAAGCCTCACCCGAAGCCTTGCCCAAGCCGGAGTCTTTATGGGATGCAGAAGGTGGCTATGAAATCACAACGGACATCTGGAGCGCCGGCCTGAATGCCTACTACATGCGCTACACAGACCAGCTCGTGCTGACCGGCAAGGTGAATGATGTAGGGGCTTACACGCGCAGTAATGTGCCCAATTCTTATCGCACCGGGCTGGAATTGCAGGCTGCGGCTCAGGCTGCATCCTGGCTCAGGCTGCAAGGCAACCTCAATGTGTCCCGGAATAAGATTGAGCAATTCGATGAGTACCTCGACAACTACGATGATGGCAGCCAGAACCTGATTGCGCACAACAACACCGACATTGCCTTTTCTCCAAACCTCATTGCCGCAGGCTCACTGCAATGGACTCCTATCCAAGGCAGCGCGGATGCGAAGCTTTTTCAGGTGGAATTACTTGGGAAATATGTAGGCCGACAATACTTAGACAACACCGGCAATAAGGCCCGCAGTCTCGACCCATTCGGGCTTCTGAATCTGCGCCTGATGCTACAACCTAAGCTGCCCCGCCTGGGCCAGCTCCGCTTCAGTCTGGCGTTGAATA
>CAYRJR010000070.1:0-7941 GCA_964424655.1 uncultured Chitinophagaceae bacterium
TGCCGACGGCTTGCATCTGCTACCCGGAGTGATAGATGACCAGGTGCATTTTCGAGAGCCTGGCCTGACGCACAAAGCCTGCATCGGAACTGAATCTAAAGCCGCAGTAGCCGGAGGCGTAACCTCATTTATGGAGATGCCCAATACCAAGCCTCCAGCGCTGACCCAGGAATTATTAGAGCAGAAATATGCTATTGCTGCAGGCTGCTCTCCGGCGAATTATTCCTTCTTCATGGGCGTATCGAATGAAAATGCCGAAGAAGTCTTACGAACCAATGCTCGTAAGCAAGATGTCTGCGGTGTAAAAATTTTCATGGGCTCTTCCACCGGCTCCATGCTCGTGGACAACTACGTCACGCTGCGCAAAATCTTTGAAGGTTCAGAACTGCTCATCGCCACGCACTGCGAAAGCGAGCCCATCATCACGGCCAACAAGGCGAAATATCCTGATGCCAACGATGTCAGTTTTCACTCGCTCATCCGTAATGTGGAGGCCTGTTTCGAAAGCTCTTTCAGTGCGGTGCAACTGGCGAAACAAACAGGTGCAAGGCTGCATGTCCTGCATATTTCAACCGCAAAGGAATTGCAGCTTTTCAGCAATATGCTGCCGCTGCGCGACAAGCAAATCACCTCGGAGGTCTGTGTGCATCATCTGCATTTCACTTCCGAAGACTATGAGCAATTCGGCTCGCTCATCCAATGCAATCCCGCCATCAAAGCACCAGAGCACCGGGAAGCACTCTGGGAAGGCCTGCTGGACGACCGGCTCGACATCATCGCCACCGACCATGCACCGCATACCTGGGAAGAAAAGAGTCAGCCTTATCCGCAGTCGCCCTCTGGTGTGCCACTGGTGCAACACACGCTGCTGCTGATGTTGCAGTATGTGAAAGCAGGGAAAATTTCTATAGAAAAAGTGGTTGAGAAAATGTGCCATGCACCAGCGGAATGTTTCCGCATTCAGGAGCGTGGCTACATCCGCGAAGGTCTTGCTGCCGACCTGGTGCTGGTGGACCTGGCAGGCGCCACACAGGTTTCCAAAGAAAACCTATACTACCGCTGCGGCTGGTCGCCATTCGAAGGACATCGTTTCCCGGCACGCATCACCCACACATTGGTGAATGGAAATATTGTGTTTGAAAATGGAGTCGTTCAGCCTGCACCATTTGGGCAAAGGCTGCGCTTTGATCGCTGAGAATACAATGCACAACGACAAGACCACGCTCCGCGACCTCTCCATCTTCAGCGCGCATGGTGAAGACATTTTTTCGCTGGTGGACAAGACCACAAGCAGTACCGGGCGTGAAGCGCTACGCTATTGCTTCCGCAATCCACCGGACAACTTTGAAAAACTACTGGCTACACAAGAAGTGCTGCGTTGGTGGAGTGACCATCTCCAGCATTGGACCAGGCAGATTACGAATGGTACGCTGGTGTTGCTTGAAAAATTCTTTGAATCGGCAGACAGCGCTCATGCACCTTCTGGTTTGTCCCTGCTCTTTGGAAATTTTTTCCAGAAGCTCATCAATCGAAATCAACACAGCTTCGTTCAGTTCTCGCTTTCGCAGCTTGCCGATTTCCTGAAAGGCTGCACTGAGCTGTGTGACCTGCAAAAACTTCCGACTTCGCTACCTCCCTTGCTGGCAGAGGAGATAAGGCAAATGCAGCAGGAGCTGAGTCATCCACTTGTGGCACAACTCATGCGAATTGACAAGCACACACCATATGCTACACTGAGCCGGCTTTCTTTCCGCGCCCGGCGCGAATTGAAGCATGCTACTATGCGCCTCATGGAACATTATGCCCGCCTCG
Organism: uncultured Chitinophagaceae bacterium; assembly: GCA_964424655.1. GTDB lineage: Bacteria > Bacteroidota > Bacteroidia > Chitinophagales > Chitinophagaceae > UBA1952. The sequence goes on from CAYRJR010000070.1 coordinate 1,813, forward strand.
ATGCCTGGCAGGCTATGGGCAGGGCAGGCAAAGAATATGGATGGAATTTCCCAGAATTATCCCCTGCACTCCCCCTGCATTTTCAGGTAAAAGGATTGTATCATCCTCAGCTCCAGACCCCTGTTCCATATGACCTGGCATTCCAGGAAGGGCAGCATTTCCTCTTCCTGACCGGCGCCAACATGAGCGGCAAGACGACTTTCATGAGGGCCCTGGGCGTGAGTACCCTACTGGCACATATGGGTATGGCAGTACCTGCTCAAAGCATGTGCCTTTCATTCCTGGAAGGCATTATCACAAACATGCACGTAGAAGATAACCTGCTGCGGGGTGAAAGCTATTTTTTTGCCGAAGTGCAGCGAATGAAAAACACAGCACAGAAGGTGGCCGGTCAAGGCCCTCACCTGCTGCTGATGGACGAGCTGTTTAAGGGCACCAATGTGCATGATGCCTATGAATGCACCCGTGCCGTGGTGGAAGGATTATTACTGCACCCACATCAGCTCATGGTCTTGTCCACACATATTCATGAGGTGGCCCAGCACTTTGAAAGCGGGAGCCAAATCTTGTTTTCATACTTCGAGACCACAACAAATGAAGATGGAAGCTTCCACTTCAGCTATGCGTTGCGACCAGGCATATCCAATGATCGCATCGGCTACCGGATATTGCTGCAGGAAGGTGTGCTGGAATTGCTGCACAAAAAAGAGGCAGGACATTGACACCTGGTCAGATGTGCTGCCATCCTAACAATCGGCTACTTGCCAAGCTGGCCCTTTACGAGGCTTTGAAGCTGAAGCATGGTGCGTTGCAGGCTGTCATTACTGCCATCTAAGAAGATGGTATTCCCTTTTCCATTTTCAGCAAAATGCTTGATGGCATCCGTCCACATGGAGAATAGAATGAATGAGGCATCGAGGTTGGCCATCTCCATTTCCTTTGCCGCCAGAGCCATACCCTTGGCCACTTCTTCGCGAAACAGCGCCACACCCTGTCCGCGCAATTGTGCCGCCTGGCGTTCGGCCTCCGCAGAAATCTTGATGGCATTGCCTTCGGCTTCTGCTGCCTTGGTCTTGGTGATGAGCAGGGCTTGGCCTTCGTTTTCAGCAGCAGCCTTCAGGTTATTGGAAGCAACCACCTGAGCCATCGAGCGCATAATAGCTTCATCGAAGGTGATGTCGTTGATCTGAATGTCTATTAGGTGATAACCCCAGGCTTCGAGTTGCGCATCGAGTTGCTCCTTCACGTGCAGGATGATTTCTGTGCGCAGCAATAAAATTTCAGATTGTTTTTTGGTGGCTACAAAAGCACGTACTGCGCCTTCCACCGAGCGCACCAGAGCCTGCATAAAGCTGCGTTCGTCAAGAAACTTGAAAGCCACATTCTGCATTGTCTCCGTCTCTTGATTGAGGACGGCATAGAGCATCATGGCGGAGAAGTTCACATTGGCCTGGTCTTGCGTGATGGCCTGAAACTTCAGCTCGATGGAGCGATTCTGATAAGAGATCCTCCGGAAGATTTTTTCAAAAAGCGGTATCCGGAAGTTCAGGCCAGGCCTGAGAACCCGACGATATTTTCCAAAGATCGTGATGACGGCAACCGTCCCCTGTTGCACCGTAACGATGGATGCGATAATAATCAGGATGAGGATGAACAGAAAAATGATTCCCACCATGGTTGAAAAGCTTTGCTTGCGAAGAACGAGCTTTTAAACGAGTTTTGAAACACAGGAAAATGGCATTCTTCCTGCTTCCGTTATGGCGCGCAAACAAGTCCTGGATACGCAGATGCTCATCGAAGATTATTTCGCTGATGCTGCCCTGATCGGGATTACCAGTCACGAGCCTGATTACAAACTTTGTTGGGCGTTAAACCAGTATTTCGACACCTGTTTTGTGCGTCGCCCCGAGCATGAAATCAGCATGCAAGACAAGCACAACAAAAAGCAACACTACTTCGGTGTCTTTCAACACAAGGCTCCTTTCAACGGCCCGCGGCATGTGCTTTACAAGTTGAAAAGCGAAAAAATGCTCTTGCTTCCTGAGGTCAAAGGCCTCGACTATCTCTGGGTCATTTACAGCTCTTCTTCGGAATGCCAGGCCAATCAGTTTGTCGAATTCCTGCGTCGTATCCCTAACATACAGATGGCGACTATCATAAGCCCCGACCAGCTCAAAAGCTTAGGTAACCTGATTATATAAGCGCTACTTATTGCGATCAGCCCCGGAATAGGAGCCAGCTATGGTTCCTTACCACTTTCTTAAACAAGTAACCGGGCAACAATGCCGTCCTTTGTGCCTGCTAACTAAAAGATTAATGTATGAAAAACAAGACAGCGCTCATTACCGGCAGCACATCAGGAATTGGTTTAGGCATTGCAAAAGCCTTTGCCACTCAAGGGTATAATATCGCATTCAATGGTCTGGAGCAGAATGGGGCAGAAATAGCAAAATCAGTAGCGGAAACTGCGGGGGTAGATTACCTTTTTTCACCTGCTAATATGCTGGAACCCGCAGCCATAAGGGCATTCGCTGCCGAAGCCCTGGCAAAATTCGGAAGCATAGAAGTTTTGGTCAATGATGCAGGTATCCAGTTTGTGTCTCCAATAGAAGATTTTCCGGAAGCGAAATGGGATGCAATTATCGGCATCAACCTTTCCGCAGCATTCCACCTTACCAAAGCCATTTGGCCTTCCATGAAAGCCAAGAACTATGGACGAATTATCAATATTGCCTCGGCACATGGCCTTGTAGCTTCAGAATATAAAGCAGCTTATGTTGCTGCCAAACATGGCCTTATCGGATTTACAAAGACCATTGCCCTGGAAGGCGCAGTCTGTGGCATTACCGCCAACAGCATTTGTCCCGGCTATGTGCACACGCCCATCGTGGATAAGCAAATACCCGAGCAGATGAAAGCACACAACATGACTAAAGAAGAAGTGGTAGCCAAAGTGTTTCTGGACAAACAAGCCATCAAACAGTTTAATAGCATTGAAAGCATTGCACAGAGTGCTTTATTTCTGGCTTCGGATGCAGCTTCTACCATCACCGGCATCGCACTTTCTGTAGATGGCGGCTGGACAGCACAATAAATACCTCGCACACATTTTCTGAACTTCCTGACTGAATCTATGCCGTACCTGGAAACGAATGATATCCGTCTGCATTACCTGCAAGGCCCTAAGAATGGCCCTTTGATTTTTTTACTTCATGGCCTAACGGCAAACGCACATGCTTTTGATGGCATTCGGGAAGCCGGGTTGGATCAGCATTTTGAAGTGGTAGCCATGGATTTGCGTGGACGTGGCCTTTCTGACCATCCGGCATTTAGCTACAGCATGGAAGACCATGCCCAGGACATTCTAGGTCTCCTGAAACATTTTAAGACAGAAAAAGTGATTCTCGTTGGGCATTCCTTTGGAGGTTTGCTGGGCTATTATCTCGCAGCCAATTTCCCCGAAAAGGTAGAGCGACTCATTGCCTTGGATGCTGCCGCTAAAATGAATCCTATGGCAGCCGATATGCTGGCAGTACGCTTGAACAAATTGGATGTGCAGTATCCTAGTTTTTCAGATTACTTGAATGAGGTAAAGGCCGCACCTTACAACACCTTTTGGGCACCCGAAATGCTTTCTTATTACAAGGCAGATGTTCGTCCGTATGATGAAGGAGGTGTTACTCCCAGGCCACAATTGGCCAACATCATTGAAGCCAGTTTAGGAGTAGCTGCAATCTCCTGGCCAGACTTGATGCCGGAAGTAAAATGCCCGGTTCTACTGGTGAATGCCCCGGAAGCGTACACCTTGGATATGCCTATGTTGCCGGATGAATTGGCCAAGGAAACCGTAGAAATATTGCCACATGGGAAATTGATAACAGTGGATGGGAATCATCAAACAATGATGTATGGTAATGGTGCAAAGCAAATAGAGGAAGCAATCATTGAATTTGCAGGTAGGCATTAGCAGCAGTTTGAGGTAAAGACTCTGCCTGCCCCTCCAGTGTATTGATGAGAATATTCTCAAGGATATTAGCGAAGTGCATCTCCAATTTTCCGCACACTGGCTCTTTCAAACAAAAAAATTCCCGGATAAGACTACCCGGGAATTTCTATTTATTATCGTCAATTATTGCACCACTAACGGTTTCACCAACTCTTGCCCATCCTCGCCAAGGGCATGAACAATATAAGTGCCTGCGGCAATACCGTTGAGGGAATAAGTTCCTTTCAGGTTGTCAAACTGGCGCACCAGCTTGCCATTGAGGTCGTGTAAAGACACGCCAGCCAGAGGCATTTTCGTAGAGATATTGAAGTAGCCAGTAGCAGGATTCGGATACAGCTCCATGGCTTCGTTGCTATTCGAAAACAGCACCGACACGGTTGCAGAGTAATCTACTTTGCCTGACTGATCTACCTGGCGTAAGCGGTAATAGTTCATACCGGTAAGCGGCTGCAAGTCGTAGGTCTGATATTGCTTCAGTCCTCTGGCAGGCACCTGCGCAATAGAGTCGAAATGTTGTGCATCGGCACTACGCTCCACTACATATTCACGCATGTCATGCTCTTGTGCAACCGACCAATCGAGTTTCACGCGGGCAGACTCTCGAATGGCGCGGAAGTTCAGCAAAGTCACGGGCAGTGGAATACCAGTAAAGTCAACCAGGATTACTGCGGTCAGGCTCCAATCATCCTGGGCACGAACGAAGAGATAGTGCTTCTGATTTGTTTTGAAGGTTGATGGAATCGGCGCGGTGAACGTCTGGTTTTGCAAATCCACGGTGCTGGAGGGAATGCTCACAGAAGTGGCTAAACCAAAGCCAGGATCAGTGTCCCAGAACCATTCGAGACGCGTGAGGTAGCCAGGTGTGTGTGTGAGTATGGCTTCTTTATAGAATAATTTCGGTGTGCTATGGCTCCACTTTCCATTGGCATCCTGCGAGCGGAATACAAAACGGTGTATGCCGGTGGACAGGCTGGAAATAGCCGCCGTGATAGGGATGTTGATGTCCTGTCCGGCAGTAACGGAAACAGAAGTCGCCAAACCAAATCCCGGGTCCGTGTCTATGAAATATTCAGCTTTGACGATATTGGCTAAGGGCGTGGAAACACTGGGTTCTTTGTAGAAAATCTGCGGTGCACTCAGGCTCCAGGATCCATTCGCATCCTTGCTACGCAGATAGAAACGGTGCAGACCATTGCTCAATGTGCTGATGCCCGTATTGACGGCAAAGGTGATGTCCTGACCAGCAACAACGGAAACCGCAGTAGCCATGCCTACACCGGGGTCATTGTCTATGAAATATTCTGCTGCTGTGATGTTGCCCGGCACATGCGAAGACACAGTTTCGCGGTAGAACATTTGTTTCGTAGTCATGCTCCAACGTCCCAGCGAATCCTGACTGCGCACACTCAGGGAGTGCAGGCCCGTCGAAAGACTTGAGATGGAAGCTGAAAAGCTAATTGTCAAATCCAGAGTACGTGTGATGGGCACATCAGTACCGGCACCAAAGCCTGGGTCATTGTCAATAAAGTATTCGAGCTTGGTGAGTCGAACCGGTAATGAGGGTATTGCAGCGGGGATGTAGAAAGTCTGGACGCTCTTTATGCTCCAATTGCCATTCGCATCGCGACTACGGATATAGAGCTTGTGGAACGAAGAGGTACTGAGTGAGGCGATCAAGGGATTGAAAGCAATAGTGACATCGGCACCTGCTGTCAGCGGAATGTTCGTGGCAGCGCCTACACCCGGGTCGGTATCGAAGAAATATTCAGCAGCGGTGATGTTACCCGGTATGTGGCTAAGCGCGGCTTCTTTGTATAAAAGCTGTGAGGCCGAAATGCTCCATTTCCCATTCGCATCCTTGCTGCGCACATACAGGCGGTGAATCCCATTGCTCAAAGAAGTAATTGCTCCCGTGAAGCTGAAATTGATGTCCTGACCCGCAGTCACCGTGATGGGTGTGGCCAGGCCCATGCCCGGGTCGGTATCGAAGAAATATTCGGCAGCAGTGATATTGACTGAGGGCGTATTTGCTACCGGATTCTTGAAGAAAAATTCTTCGATGCTGTGACTCCATTTCCCATTCGCATCCTTGCTGCGCACATACAGGCGGTGAATCCCATTGC
>CAYRJR010000070.1:8041-12598 GCA_964424655.1 uncultured Chitinophagaceae bacterium
TGAAATTGATGTCCTGACCCGCAGTCACCGTGATGGGTGTGGCCAGGCCCATGCCTGGGTCGGTGTCGAAGAAATATTCAGCAGCGGTGATGTTGCCCGAGGAAGGACTAAGTACCGGCTGCTTAAAAAACATTTTCGGAATCGCATGGCTCCAGTTATTGTGAACTGAGTCATAGCTGCGTACAAAAAGTCGGTGGATACCGTTGCTTAGGCTACTGATGCTTGCGGTCAGTACTACGGTTGTGTCATTCGAATGATAGTGGAATGGTAAGCCAATCGCATTGCCAGCCCCGGGATCGTTGTCGAAAAAGTATTCGACATACTTCACCTGCGCAGCAACGATGCCATGCAAGGCACAGAGCAGCGCTGCAACCAGCGAAAACCTTTTCATCAAACGGTTCATGATAGGAAATATATAGTGGCTGAAAAGGGATTTGAAAAGAATAGAATGCAGTGCCGGGGACCCTTCAGTCCCCGGTCTGAATTCTTAAGCGGATGGTGCTTAGTTACTCTTCGTGCTCACCGTAACCGAAATGGAGGTAGCACCTGCAGCCACCGTACCGATACTCAGAGCATACACATTGGGCACCGTCGGGATACCGGATAATACATACGGCATAGTCCCGCCAAACATCCCCATATCATCTCCACTCTTTCCGGTCCCTTTTGCTGGAGAAGAGCTTTGTAACATTAAAGTGCTATCATAACTGGTCGCAACCACAAAACCTTGTGTAGAATTAGTCAGATTGCTACTCGAGGTAAATGTATTTCCAGAACCACTAGGTGATACAAAACAACCGTTTGAAGCACCAAGATTGTATTCAATTAAGCAATTATTGAAGGTGTTAGTTGTGCCCACCTTTTGGATATTATTAACGATGTACATATTATTTACTGACATGGCAGTACCGTCAATGACATTGTTTTTAATCATACCACTTGATCTTCCTGTAGTGTAAATAGTAGAGTAGTTATAGGCATATATATAATTATTGGAAATAATTAGGTTGGTAAGATTCCCAGTACCGTTTTGTTCTGAAATTGAATACGCGTACTGTCCGGTGCTCATATAATTCTGAGTAATAATAGTAGAATCTACTGCAGTAGTGCTGGTGCCTCCAATATAAACTAAGTAAGCCCCATACCCACCAGTAATATAATTACGTGTAAGAATCAAGCGACTTGCTCCCATGTACACTGTTCCGGTAATGGTCAATCCGGTGATCGTAGACCCCGCGCAGGTCGAAGCATTCATGTTAATGGAGCCGACCGTGGATCCATAGGCAGTATTTACCTGTGTTTTAGGGTTCATGCTCAGAAAGAATCCCCCACCAATAATAGTGAGGCGTTTGGTCATGGTAAGGTTACCGTAGGAAGTATTGCTTTGCTCCACATGAATCGTATCTCCAGCCAATACACTTGAGTTATCATGTGCCTGTTGTAGCGTGGTCGAGGTCGGGAAGGAGGCGTTGATGTTTGGGGTGATGGCACCACCATTACTGTTATTCAGGCGCCAGATGGTTGCGGTTGCCGGCTGTGATGCTGCAAAAAGCATCGTTCCCATTGCCAAAGCAGATAAGATTCGTTTCATGTTGATTGATTTAAGATGATTGTTGTTCGATTGTTAATGAATGGCAAAAATATTTTTGGGGACAGGTTGGTGCAATACCGCACAAGTGGTATTTTGATGTGATATTCAATTTCTAAGTGGGGAGTGATTTTTATTTCGGGGCTGGAGGTCGGGAAATATGCTGCTGGCAGTAGAACCCTCCTATCTTTGCGCTCTTCGCGATTTTAAAAAAACTCGCAGGGCCTATAGCTCAGTTGGTTAGAGCACCTGACTCATAATCAGGGGGTCACAGGTTCAAGCCCTGTTGGGCCCACCTTTATTTCCGTTAAACCGCTTCAGTTATTCCTGAGGCGGTTTTTTTTATGCCCCCAAAAAATCAGCTCACACATATGCACTCTTTTCAATGAAGGGATCCTATCTTAAAGCTTGATTTTCTGCTTACTACTATTTTCACATTTTTCATGCCCCATGTTAAAGCCAATTTTCTACTCTGAATAATAACCAAAAACACCAAAATCAAAGACCATGAAAAAGGTTCTGCTATCCCTGGCAATTGTTGCCGTGTCGGCTTCTGCCATCTTCATCTCTTGTAAGAAGAGTGACGATAGTTCCAGCACTCCATACAAGTGCACAACCTGTAGCACTACGCCTGAGGCCAAAGCTGCCTGGGATGCCAGCTCAAAAGGCATCTATAAAGGAATCGTTGTGGGTTCAACAGGTACTATCAAATTTGACATAGCCAACGACACATCGGCCATCACAGCCACGATGGATATTGATGGCACAACGGTCATCCTGACTTCTAATGTCACCTGGGTGAATGGCCAGGCTTACACAGCTCCGTTCACAGGGACACTAAACGGACAAACAGTAACCATCCATCTCTCAGTAGGGGCTTCCGGCTCTAATCCCACGGTGACTTCTGCGGACATTCCCGGTCACCCCAATGCGGTATTTGACATTGTAAAAGAGACTTCAAATGCATTGATTGAATGCTATGAAGGCACATATTCTACTACCAAGCCAGAGTCCGGTACATTCAATATTGTATTGTCTCGTGCATTAGGGAAATGGGGCGGTGTAGCTCGCAAAACAGGCAGCACTGAAAATAATGAAGCCAGCGGAACAATAGATGCCAACGGTACATTGAAGGATGATGACGGACACATGATTGGCACGCTCAGCAATGACCAAATCACAGGGAATTTCCAGGATAGTGATAATAATACAGTTACTGTTAACGGGAAGCGGACGCTGTAGTTATTTCTGACATCATTGAAAGAGGCTGCCTCAAAAGGGCAGCCTCTTTAATATTATCTATTCAATGGAAAGAAGTGTCCTTAAACAGAACAATAAAAGATGTGTACTTAGTATTGAATTCATGAAAATTAGTGGCAAGAACTAATTAGTCAAATAATTAAATACTTGTACCTTCGCAATGCATTAATTGAATCGAGTATTTGGGTAACGAAAATCATTAAAAATAAGGCTTAATGGGATAAAATATTCACGATCGGTAGAACCACGATATAGGATTTTAAGTAAACCAATAGACGGAAATTGTTCCATCCAAGCAACATAACTAGAACGACTAAATAAAAATGGAATTCGAATAACCTGTAATAATTTCAAAGAATCATCATATGTATTTGCGTACATTACATTATTATAATTATACGTTACTGATAGTCTATTAATAGATAAACGACGGATAAAAAAAACATGCAATTGTTCCGAATCTACATCAATAGTATTTGTCATGCCACTCTGATAAGCACTATCAGGGATAATAAAGGCAGTAGAATTAGTTTTTAGGTTTAAAATAGTATTAGATAAATAGTTTGATATATATGGGGATTGACTATGCAATAAACTCAAATCATTATATTTGTATTTGAATCTGTTTATCGAAGGCATTGGAAATTTATAATAACGACTTAAATTAAAGTAATTATTGTTGTTAGCAAAAGAAGCTATATAACAGGTAGTTAGATCATATTCACCATTTGATACGGAATATGAATAAAATAAAGGGTTATTATTGGAATCTAATTTAAAAATTGGATCGTACAAAATAACATCATTAGGTAGGTTAATTGGAATAACATTCAATAACGATGAATCTTTATAATGAAAAATACAAAATTCATCCGAAATATTTGGAGAAATACTATCCGGTGTAGAATGATACTTTAATAGCATATAAATTGATGAATCTTTACAAATCGAAAATGATGTAAACACTATATTGAAGCCAGATAACAATTTAGTAATTTTATCACCGAATTTATCGAATTTAATTTTCTGTTCGCCAATTAAATGTGAACTAATTAATTTAGAATTAATTTTGGAAGACTTAATTGAATAAACCATTTTACCCGTAAATCTGTTTAAGACATATAAATTCCCTAATTGCATATCGAACTTAAATTCATTTGAGTCTATGTAATAAAATAAGTTGCCGTCATCAATATTAGAGCTAAAGCCTTTCAGTATATCATTGATGGTATTGGATGATAAACTGGATAGTGATAATGCCTTTGTTACATTACCAAATTTATCCACGGCATAAATGGTAGTATTGTCTATTGATTTCAGACTATCGTACCACAAATCATTGAAAATAAGATTGAAACCGGACTTGCTAAAGTTTCCTACGTATTCAATATCAGAAGAATCAACTCTTTTATCTTCCGGGAAAATAACATATACTGGGATATTTGTTACCGATGGTTCTAACTCATTAATTCGAGAACGACAAATGGAGCAATCGCTTAATGTCGTCTTAATAATGAAACATTGCGAATTTGCCTTCAAAGATACTATTATTATCAATAGTATAAATAATGATTTACGCATTTTAAAAAAACTATACGTTGTAAGGATAGAAAATAGGTACCTTTTAATTTAGACAAATATAGAATGAGGATGCCTGTTTTCACAAGCATCCTCATTCTATTTGGACGGTATTACTCGACTTCAATTCC
>CAYRJR010000071.1:0-4323 GCA_964424655.1 uncultured Chitinophagaceae bacterium
TATTCTCGCCCACCTGACCGGCTCCATTTCCCAATTAGAAACCAGAGGAAAGATTTTATTCATTGAAGACATCGGTGAGCATCTCTATCAAATCGACAGGATGTTGCTGAGCCTGAAACGTAGTGGGCAGCTTGATGGAATCAGCGCTATGCTGATGGGGCAGTTTAGTGACTTGGAAGATACTGAACGACCCTTCGGCCAACGTCTGGAAGAAATTATTCGTGACAAGCTTGATGGACAAGAAATTCCTCTGGCTTTTGGCTTGCCCTGCGGCCACGAAACTGAGAATATCTGCTTGCGACTTGGAGTCAGCTATTGCCTCAATGCTGCCCAAAACGGCTACTCTTCACTTTCTGAAATCTGATTTGTCCAGGCCTTCATGCCTCCATCCAGATTGTACAGTTTGTCGAAGCCCAGCGCTTCAAGGCGTTGTCCTGCAATCTGGCTCCGAATGCCTTTTTCACAATAAATCACAATTGGAATATCGGTAGGTAGTTCCCGTGCCTGAGTGATGATTTCGCCCAAAGGCAGATGCCTGCCCCCGATGTGACCTCTTGCTCGCTCAAATCCTTCCCGCACATCCAATAGCAGGAAGATTTTTCCGGCTTGTTGCCAACACCTAAACTCCTTTACGCTGAGTGATTTCATGTAATCTCTATAGGGATATAACAATTCATGTAGGTACAACAATTGTCTTTGTGAACTAAATTTGCCTCATCAAAATTCAAAAACGAACATGAAACGCAAACTCCTCTTTTCTATTCTGGGTGTTGGTGCCGGCCTTCTTGCTTCCTGCCAAAGCGATCCCAAGGCTGATAAGGCTAAAACTGGCGAAGCCGTAAAAATCGAAGTGGCAACAGGCCATCAGTATCAGGCAGATCTGGTGAAGAGCCGGGTTGAATGGACGGGTTCGAAGCCGATAGGAAAACATCATGGCAGTTTTAATCTGGAAAATGGCAGCCTTACCCTTCAGGAAGGGAACATTATAGGCGGGCGGTTCGTCATGGACATGAATAGCCTGAAGGTGCTTGATGAGGACACCAATGGCATGTTCAAGCTGAGCGGTCACCTCATGAGCAGCGACTTCTTTGATGTAGCCGCTCACCCAACTGCAAGCTTCGAAATCAGCAGCGTGACACCTGGGGTTTCCGCACAGGGAACAGAGTTGGTCATGAAAGATGCAACGCATACCGTGACGGGCAACCTCACCTTAAAGGGAGTTACAAAGAGCATCAGTTTTCCGGCAAAGATTTCAATGGAAAATCATCAGGTAACTGCACAGGCCAATTTCAATATTGACCGTACCAACTGGGGGCTTGTGTATGGAAACGACCAAAGCCTCGGCGACAAGTTTATTCGCCCTACGGTGAATATTGGGCTACAATTAGTAGCTCAAGTGAATGGCTAATCAACGATTGTGTTTATGGTGGTTAGTGGTTAGTAGTACTGTGGCTGAAGAAATTCAGAAGCAGTGCTACTACGTTTTTTCAGTCGGGCGTGGCTACATCAGTAGCCGCGCTTTTTTGGCCTGATACTTTAGTGAAGGAAGGTGCTGAAAGGAGGCATCGGAACAGTTGCCCTTTTGGCCTCAACCTAACTTGCAATCATGTCTTTTAAACATCCTGCCCAGGCTGATTTGGATTTCTTTCAAAGTGTCCTCAATCCCGGGCGTGTCTTGACGGATGAAGAATCCTTAACCCGCTGCGCTTCTGACCAGACAGAAGACCTCAGCTTCCTGCCCTTGCTGGTTGTGCAGCCCGAAACTGCGGAACAGGTCAGCCTCATCATGCGGCATTGCTATGAACAAAATATCGCCGTCACACCCCGTGGAGCCGGTACTGGACTGAGTGGTGGTGCACTGCCTGTTCAGGGAGGAATTGTCTTAGACACGCAGCGTATGAACCACATCCTGGACATTGATACCCGAAACTTTCAGGTGACTACGGAACCGGGTGTCATTACCCAGGTATTGCAGGAGGCAGTCCGTGCGAGAGGCTTGTATTATCCGCCCGACCCCGCCAGTAAAGGCTCTTGTTTTATTGGTGGCAATGTGGCTGAAAACAGCGGTGGCCCGAAAGCCCTGAAGTATGGCGTGGTGAAGGATTACGTACTGAACCTGGAAGTTGTCTTGCCCAATGGTGAGCGAATATGGACGGGTGCCAATGTGCTCAAGAATAGTACGGGCTACAACCTTACCCAGCTCATTGTGGGCAGCGAAGGGACGCTGGCAGTAGTGACGAAAATCGTACTGCGGCTGATTCCGCACCCAACCGCAGACCTGACCATGCTCGTGCCTTTTCGCAGTGCGGAAGATGCCTGTGCTGCAGTGAATGAAATATTCCTGGCAGGACATACACCCAGTGCTTTGGAGTTTATGGAGCGTGATGCCTTAGTGCTGACTCAGGCATACACCGGGAGCAACATGATCCCCGTGCCCGATGTTGTGGCTGCGCATCTCCTCATTGAGGTAGATGGCAATAATCCGGAGCTACTGATGCAGGATATGGAGCAAATTGCTCAAGTAGTCGCCCGCTTTGACATCGGAGAACCACTGTTAGCCGAGACGCATGAAGAGAAAGAAAGACTTTGGTCGCTGCGCCGAAAGGTGGGAGAAGCGGTGCGGGCACATTCGGTGAAGAAAGAGGAAGACACCGTCGTGCCGCGAGCCAAACTGCCTGAGCTACTTCATTTCGTAAAAGACCTGGGCCGGAAATATGGATTTGAAACGGTCTGCTTTGGGCACGCCGGTGATGGCAACCTGCACGTGAACATTCTGCGCGGGTCACTGTCAGAAAATTTCTGGAAGGAAGAATTGCCCCAATGTATCCGGGAGCTATTTGAAACTGTGCACCAGATGGGCGGCACACTCTCGGGTGAACATGGCATTGGCTACGTGCAGCAACGCTATATGGACATTGTTTTCGATGCCACACAGCTACGCCTGATGCGTGCCATCAAACTGGCCTTTGACCCTCATGGCATCCTGAATCCAGGAAAAATCTTCCCTGAAGAAGTGTGATGAAGCCGGGTGCCGCTTCCTGAAGTAATAAGCCCTGCAAGCCTGAAAATTGCGCTCCATTTTGGATGCATTTCAGAATTGCAGGGCCATTTTCCAGTGGACGTTTACATCCGCTCAAGTACCATAGCACTGGCACCGCCGCCACCATTGCAGATGCCTGCTGCGCCAATCTTTGCGTTCTGTTGTTTGAGCACGTTGATTAAAGTCACTAAGATGCGGGCTCCACTGGCGCCCAGCGGGTGGCCGATGGCCACAGCACCTCCATTTACATTCACCTGCTCCGGCTTCAGCTTCATGATGCGGGAGTTTTCAATACCAACAACTGCGAAGGCTTCATTCAATTCAAAAAATTCTACATCCTCCATCTTCAGGCCAGCCTTGGCAACAGCTTTAGGCACTGCCTGTGCGGGCGTAGTGGTGAACCATTCAGGTGCCTGCTCCGCATCGGCATAGCTGCGAATCCGGGCGAGTGGTTTGATGCCTAATTCCTTTGCTTTTTCAGCAGTCATCAGCACCAGAGCAGCAGCACCATCATTCATTGTAGAAGCATTGGCTGCGGTGACGCTACCATCTTTTGTAAATGCGGGCTTCAGGCTGCTGATCTTATCAAAATTCACGCGCCAGGGCTCTTCATCCTTGTCGAAGATGAGTGGCGTGCCGCTGCGTTGCGGAATTTCTACCGGAACGATTTCGTCTTTAAATCGCCCTTCATTCGTGGCCTGCTGGCTGCGCTTATAGCTTTCTACGGCAAAGGCATCCTGGTCGGCCCGGCTGATACCGCATTCTTTGGCGCAAAGCTCTGCTGCATTGCCCATAGCGTAGTTGTGATAGACGTCCGTCAGGCCGTCTTTTGCGAGGCCATCCACTGTTTTAGTGTCTCCATACTTGCTGCCCCAGCGTTGGGAAGCATTATAGAAGGGTACGTTGGTCATACTTTCCATTCCGCCCGCCACTACGATTTCGGCATCGCCAAGCAGGATGGCCTGAGCGCCCTGGCTAACTGCCTTCATACCCGATGCGCACACCTTGTTGATGGTGGTACAAATCACTTGGTCGGGCAAGCCTGCAAAACGTGCAGCCTGACGGGCAGGTGCCTGACCCAGGTTAGCCTGGAGTACACAGCCCATCAATACTTCGTTTACATCTTCCGGCTTGATGCCTGCCCGCTCAATAGCTGCTTTAATGGCGATAGCGCCGAGTTGGGTTGCCGAAAAGTCTTTCAGAGAACCGCCCCAACTGCCGAGTGGGGTCCTAACGGCTGAAGCAATAATTACTTCTCTCATCGTGTTGTTTTTATAGTTTTT
>CAYRJR010000071.1:4333-12571 GCA_964424655.1 uncultured Chitinophagaceae bacterium
CTAAGGTAGCCAAATGAGCCGGGTTGCTGGCTGGGCCTATTGCTGCCGGACAATCCGAAGCCTGGAAGTTGCCTGCTTTTTGTTTTTTGGGAAAAGCTGAAAATGTGCGCTTGTACTTTTGGTGCAAGGGCTGCCCTAGCGCTTTGAAGACAAAAAACTGGAGTATATGTGTCTGAAGAACTGGATTGGTTTTGTGGGTCTGTTGAGCCTGCTTTCGTCTGGTTTCACATCGGCGTTTGCCGGCCTTCCCGACAGCTCCGCCGCTTTATGGCAGCAGCCGGCAGTATCTTTTTCAGATAGCCTGATGCAGCAGTTTTATGGACAAATTAATTTCGGGAATGCTGAGCCGCTGAACCCTCAGGTGTTTGATGCCGCCCTGCATGGCTATCTCAATCTGGAAGCCGCCGGAAAGCTGAACCCACACAGGCATATTTTGAGTGTGGCTGACCTGAGCCTGTCATCCTGCCACAAACGACTTTGGGTAATTGATTTAGATCGAAGAGAATTGCTCTTCAATACCTACATGGCGCATGGGCAAGGCTCTGGTGAGGATATGGCAACGGTCTTCTCAAACCGCGAAGGCAGCCATGCCACGTCTCTCGGATTTTATGTGACTGGCTACACCTACGATGGACAACATGGCCAGTCTCTTTGCCTGGAAGGCATGGATCCAGGCTTTAATGATGAAGCCATGAACCGCAACATCGTGATGCATGCAGCAGGATATGTCAGTGATACGTTCATCGCTCAGGAAGGCCGACTGGGCCGCTCCTGGGGCTGCCCCGCATTGCCACCGCAGCAGGCTGAAGACATCATCAATGCCATTAAGGACAGTAGCTGTCTGTTCCTCTATTTCCCGGAGAATAATTACCTGAACGGGTCAGTCTGGCTCAGACAGCAAATAGATAAGCTCCCTGAATTTCTTTTTGCCGGGAGTCAGGTTTCGGGTCATAACCCTTCTGAAACTCCTGACTTAAAGGCTTTGCCGCCAGAGCCAGTATCGGGCTTGCTGATGCGACAAGCTTTCCACTGAATGAATGACCTGGCAGCTACGACAACCTTTCCTGTTCGCGCAGCCAGCGTTCCGGGATTTCATTACTGCTGGCCGCCAGATAATCATTATAGGTGCATGGCACCAATGTGCCATCTGACATCTGCATCCACCATCGCCTGCTGCGACGGCTCTTCAGGAATAAAGTATCATGAGCGGAGCTGCGGACAATAAATTCTGAAAACTCACTCCGGTCGCTTAGGGGTGCCTCCTGACGCCGCAGCACCAGGCCTTCTACGAAATACCAGATCATCTGTGCAATAAGCTTTGCTGACATCTGATGCACATCGGCCTTGGGTTCGTAGCCATAGATGCCCAGAGAGCTTAGCCTGGTGGCCATGCCTGCATAGCGTGTCAGCGTACAGGCCTCGTCGCCAAACAGGCCATTGGGTGAGCCTTGCGTGTTTGCCGGTGCATCGGAAAATCGAACCACATTCAGGTCAATCGAAAACAAGTCGGCAGCTCGCAGCGCAGGTTCTGCTTCTTCCAGGTTTTCGCGCAGGCTGCCCGAGCGGATAAAGTCGAATCGCAACTTGTCCAAGGTCTCCAGCATGCGTGGCTGAACGAAATAACTCTGGAAGCCCAGGTGTGTGTAGTGGCGCACAAAATTGGGTTGCGCCGTGAGCATATCCATCAGGAAGGAGCGATTGCTCAATATCTCCGACTCATCGAGGTCTATCCAGGCATCGGCAATCACGGCATCAATAAGTTGGTTGCGGGTGCTGAAGGCCTCATATTGCTGCATCGTGAGGTCGTGAGAGCCACCGAGGATGATGACTATTTTACCGGCATCATGCAGCTCCTGTAGCACCAGGCGCAGCGCTGCCCGCGTGTCGCTGGTGGTCGCCCCCTGAAGGATATTGCCGGCATCAGCAATTCGGATTTCGGGATGCCATTGGTATAGTTGATACAGCTCTTTGCGGATGGCATCGGGTGCCTGGCTGAAGGATGCAGACTCATGCAGCCCGCCTTGCTCGCCACAGCCTACAATCACCACATCGGCCTCGTCCAGGTAGAATTGATCCTGAGTAGCGAACTGCATTTTGCTGCCCCATTGCAGCGGATCGTAGCGGTAATGACTGTGCGACTCGATGAAATGACGCTGGGCAAAAAAGCTGTGGAGGTCGTGCATGTGTGTGTTGAGAAAAGTAGGATGCTGTGCAATTTCAAGAAAAAGAAAAAACCTTCCTGGCATTGGGGCAGGAAGGTTTTGAAGTCATTTCAGGGTGGGTGCTGCAGGATTCGAACCAGCGACCTTTACCATGTCAAGGTAACACTCTAACCAACTGAGCTAAGCACCCTCAAAGGCCGCCAAAGGTAACGGCAGGGCTGCAATAGCCACACCGGTTGTATTCTTTTTTTATCGGCTGGATTTCGCTGCCTGTCATCCGTTGCGTCGCACACTTCAGCGATATTTCGCTGTGCAGCTTCGCCCGGAAGATGTGGAGGAAACTTACCCGATGCTGCGAGAAAAGCCAGATAGCAGCACTGGCCCCTCAGTGTGCGACGCAACGGATGCTGCATCGGGCTGCAATAGCTGACTCAAAAAAAAACCACAACCATCTTGCTCCTTCGCAAAGTTGCTGACTGGCGCTGCGCTTGTTGTTCGGGCTTCGTGCGGTGTGGCGGCTGAAGAGGGCTGCTGGCAGGGCTGTTAAAGAAATTGTGATTTTGGGCAATCGGCTTCCTGCCCTTTTGTGCGGGCTATTTTTGCAGCTATTGCGCTTTTGAAATATGATGAATGTCTTTCGCCGTAACGCCTCCGGAATCCTACTAGCCATCGCTGCCCTGCTGCTTGCTGCCCCAGCCTTTGCCGACAAGCATAAGAAGCAAAAGGAGGTACCCAAACCGAAATCCATTTATGAAATAGACAGCCTCATCAATCCAATTCCGAGGCAGCGGCAACTCTGGCACGACTACTTCCACAAGGCTCTTCGAGGCGCTGATGCTACAGACGGTAAGGTGGATGGATTCATCTGGTATGGCGATGATTCGCTGGCTTCGCACACCATCACGCAAGCCTTGCTGCATAAGGCAGCGCATTTGGATACTATGATTGAAAACCTGCCTGTCACAAACGTGGAACGGGACAATCAGGAGAAGATTCGTTACCTGCGGGCAGTGACGAATATGGTGAATGCCTACAATCACGATACGAAAGCAGACCCTTATTTCTACCGGAAGGTGGTCAACAATATGTATGACCTCATCATCGCACGCCATGAGGGCAAGCTTGATTCTTTCGTTCGGGCGAATGAAAATGAATATATGCTGGCGAATGTGGAGTTACTGGATGGCCATCCGGACTTGCGAGCGTTGTTGTATAAAAAAGTGGGCCTGGAACAGCCTTTGAAAATGATTAAAAGACTACAGGAATTTGCTCACGAGCCTTTTGCCTGCGACATCATTGCAGCCGCAGCCCGCAAGGCACCAACAGAGATTTACAACTATGCCTCCAGCACCAATATCACACTCAACAGTGCGGTACGCAGGTGTAAGGATCCGCTAGTACAGACCATCGTGCGCATCACCACAGAGAGTAAAAGTCCGCTGAAGGCGATGTCTTTCATCTCTGATATTTACAACAAGCGCCTGAGCATTGCCGACGTGGACAAAATCACCTCAGACGATATTTCCTTATTCAAAAATTTAGTGCGCCTGCAAATGATGGGCGATACACTGGGCGGCACAAGCTATACCGAAGAGCTGTCTTACCGGGCCAACAATATTTTCATCGCACGCATCAATGAACTGCATGAATCTCCCGACCCGGTACGCTTTAAAATCCTGGATGGCCTTAGCCCGGAGGAGCTTTACTACATCATCGTGTATGGCCAGGACCGGATTTACACTTCTTCTTTCATTGGCGCTTTTCGCCGCATGATGGAACGCCTTAAACCCAATCCCGGTGATGTGTTGCTGGACAAAACACGCTATGTACACTTCCGGACATTCATCCGCATGTGCGCCGGCTATAATACGCTCAGCGATTTCCTGTCCACGATGAAGCCGGAAGAAAAGACTTCGGTGATGAAGGAATTTATCAGCGGACTGGAGCATGGAAAGACAGACGACCTGGAAGATGCCGTTGATGTGGCCGATGCTTTCGGCTCAGTCAAAGACACAGCCCTGGCCAACTTTTTACGCCAGGAAATCGTCAACAACTACACACGGGTCAGTGAGGCTCGTAACCTGAAAGGCACCATCGTATATGGCCTGCTGGCCACACTGGCTAACGGCAACAACAATGATTCCCTGGCCCAAAACCTGCACCTGCCACCCATCAGCAATATCCCTTTCAAGAGCCTCGTCAACGACAGTGGAATCGTGTATGAGCAATACTTCTTTTATGGTGATGAAGACGGCAAAAACTCTTATGCTTCCTTCCTGGCCAACTTCAGGGATACCAAGAAATGGAGCCGACCCGAAGAAAATGCCACCAAGCAATGGGTGACGATAAAATCTATCAGCGGCAAGCCTATCATCATTTTTGCCAACCTGCCGCTCGACTATGAAAGTGGCAAGGACGATGACGCACAAAAGGCGCTCGAAGCCTGGCTGAATGCCCGCGACATCCATCCTACGATTCTGGTACACCGCGGCCACAGCTACCACCTAAGCTCTACTGTGGACTACATGAGCAAGAGCAATCGCATCATCATGCTGGGCTCCTGTGGCGGCTATCACAACCTGGGGGCTGTACTGGATCATGCGCCCGATGCACACCTGATTTCTACCAAACAGACCGGCACCATGCTCGTGAATGATGCCATCATCAGCCACCTGAATGATCATCTGCTGGCCGGAGATAATGTTGACTGGGTGTCGCTCTGGGCAGAAATCGGGAAGTCTTTAAATGGGAAAGAGAAAGACTTTAATGAGTATGTGCCGCCATACCGAAACCTGGGTGCCATCTTCATCAAAGCCTACCGCCGCATTTTCAACGAGGCCGACCTGGCAGGGAACTAAGCCTTAATCCGGAAACATTCATTGATGAATTTTCTCTGAGGAGCGCCTATTCGATATAGACATATTGAAAGGCCCAGCGCTTGATTTCTCGGGCAAAAAATCGCTCAGCTACGAGGCGCCCCCGGTCATCATAGACCCGTTCAATCCGGTCGGGATAGGCAATACTGCCATCACGACGAAGCGGAGAATATTCCTTCTGGCAGCGATAAACACTCAGCCGCCCCAACGAATCATACTGAAACCATTCGTGCCTGAAAGCCTTGTTGGGAAAAGGCTCCCAGCGCTCCAGCAAATGGCCAGTGGTGTCATGTCGGGCATAGAAGGTCGCACTGTCTTTTAAGATGCCTTGCTCATAGCTGAGCCGGGTGATGGAGTCTTCATCATAGCTGTAATCAACTTCATCGTAGTGTGTCGGAAAGACCATCTCAGTCTGTAGTGGAAAGGTGTTGCTTTCGCTGCTCAGCCGCCCGTCTTCGTCATATTCGTATTGGGTTACCTCTGCCGGAACCAGCTTGGGGCCTACGTAATATTTCAGGCCGGATACTTTCCCGTGCCGGTAGCTCCAGACCTTTTCAAAAGAAAGTTCATGCTGGTGGTTTCTTTCCAGCGCCAAAGGCGAATGCAAGCTTACGGAGCGATAACCGGCCTTACTCAACAGTCGTCCGTTTTTATATTGAAAGGCCTCTTCGCCTTTGCAATTGCCGGCATGGCTGAAATATGCAATGCGTAGCCGGCCATCATCGCCCACCACGAAAACGCCAACAGTGTCCAGCGTAGGCGCTTCGCCGCCTGGCTTCCAGGGGAAGTCGTAACGGAGCTTTATCACTATGCAGGGGCCATCCGTTTGGGGTAATGGGATTTCACTTTCGGGCAATTGGCCATGTGCGCAAAGGGGGCTACACATCGCGCAGGTCAGTATGACTTTGCTGGCGAAATCCATCTGATGAAAATAAAGAATAGAACAGGCATGCTTTGGCAGGGAGGCTTGTGTGCAACATTTCCGGAGGATAATTCCTCATAGAGATCCGAAGTGTCGGGGCATCTTTACCCCCATGATTCAATCCTTGCTGAAGAAAATTTCAGGACGTCCTTTCTGGCTCTGGATTGTGCTTTGGCTTGGCGTTAGTGCATTGTATCTGCCCGCCTGGAAGGGCGGCTTTCAGCAGGATTTTCATGGCTTGCTGCAGCTTTATTACGATCACTCTTTCCTGGAAATGCTCAACCGCAGTACTTCGGGTATCCACTCTTTTTATCAGCTCACCCAGCTTCAGCTCTTTTTACTTGTATGGCTGTTGGGCACAAATCCCTTGCCCTGGTTTCTTCTTTTCTCAGGTCTTCATGCACTCAATGGGCTACAACTTTTCCGTTTCTGCCGCAGCCTCTTTTCAGACTTTCAACTAAAGCACGCTACCTGGATCGCTGCTGCGGGCAGCCTGCTCGTTATGTTCAATCCAGCCATGACTGAGGTGGTTTTGTGGAAGGCTTGCTACCATTATCTGATCGCTGTTCAGGCCATCTTATGGTTCCTTATTTGGACAAGGGCATACTTGCAAGATGGCCGTCAGGCCTGGCTTTGGCGCAGTCTGCTCTTGTATGTGCTACTCATTTTCACGCTGGAGCTATGGTACACCATTCCCATACTGTTGCTCTTGCTGTCATTGGTCTATTGGCGCGCTGGATTGATAGCCTGGGAAAGATGCCGGGAGGCTTTACTCAGGCTGGTGTTGCCGATGTTGCTGCTCTTTGCCCTGTATCTGCTCACTTACCGGATAATCTATGGAGTCTGGGTTGCGCATGGCATTCCGCATCATTCTGCCGGTGCCTCATTCTTGCAGATTGTGGCGCATGCCTGGGGTAATGAATGGCATCTGTTGGGCTTCGGCCGGTTCTATCCGCATCCTTTGCGGCAATGGTTTTATGAACATACAGGCACTGCATCAGGCGGTATCGTGTTCCTCTTGCTTGCTCTTGGTTTTCCCGTCCTGGCCTGGATTCGGTTTCCACGCTGGAGCCGTCCTGCACAGGCCGCCACCTTCCTGGTTGCCGGTTCATTGGTCAGCCTGGCCATCATCCTGCCATATTCTTTGCCAGAGCTGATGCGAGTCAACAACGACCGGATACTTTACTACACGGCATTCTTCCAATGGCCATTGCTTGCTTTGGGTATTGCCTGGTTGTTCACAAAGAAAAATGGGCTGCGCAATCTGGTATTCGGAGTCGTGTTATTGTGCTGCATGAGTTTCACCTTTCGCCTCATCTGGGATTGGCGACAAAGCACCAAAGTCTTTTGGGCCATTCAGAAAAAATTCATTTGGAAAGACGCACCCGTAGTGCTGATTCTGAACATGCCTTCCACCTACAATGGCGTGGGCATCATTCTGGGTTCCGACAGCTCAGACCTTCCTGCCCACCTGCACATTTTCGAACACATCAACCCAAAAGGAAAGGTGTATGATGTGAGCAGCTACAACATGCAGCAGCCCGGCGATGGCGCACACGTCATCGTCGAAGACAGCAACCACCTGCATGTGGTGCTCAACCAATGGGGCTCCTGGTGGCAGCAGCAGGGCTTAGGCGGCGAGGACAGGAGCAATGAGCTCTTTGATCTGCATTTCATAGATCCGGGACACGACTACCGCCTCACGCTCAAACAACATCCCAAGGGCATGGTCATTCTCTATCAGCAAGGCCGGGAATGGCGTGTGGTGGACATGTCGAAAATAGGTGAGGAGCAGTGGTAATTCCCATTCCTGAATGCATGTACTATCGATTTTCGCAATGATTTTTTTATCGGCTGGATGGCAACGCCAGACTTCCGTTGCGTCGCACACTTCAGCAGGATTTCGCTTATCGGCTTTTCTCGTATTGGGTACACAAATCAGGAAATGACAGACGTCCATGCCTTAAGAATCCAAAGGCTAATTCCCGAACGATTTTTTTGTTCTGCGTTTGGCTGTCAGGAAGATGCTGTCCTTCATCAGTAGGCTACTTGGCCGAACTGCCTAATTTCGGGCCGCAAAAATTCAGGCTGCAATGATTGAAATAAAGGTGCCCACCGTTGGCGAATCCATCTCAGAAGTTACGTTAGTGAAATGGCTGAAACCAGATGGCTCATATGTGAAGCGCGATGAGCTGCTTTGTGAGCTGGAAAGTGAAAAGGCCACCTTCGAGTTGAATGCCGAAGAGGCAGGCCTGCTCCATATCGTTGCTCAGGAAGG
>CAYRJR010000072.1:0-3522 GCA_964424655.1 uncultured Chitinophagaceae bacterium
TTACTGGAAGAAGTCTATACACAAAGTATGGATTTTAGATGTCTAATTGGTATAAGTTTTTGCGGTAGCGAAAATCGAAGAGACAAATGCCGGCATCTGTGGCACCGGCAATCATGTCGCCTATCGGCAGTGAGAGGAAAGTAGTCCGGATAATCATCAAGAGCATTCAAAGATGCTGTGCAATGAGGTTACTGATTTCGGCAGCACGGCTAAAGACCATCAGATGATGCCCATTTTTAATCCAAATGCTGGGTTTGACGAATTGTGGCAGCAGGATTCTGTCAGCGGTACCATGCATTTGAATCAAATCGGCGCGAGGTTTTTCTTTCATTTTCCATTCGATAATCACCTTGCCCGCGCATCGTACAAAATGAGGATCGCTATCTGCCATCACTTCGCGCACCATCTTTCTTTCTTCTTCATTTTCTACACCAAATAAGGTCATGAAACGCCATTGCAGTAAGGTCAGTGCGCTCATGAAGATTAATCGGTTTCTGGCAAAGAATCGAAGCACCGGATTTAGAGGAGGCAACTCTTCTGGCGATTTGCAGGAAGAAATTAAAAAAACCTTCTGGGCAGGACGCATCAGTGCAATTTCAGAAGCCAACATGCCGCCGAATGAAAGACCCAGAATCATGTCCGTAGGGCCTTGAGGGATAAGTGCTGCAATCTTTTCAGCATAGCTCCGCATGTTGTCTTTCACATCCAAATAAGGCCAGGGTACATACCGGAATTCAACACCGGGAATTGCCAGTTTTTTAAAGACCCGGTCATCGGCACCCAAGCCGGAAATACAATAAATGGTGGTCATGCCGGGCGTTGAAATAAAAAATTTATGCCGTTAGGAACACGATGCTATTCCGTGTAAATAAATAGCTTTTGCATGGTTTTCAAAAAAATGACAATTTTCATTGGTACTATGTATTGCATAGTACCAATGAATAGCTATATCTTTGCCTCGTCAAGTTCTAAGAGAAAACAGATGAACATAGATAACACCCAAAGCCAGATGCGCAAAGGCATCCATGAGTTTTGTATCCTTTCTATTATCCGCAATGCCGAAGCTTACCCCAGCGACATAGCCGAGAAGATGCGAGATGCCAACCTGAGTATTCTGGAAGGCACGCTCTACCCCTTACTGACACGATTAAAAAATGCAGGCATGCTGAGCTATCGCTGGGTGGAAAGCAGCAGCGGGCCACCCCGGAAATATTTCTCCCTCACCGAATCCGGCGAACAATTCTATCAGGAACTATACGCCACCTGGCAAGAGCTTTCTACTGCCGTCAACAAACTCACCCAGCCTGAATAAACACACCTTATTTCCTTTCCCAATTCAGCATTCAAAATGGAAAAGATTATCAACATCAACCTTGGCGGCAGGATTATCGCAATTGAAGATGCGGCCTACATCAGCCTGAAAGCATACTTCGAAAGTCTTCGAAACTATTTCAGCGAAGAAGAAAGCCGGGAAGAAATCATTAATGATATTGAGAGCCGGGTGGCCGAGCTGATGGAAGACCGGCTACGGCGTGGCAGCAGCGCTATCACCGAAGCTGATGTGCAGGAAATCTGCAACAGTATGGGGCGGGTGGAAGATTTTGCAGCCGAAGATGAAGAGGCCAAACCCAAGCCTGGCACGGGGATGAGCAATAAATCCAAATCTTCCAAGCGATTTTTTCGAAACAGCAACGACAAGATTCTAGGTGGTGTCTGCTCGGGACTCGCTGCATATCTTAATGTGGATTCGGCATTGGTACGCATTGTTTTTGCCATCCTTACGCTGGGGGGCTGGGGCTTTGGCGTGATGCTCTACATCCTGCTTTGGATTTTCGTGCCGGCACAAGCTCAGGAAGAATACCGGGGGCGAAAACTCTTCAGAAACACGGAGGATAAATGGCTGGGTGGTGTTGCTTCCGGGATTGCCTCCTATTTCGGCACTCAGGTTTGGATTATGCGGCTGCTCTTCCTGTCACCGATTATCATCAGCGTATTTACCGGAAGCGGCTGGTGGTTTCTGGGTATGAGCAGCTTCTTTTTCGGCTCCCTGACGGGCACCTTTATGCTTATCTATATCGTGCTGTGGGTTGTATTGCCTGCTGCCCGTTCTCAATTCGAAAAGATGGAAATGCGCGGTGAAAAAGTGGATCTGAACAGCATCCGGCAAAACATCACCTCCAACACTGAAGAACTTCGAGGACGCGTGAAAGAATGGGGCAGCGAAGTGGGTGATACTGCAAAAAATTTCATGAACACCCGAGGTAAAGCCTTTGGCCGGGAAGTTTCGGATGCCGCGCGGGGCGCAGCATCGCGGGGCGGGAGTGTTTTGGGTACGCTCTTCAATGCAATATTTAGCATCATCGGAATTTCGATAGCTCTAATTCTGTTTTTCATTTTGATTGGATATGCATTTGGTGGCTTTTCGCAATTGGCAAATGATTATTTACTGCAAAGCACCCGCATGCGGATCCTGGGTTGGTGCAGTGTGTTTTTACTATTGGGCATTCCACTCATTGCCATAGTGGTGTCGTTGGTTCGTCGTGCTTTGAATCTGCATCGCCGCCATCGTGCTCTGACCATAGTATTTATGTTGCTTTGGTTTGCCGGCATTGGCTGTGCTGTAACCTTAGCCAGTGGAATACTTAAAGAATTTATTGCCGAAGGAAGCGTCACTACCGAAATCCCTATTCAGCAACCGCACAATCACTTGCTAACCCTGACCGTGCCTGATGAAACACTAATGTATTCGCATGCCTTACCCTGGCTTCGGGGCAATATTCAGGGCTGGGATTTACGTGATGATTCGATGCTGAGTGCCCGTATTGGTGTTCGGGCCAGCCTCAGTCCCGATTCACTTTATCACGTTTACCTGATACGAAACAGCCGGGGACAGAATATAGATGAAGCGAAGAACCATGCGACAAACATTGCTTATCCCATTCAAAATATGCCAGGCTACGACAGCATTCTTTCATTGGCCAGTTACTTCCCAATTTCTAAAAAGGAAGGCTATCGTGGGCAACAGGTGTATGTAAATGTGCAGGTTCCCGCCGGTTCAAAAATTCGCTTTGACGGCAGCTTAGATGAAAAACTGAACGATGCTCACTCGTTTTACAATGGGAGCTCACGAACATTTTCTTATGGA
The DNA here is from genome assembly GCA_964424655.1 of uncultured Chitinophagaceae bacterium. Classification (GTDB taxonomy): domain Bacteria; phylum Bacteroidota; class Bacteroidia; order Chitinophagales; family Chitinophagaceae; genus UBA1952. The sequence continues at coordinate 3,146 of CAYRJR010000072.1, forward strand.
AAATGGCGGGTAAGTTTCAAGGAAAGCTATGAGTCGCTCGACTGGGACAATGACTTGGATTATATCATGAGTTCGGATGGCCGACTTGTCAACAGCCAAAACCTACAGGACACACTTGAGGCAGAAACACACAGCATACATCGAAAATATGGCCCGGGATATTGGCGTTCCGAATATCGAAGCTCCATGCGGCAAACTGATGCACAAAGCGATAGTATTGACCTGGAAATTGAAAGATTAGAAGCCAAAAAAGAAAGGCTGGAACAAGATTAAGTTAGCATCGAAATATTACGAAAGGCAGCCCTTAGGGTGGCCTTTTCATTTGTGGTCCTCTGTCATTAGGGCTTATAGATTTGAAATAATGATTTTTCTATCAG
>CAYRJR010000072.1:3532-12388 GCA_964424655.1 uncultured Chitinophagaceae bacterium
GCAAATTGTGCCCACAAACCACGAGAAAAGCCGCATAGCAGCACTGGCCCCTCAGTGTGCGACGCAACGGAAGCTGATTGATGTACAAAGGCTGACAAACAAAAAAATACTATAAAAAAAAGGAGGCTATCCTTTTGGGACAGCCTCCAGAAGGTATAGACCAACTGAAACTATTTGTTGGCGTTCATAATATTCTTAGCCTCAATGCTCAGGGTAGCGTGAGGTACCGCACGTAGCCGGGCCTTATCAATCAGTTTACCGGTCACGCGGCAGATGCCATAGGTCTTATTTTCAATACGAATCAAGGCCTTCTCTAAGTGATTGATAAACTGAATCTGACGGCTGGCCAACTGGGCGAGTTGCTCCCGTTCCATAGCGCCACTACCGTCTTCCACATTCATGTAGCGGTTTTCAGTGTCATCCGTGCTGGTAGCATCCTTGTGCGTAATCAGCCCCTGTTGGTAAGCCAATTCACGGCGTGCTGTTGCCAGCCTGTTCGTTATCAACTCCTTGAATTCAGCCAGATCTTCATCGCTATAGCGATAAGTAGGACCTAATTCTCTTTCTTCTGGGTCTAATATAGATCGCTTGTACTCAGGCTGATATTCCAGCATGGTCACATTGCTGACTTCTTCTTCCTCCTTGGGTTTGGCTACAATACGGCGGTGTGCCACAATGATATTGTTTTTCTTATCATCGCGGTCTGCCATAATGGTAGGCATGGGGGCTGGCTTAGGAGCAGGCTTAGGAATAGCCGCAGAAATACGTGCCTGAACGCGCTGCACAGCTGAAGCTGTACGCTTAGCTGCAGCTCGTTTTTCAGCAGCAGTTATCTTCTTGACGGGTACTTCCTTCTCAACTTTAACTGGTTTTAGCTTAGCCTCTTTCGCCGGAGCTGCCTGTTTTTTGGCGACTACGGGAGCTGGCTTTGCCTTGGCTACAGGTTTAGCGGGTGCGGTCACCTTCTTTACCGGGGCCGCTTTTTTTGCGGGCTTGGTAGATTTGGCTACTGCGATTGGCTTTGCAGGGGTTGCCTTCTTAACGGACTTCTTTGCAGCAACAGATTTTGCCGGTGCTGCTTTGATTGCAACCTTGACCGCTTTTTTTACAGGTTTTGCTGGGGCTGCAGCCTTCTTTGCTACCACTTTTTTAGCGGGAGCCTTAGAAGCTATAGGCTTAGCCTTCTTTGCAACTGCCTTGGCTGGCGCTTTCGGGGCGACTTTGGCTGGCTTTTTCGGGGCAACCTTGGCCGGGGAGGCCTTTTTAGCTACGGTGGCCTTTGCTACCGGCTGCTTTTTTTTCGCTGCGGCAGGTTCCGCTTTCTTCGTTTTTGCCTTTGCGACCACCTTTTTGGATGTAGCCATTCGTTAGGATATTTTTGAAATTGAAACATTTAGATGTACATCATTCAGATCTATAAGATGTCCATCTGACAATTTAGGCAAAGCTTTAATGTCATCTGCCAAAATTTCGGTGCAAATATACTGCCTATGTTTCATAATCGCAAGGTCTAACGGTTTAAGTGCTTCATAGCTAAGGATAATATGCTCAGTAAGTTCAAGATCAAGATCCTTACGCAATTTTTGGATTCGATTGACAAATTCGCGTGCAAGGCCTTCTTCTTCCAACTCGTGGGTCAGGCTTAGGTCAAGAGCTACGGTGAGCAAATCTTTATTGGCAACCGACCATCCCGGGACATCTTCAGCTATGATGCTCACTTCTTGTATTGATAGATCAAGGGGTTGTCCTTCAACAGAGATCTGGATAGAACCCATGCGTTCTAAACGAGCAATTTCTTCTTGAGTCAGTGCTGTGATAGCAGCCGCTGCTTTCTTCATTCCACTTCCCAGCCTACTACCCAAAGCTTTAAAATCAGGTTTGATTTTTTTCTGAATAAAGCCATCATTTTCAGTCAGGTATTCAATGCTTTTGACATTTACCTCATTCCGAATCAGGCTGTCCACTGATTGAATTTGCTCCTGCATATGAGCATCACGTACTGGTATGAGTACCCGGCTCAATGGCTGACGCACCCTCACATTGGCTTTTTTACGAATGGAAAGTATTAGAGAAGAAAGCTGCTGAGCGAGAGACATACGTTCTTCTAACTCAGTATCTATCACTCCCTCAGCCACTTCGGGGAAATAGGCTAAGTGCACGGAAGCATGGCGATGCTGTCCGGTAACTTCATTCAGGTTGGTATATAGCCAGTCGGCAAAGAATGGTGAAACGGGCGCAATCAAGAGAGCCAGCTTCTCAAGACATTCATACAGTGTTTGATAGGCGGCAATCTTATCCGTCTCATACTCTCCTTTCCAGAAGCGGCGGCGACAAAGTCTGACATACCAGTTGCTGAGCTGCTCGTCCAGGAAATATTCGATAGCACGACCTGCCTGAGTGGGTTCAAAATCATCGAGGTAGGAGCGAACATCCCGAATCAGGGTATTGAGGGATGAGAGAATCCAGCGATCAATTTCAGGGCGTTCTGAAACAGGAATATAGGTTTCTTCAAAATGGAACTGATCTACATTGGCATACAAGGCAAAGAATTGATATGTATTGTAAAGAGTACCAAAAAACTTCCGTTGTACTTCCGATATACCTGCTATGTCGAAACGCAAACTATCCCATGGAGACGCATTGGTAATTAAATACCAACGAGTTGCATCCGCACTCCATTTTTCAATCGTTTCAAAAGGATTAACCACATTACCCAGGCGCTTACTCATCTTGTTGCCGTCTTTATCAAGTACCAGACCGTTGGAAACCACAGTCTTGTAAGCGACTGAATCGAACAACAAAACGGCCAGCGCATGGAGCGTATAAAACCAGCCACGGGTTTGGTCCACGCCTTCCGCAATGAAATCAGCCGGAAATGCCTTCAGCAAATCAATAGCTCCTTTATTTTCAAAAGGATAATGTTGTTGCGCATAAGGCATGGCACCAGAATCGAACCAAACATCTATCAAGTCGGGTTCCCGGTGCATTGGCTGGCCATCATCAGTGGACAAAATGATTTGATCCACCCAGGGTTTATGAAGGTCCACTCCATTGCCTTCCGGCGAAAATGAATCTCGTTCCCGCTCATCTTTCCCAATCATGTTTGGATGGAGGAACTGGTTGAGGCTAAGCTTTTTATTGGCAAACTTTATTTCCTTAGACAGCTCGTCAATACTGCCAATGCATTTTCGGACTTTCCCGTCATCGCTGGTCCAAATAGGCAGTGGGGTTCCCCAAAAACGACTCCGACTCAGGTTCCAGTCCACCATATTTTCCAACCAGTTGCCAAACCTTCCAGAACCGGTGCTTTTGGGCTTCCAATTGATAGTTTGGTTCAGCTCAATCATTCGCTCCTTAGCCGCAGTAGTCCTGATGAACCAAGCATCTAATGGATAGTAAATCACGGGTTTATCAGTCCGCCAACAATGAGGGTAGCTGTGTTCATATTTTTCTACCTTAAATGCCTGTCCTCTGGTTTTCAGGAACAAGGCAATCTCTAAATCCGTGTCTTTCCAGTCCGTTTCGGAGCGATAATTCTTGACATATTTACCGCTAAGGAAAAAGTCTTCGGCCTCATTATCCATACCCTCAATGAACTTTCCCTGCTTGTCCACAGAAATGAAAATGCCCAGCCCGGTCTTTTGGCCAACCTTATAGTCATCGGCACCAAATGCAGGGGCCGTATGCACGATACCCGTACCATCTTCTGTGGTCACAAAGTCACCCAACACCACCCGGAATGGATCACCACCGGAAAGGGATTTTTGATTAGCAGTAAATGGTAAAAGTTGCTCATAACGGATGCCTTCCAACGCTCGCCCTGTATAGTGTTCTAAAATTTGCCATGGCGGACTGAGCTTTGTGGCTTTGGTATCAATAGGCTGTATCAGAGGAGCCGAGGGGGCATCTTCATGCGATCGATGAATTGTCGTTCCCCTGCCTTCGGGTCGGGTAGATTGTTCCTGATCCTGGCCTGAAAAAGCTATTGCATAAGCCTCAAAATCACCGCCTTCTGCTTCATTTTTAAAATATTTCCCCAGTAATGCTTCGGCTAATATGACGTTGCAGGCCTGATGGGTATATGGATTGAAGGTTCTTACCAACACATAGTTGATGTTCGCACCCAGCGTAAGGCCGCAATTGCCGGGCAGGGTCCAAGGGGTTGTAGTCCAAGCTAAAAAGTAAGTAGGTAACCCGTTTGTAACACGCAATCTTTTCAGATCGTGGCAGCGGAACATGGCTACAATAGTCGTGTCTTTGACATCCCGATATGTGCCCGGCTGATTCAGTTCATGGCTGGAAAGACCTGTACCTGCAGCCGGCGAATAGGGTTGAATACTAACACTTTTGTAGAGCAAATCTTTCTCAAAAAGCTGCTTCAGACACCACCAGAGCGTCTCCATATATTCGGGCTGATAGGTTACATAGGGGCGGCTCATGTCCACCCAATAACCCATTTTCTCCGTAATGCTTTCCCACTCTGCGGTATAGCGCATCACCGCTTCCTTGCATTTGCGGTTGTATTCTTCAATCGTGATTTTACTGCCGATGTCTTCTTTCGTAATGCCTAATTCTTTTTCGACACCCAGCTCAACGGGCAAACCGTGCGTATCCCAACCTGCTTTGCGCTTCACCTGCTTGCCCAACATGGTTTGATAGCGACAAACTAAGTCCTTGAGTGTACGGGAAATAACATGGTGAATGCCTGGTAATCCATTGGCACTGGGTGGGCCTTCATAAAAGACAAATGAAGGTGCGCCCTCGCGCTCGAGGACACTTTTTTGAAAGGTCTCTTCCGACTTCCATTTTTTTAGAAATTCCTGCTCAATTGCAGGCATGTTCAGGCCCGAAAACTCGGGATATTTTTTAGCAACTGCCATAAGGGGTGGCAAAAATAGCCATTGCAATCCTGCATAAGAAGACTATACCAATAAGCTTCAGGAAAGACAATATTGCAGCCAAGATTCGATAAATGCCTTATTCCCTTTTTCAAATGACATGAGTTCATAAACGAAGCCCCCGGTCATTACTCCAAAAAATTCGAGTAGAAATAAGAAGGTTTTACTATTTCTTTCGCCGTAGTGTACTGATGCCTGTCAAGTGAAGGACTCCTGTGGATAGAAGCCTTTTTTTGTCTGTAGCCTACATCACGTTTAGCTAAACATCTGAATAAAATATTATCAAAATCATACATTTGTTACAAAACAGCTTAACAAAAAAGGGCTTGCTCCAAAAGCAAGCCCTACTTACAAAATCAATTTCGAGACCCGTTACAGTGGCCCAAACATGGAAAGGAACTCCAACTCTTTCTGGCTGTATTGTCCGCTGTCTATAGCAGGAAGTTGATAAGTGCCCTGCCCACTTCCCATACTGGTTCCCGGCTTAGAGGTGTGATTCCCAAATTTGTTCTTGAGCGGTTGGGAAATCTTATGCCACATGGTTTCCTGATATACCCCCTGCATTTTCTCCATGCCCTCCACGATAATGGATGAGCTGGCAATAAAATCCTGAGCTTTCTTTTTTACTGGCTGTAATGCATGTTTCAGACGCAATACTTCCTGTGTCCAGTTGGATTTGCCCATATTGGCCACATCAAAGTTCATGATGGTAAAGTCGCCCTGAACACAGATGTAGTAGCAGCCAAGTATAGGGCAGGTATTGAAAATGGTGACATCAATATTTCCTGCTGCGATTTTCTCATTTGCAGCATTCATCTGCTTGTATTTCTTAGCCAGCTCATATAGATTGTGGATGAGCATGAGTAAACCTTCCGCAGCTCCAACAATGCTATCACCGGGTACCATTGCGCAAAGAAGGGCAGCTTTTGCTGCAAACGCAGAACCATGAATAGCAGCTTCCTTACCATTGCGAACGAATTCTTCATCAATAATGCGGATAATAGCATTTAGAGCTGCCCCAGCATCACCTGGGCGTACATCGCCCCGCCTTTCTTCCATTTCTATTGCGTCCAGTTGATTAAAAATCATCATTACTAGGCTCTTAACTGTCTTTCCTCCGGAAGTAAGGGTACCTATTAAAGGCGCACAATCCATCGCAAAATCAGCCGCGCCGGAACCTAATGCCATCTCGATGAGCTCGCTATGCTGTGGCGCCGGAATGCCATTCAAAACTTGTTCAATGCCTTCCTGAAGTTGCATCGCTATGGACCGAACACTATTGGCTCCCGTAGCAAGGCTTTTGGCATCAGAGCCAATCGTGGTAACGGTCCCAAATTTTCCTTTGCTTTTGAGCTTTTGATTGCCACTAATCTTTCGATCACGAATTGCCTGGAGGAAAATATTGGAAAGCACTACCCGCCTGCCCGTAAACATTTCCTGAGAAGCCTTCCGAATTTGGCTCCTAATTATAGATTTAGCTTCAGAATCGGCCAGTTTTTCTGCCTGATTCATTGGCTGCTGCATGGTGGACATATAGCCCAATTGCTGCGCCAGCTTTTCTACAATCTTATTCTTGGAGTTACGAACGCTTTTGTGCCAATCCTGCCCTTTTTTATTCTGTTCATCAATCCAGGCAGTCAGATATTTAAGTGCATCCCGTTCATTCCTCATTTGGATAGCAGTATCTATCTTTTTAAGGCTGTCGCTACGAGGTTTGACCAAAGAATGGGTGTCTCGCATCCATTCAGCATGAGTGATGGTTAATGGCATTTATTTGGATTTAGTGGGGTTTAAAAAGGGCTTCCCAAGAGTTGTCTCTTATATAAAATTTCACAAGGTAGGGTGATTTTTCACTACATGAAAATAGCGACAATACGATTTTTTTTAAGGTCGGAATCTGGCGAAATAGTGCCTTCCAATCAACTGTGATGTCTGCATCTGTAACAAAACTGATTTTCCAATACAGATTGTCCGCTATGCTATTCTCGTCCTTGTTTACATGCTCCATTCAGACAGGAATAACAAATCATAATTGAACTGAAGCTTTCAGTGACCGTATTGAGTAATCAAGCTCTGAAACCCAGTTAATTCAACGTTTGCCGCAATAAGGATCCCTATTCCGGAAACTGAATTCATAAATGCACTAATGAATTGTGGCTTTTACTACCTGCTTCTCCCCGCTGCCTCTCTTACCTTCGCAGCTATTTATGGCTACCACAGACCGCTACGCCCTTCGCGGCGTCAGTGCCCAGAAAGAAGACGTCCACCGAGCTACAGCCCGGCTTGATAAAGGTCTGTTTCCAAATGCATTTTGCAAGGTCTATCCAGACTATTGGGGAGGCGATGAAAATTGGTGCAACATCATGCATGCCGATGGCGCCGGCACGAAAAGTAGCCTGGCTTATCTCTATTGGCGCGAAACAGGCGATCTGAGTGTCTGGCAGGGTATCGCCATAGACGCTATCGTCATGAATATTGATGACTTGCTCTGCGTGGGTGCTACAGGCCCCTTCACTTACTCTTCCACTATTGGTCGCAATAAAGGGTTAGTACCCGGTGAGGTGATCGCAGAAATCATCAATGGCACGCAAACCTATTTCGACAAACTCAGTGCTTTCGGCCTTCAATTTCATTTTATGGGCGGCGAGACTGCTGATGTAGGCGATGTCGTTCGTACAATCATCGTGGACGGCACCATGGCTTGTCGCATGAAACGAGACCGGCTTGTGACCACTGAAAAGTTGCAACCGGGCGATGTCATCGTTAGCCTGGCATCCTATGGCAAAGCGATTTATGAAGATCAATACAACAGCGGTATGGGCAGCAATGGTCTGACTTCTGCCCGACATGAATTGCTGCATCACGATTATGCTTCGAAATATCCGGAAAGTATTGACCCTGCATTGCCCAAGGAAGTCGTTTACAATGGCCGCTACCACCTGACCGATGCCACAGCAACCAGCCTGGATGCAGGTAAAATGCTGCTCTCCCCTACCCGTACCTACGCTCCTGTTTTACTGGAAGTGCTGGATAAGCATTTTGAAAAAATCCACGGCATCATTCATTGTAGTGGCGGCGGACAAACCAAATGCCTGCATTACATACCCTCACCCATGCGCTTAGTGAAGAATAATCTTCCGGAAGTGCCGCCACTCTTCAAAATGATTCAGGAAGCCGCAGGCACCGAATGGCGCGAGATGTATCAGGTATTCAACATGGGTGCCCGCATGGAAATCTATACCGATGAACACACAGCTACTGATATCATTTCCATTGCAAAAAAATGGGGAATTGAGGCTACGCTCAGCGGGCGTGTGGAGGCTGCAGCCCAAAAGGAATTGTTCCTTGAGACGCCTTACGGCAAATTCATCTATTAAACCCGTTCCAAGCACCGCTTACGGCCAATTTCAATATCTATTCAAGTAAACCACTCAGGAAAATTTCCTTTCCATTCCTGCGTTTACTACCTCAAACTACCTACACCATGTACAATAAAACGCTCTTCACTACCCTTATTGCCATTGCCAGCTTTGGTAGCCTTACAGCCGATGCTCAGGACAAAATCTACTTTACGGATGGCACTGCATTAGAAGTAAGTGTTCGGGAAATCAATAACAGGGATGTGATTTATACTCCCTGGAACAGCAATGATTCTTCCCGGTATGCCATTGCTAAAAGGGGCATTCAGAAAATTGTTTTTCAAAACGGATTGGAGCAAAGCTTTGATAACCGCAGGCCAATACGCACCATTCCTCCACGCAATGTGCGCAGCACTACTAAAAACACAGAATCAGATTACGGCAAGAACCTGATTTGTTTTTCTCCCTTACAAATGACCAACGAAAGTGCTGCCGGTATTGGCTTGCAGTATGAACGTGTACTGGATAAAAACGGGCATATCAGCTTCAGCCTTCCCTATGCTCTTTCATTCCGCCAGCAAGGCGGTTATGATATGAAT
>CAYRJR010000073.1:0-12384 GCA_964424655.1 uncultured Chitinophagaceae bacterium
TCAGAACGTCGCAAGACAGTTCGGTCCCTATCTGTGGTGGGCGTTAGTAAATTGAAGGGGATGTGACCTTAGTACGAGAGGACCGGGTCGCGTGTACCGCTGGTGTATCTGTTGTGCCGCCAGGTGCAGTGCAGAGTAGCTACGTACAGTACAGGATAAGCGCTGAAAGCATCTAAGCGCGAAGCCAACCTCAAGATGAGTTTACTTTTAAGGGCCGCAAAAGACGATTGCGTTGATAGGCTGTAGGTAGAAGGCTGGCAACAGCCGTAGCCGAGCAGTACTAATTGCCCGTAAGCTTTAACCTTATTCTTGTAGCCGCGAGGCTATAAGGGTGAAAAGGAAAACAAGACAAGCAGCACTCGGTTCGCCGGTCGCTTCTTTTCTCTGCTCCGTTCTCAAGCTGAGTACGAGCCTGATAATTTGCATCCAATATGTCATAATTAATTACGGATTGCAGCCAAGCAAATCCCGCAAGGTCTTATGGTGGTCTTGCCGGCGGTGTCTCCACCTCTTCCCATTCCGAACAGAGCAGTTAAGCCCGCCATGGCCGATGGTACTACGTCCGCGTGACGTGGGAGAGTAGGTAGCCGCCATAGCTTATTTTTCAAAAGCCCCGCCTGATTAGGTGGGGCTTTTTTTTGCCCAAAGTTTATTGCGACAATTGGGGCAAAAATCGTGGGTAAATTTGGCTGGGCAGCTTGCTCGGCACAGGTTTGGTGAGATTAAAAATGAAAGTTGTTTCATGCTTTTCGCCTTGTTAGCCTTCCCATATCTACAGCGACTATAGTAATGTTCCAAGTAATATCAAACAGACGGAATAGTAGAAATTTCAAGGGCTTATTAGCCATCCTAAGGATAGAGGCGGGGCGTGCAGATCTACAATAGTAGAAATTTCAAGGGCTTATTAGCTTCTCCTGTCTTAAAAGCGACAACGATTTCCTTTCTTAGGTCCTCCTGAATTTTTTCAAACTTTTCCTTAAAATCACTTTCTTTTTTTGCTTCGGCAGGAGCTAAATATAAATTTTGAAAATCTTCTAATTTGGTCAATTTTAAAGGACTAAGAGCCAGTTCTATAAAATGCTGATGGTAGCAGTCAATCAGCTTTTTTACTTCTTGATAGCTTTTAGCTCTTTCAGCATCTTGTTGTAGCAAACCTTTGGTTTGAATATGCTCTAAGGTTTTGCCAATGGGCTTGAGTTCAAACCGTTGGGTTTTGGAGAGGGAGTACTGCCTTGTAAATTTGTTGAGGTTTACCATTTTTTTTATTTTTTGAGTTACAACAATACGGTTATTTTTCTAAGTAAATAATGAGTATGGCTTTATTTTTGAAAAAACTAATACAGAAATGGTTAGAATAGGCCTTACTTAACAATGGGTGAATGTAACAATCAGTTACTTCTACAAGTCGTTAGCCGATAAGCCTATAGATATCTCATTTTCCACAGAGATGGAGTTTGCAATTATCTCTCAAGCGAGCCTCCCTAACACATGCTGTGTGCTCCTTAGCACTTCCTACTCAGAAATAAAATCTACATATTGGTTACGCTGATATTCAAAGCGCCACTTCGGGTTGCGGTACATGCCAGACTGATCCAGGTTGTCGAGTAATTGCGGCAAACGGGAAAGAATTTCGCCCAGATTGTCTAAAGAATAGAAGATTGAAGTTTCCTGAAAGTCGGGATACCGCTGATAATATTCGTGCATCAGCAAGGGTTTCTGATAGGCAAATGCCAATGGAAAAGCACCACTGATTTGATTTTCAAGGTATTTAGCCATGTCTGGGTTGATGGGGTGGATGAGAGGCATCACCAGGTCTGCCTGTTGCAAGTAGCTGTGCAGCAAGGCATCGGGTACAAAATGGTCGAAAAACAAGAATAAGTCTTCCAATCCGGATTCTCGCAGGGCCTGCCGCAACTCTGGCCCATTGCCAGCCGGATGAGTTGCATTCCCCAAAAGCAAAAAGCGAAGCTTCGGAATTTGCTTCATGCCTCGCAGTGCTTCTACCAGCGAACGGTAATCGCGTCGCTTAAACTCCACGGCTCCGGGCATGGCTATCCACAGCTCATCGGGTTGCCGTTCCACAAGAGCTTGCAGTGGAAATGCAGGATGAAACATGGGATAAAACACACAAAAATGCAAGCGCGGATACCTGCCTTTGCGTGCCTTTTCCAACATATAGTCGGCAAGCAGAAAATAATTTGGGATGCGGCGTGAAATGATTCGTTGGGTGAGGCTTCCTTCCAGTTTATTTACGCCATGAAGCACTCCATAAAAGCGGATGTTTTTCGGGAAAGGAAGCATACAAAAATTGCGCACGGGGTTACTGTGCGCTGTATTGAAAATGACCGTTTGAATACCCGCATCCAAAATCATCCTGCGCACGCGTAGCAACTCACGCAATTGGGACAGACCTCGCAGGGTCGCTACCCGCACATACTCAGTCCGAAATTGGCCATCGAATGCAGCTACTAATTCCTGATGCGCAGCCGAGACAATCAGGGTCACGTCATAGCCGCTATGAAGTAGAAAGCGCAATTGGCTGTATAAGACTTCTGCATGGGAATCGTACAGCTCAATCAAGGCAACCTGCTTCTGGCTCATGGACAGGCAAAGATAGCGGCCCGGCAACCCTCGGCTTCCCCAAGTCTGGCCCTGGATTACCGGGCAAAATGCAACATCGTACTGCAGTCGAAATGCCTAATTTTTTTGATTTCTTTTTCAATGATGCCCATATAAAGGTTCCGGCCAAACAGTGGGCTTGAACGTACTTTGCAACTATGCCCAGCACTTTCAGAACCGATATTTTCTCAAAAACTCCCAGCTCAAAAACTTCCCAAAAGCCCTTTACAACCCGAATCATTACCCGTTTCCTCCCGCTATGTACGGCACTCATTCTCGGGTTAGCAGCTTGCCAGGATGCCGGGAATTCAATTACCAAACCGAACGCCAATATGGTATTGGGCGGGCCGCCTGCTGTGGTGAGTAATAGTGCCGATACTGCGCGTTCCATCCGTGGCCCGCTGGCCTATGCGCCTAATGTGCCCCAATTGGATCCCAGCGATACGGTCGTTGTGAAGTTTGATGTTACCCATCGCTATGTTCAGCTTCGTAATAACCTGAGCTTTTCCGGATGGCTCTTTGGGGATTCGATTCCTGGCCCCATCCTGCACCTGAGGGTAGGGCAGACTGTGAAATTTTCTATGACCAATCGCTCCAGTGATTCTATGTCCGTTATGGCGGGGATGGCACCGATGCCTCATTCGATAGATTTTCATGCAGCAATGGTCAACCCCGCAGACAAATGGCGCAGCATCAATCCCGGCGAGACCATCACGATGTGCTGGACGGCCAATTATCCGGGTGTGTTTATGTATCACTGTGGCACACCTATGGTCTTGCTGCACATGATCAGTGGCATGTTTGGAATGGTCATCGTGGACCCGACAGATGGCTTCCCCGGAAGAGTGGACCGCGAACTGGCACTCATTCAGAATGAATATTACCTCAGCGAGAAACCCGTAAATGGTCATTATGTAGCAGACACTGCATTGGCGATGAAGAAACAGCCCAGCCTAGTTGCCTTCAACGGGAAGCCTAATCAATACTTCCTCAAGCCCATTCACGTAAAGGCAGGCAAACGAATTCGGCTTTACTTGTTGAATGTGGGGCCGAACAATGCCAGTAGTTTCCACATCATAGGCACCATCTTCGACAAAGTGTGGATAGAGGGCAATCCCAAGAATCAGATGGTAGGATTGGATGTTGTGAGTCTGCCGCCAGCCACCAGCGCAATCGTTGAGTTTGTGTTGCCTGAAAAAGGCCGTTACACCTTCCTCGATCATTCCTTTGCCGATGCAGAAATGGGAGCCAGTGGGACGTTTATTGCGGATTGATTTTTTTTTAAATCAGCTACTGGCGCGAATTTGCTCTAAAATCTGCCATAAATATCGCTAGCAGATTATGGATACATTTTGTGAGCGAGTCAAGGCATTCAACCGTGCCCTAAGCCTGAAGGCGACACTGCCACCGGGCATACGTGCGATGAATCCTTTTCGCGAAAGCCCTTTAGCTCTGCGCATTTCGGATGCTTTCTACGAAAAATATTATCAGGATAATCGGAAGCGTTTTTTGGTTTTAGGAATCAATCCGGGTCGTTTTGGTGCCGGTCTAAGTGGGGTGCCATTCACAGATTTCAAACGATTAGAACAGTATTGCGGCATCTCTGCCGAAGGGCAAAAATCCCATGAGCCTTCAAGCGAATTTATCTACGAAATGATCAAGGGTATGGGCGGCCCAGAGATATTCTACGCAGATTTTTACATCAATTCTCTTTGCCCGCTTGGCTTTGTAAAGCAAAATGACAAGGGGCGGGAACTGAATTATAACTATTACGATGAACAGGCTCTGGCAGTAGCTGTCACGCCTTTTATTGAAGCGAATATTGAAAAGCAAATTGAGCTGGGATGCCACTCGGAAGCCTGTATTTCCTTAGGGGTCAAAAACGCAGATTTCTTACAGAAAATCAATGATAAACGACGTTTCTTCCGGCAGATAATCGTGTTGCCACACCCACGTTTTGTGATGCAGTATCGCCGCAGGCAACTGGCGGATTCATTAGCCCAATATCAGGAAGCGTTTTTGCAGCTCCGGGCTACCCAAAAAGGCAGATAGCCAGTTTGCCTGGCGAAATCTGTATTGGATTCGGGTGAATATTGTGCTTCGGTTCAGGCAGGGAGAACGTGTTGCTGTGCACTCCGGAGCCATTGGAATCAAAGGATTATGCGAGTTGTCCGCCACGGTTTGGACGCTTTTAGAAAAATTCTCCAAAAACTTTTTGTGGGGAAGAATCAAGCTCATACCTTTGCCGTCCCAAAAATGGGAATGAAGCTCTTTTAAGTATGTCACAGCGCATCAGGATCAAACTGAAGTCCTACGACCATAGTCTCGTGGACAAGTCGGCAGAAAAAATCGTCAAGACGGTTCGTAATACAGGCGCCGTTGTAACCGGTCCTATCCCACTACCTACTGAGATGAAGATTTTCACGGTACTGCGTTCTCCGCACGTGAATAAGAAAAGCCGGGAGCAATTCCAGCTTGCTACACACAAGCGTTTGCTTGACATATACACCTCTTCTTCCCGCACGGTGGACGCGCTCTCGAAGCTCGACCTGCCCAGTGGCGTAGAAGTTGAAATCAAGGCCTGACCTGCCTTAAAACTGGTCAAAAACGTCGGTTGATTGTCTCAACCATTTGTTTTCACTCAGCATTGATGAGTCAGGCAAAAAGGGAGGCAGCTCTTAAAAAAACAGATTGACACAAGTCATCCCGGCCCACACAATAAGTGGTTGCAAATAACTACTTCGCAAACCGGGCGCTGACTCTAAAAAATAGAATACTATGAAAGGTATTATTGGAAAGAAAATCGGCATGACCAGCGTGTTTGAGCCGAATGGCAAGCAGACTGCCTGCACCATCATCGAAGCTGGCCCATGTGTGGTAACTCAAAAGAAGACCGTTGAAACAGACGGCTATAATGCAATCCAAATTGCATTCGGCGAGCGTAAAGAGAAAAATACACCTCAGGCGCTGCTGCAACATTTCGCTAAGGCAAATACGACACCTAAGGCTACCGTCAAGGAGCTTCGCGATTCCAGCATTGAAAAGGAAGTAGGAGAAAGCATCACTTGCGACATCTTTGCCGAAGGCGAAAAAGTTTCCGTAATCGGCGTATCAAAGGGCAAAGGCTTCCAGGGCGTGGTTAAGCGCCATGGTTTCCATGGTGTGGGCGAGGCTAGTCACGGCCAGCACGACCGTCAGCGTGCCCCGGGTTCTGTGGGTGGTTCTTCCTATCCCAGTCGCGTATTCAAGGGTATGCGCATGGCTGGCCGCATGGGTGGCGACCGCGTGAAAGTGAAGGCACTACGCGTTGTGAAAGTATTCCCCGAGCAAAATCTAATCCTTATTTCCGGCTCAGTTCCGGGTCATAACGGCGCCACCGTTTTAATCCAAAAATAAATCCGCTGTCAGCGCACCCCGCGGTTTGCGCTGCGTTCATAAACCGGAAAAAAGAAATAGTCATGCAATTAGAAGTTTTCAACAATAAAGGCGCAAAGACAGGCCGCTCCGTAGAGATGCCTGACGAGATTTTCGCTATCGAGCCCAATGAGCATTGCATTTATCTCGCCGTAAAGCAATACCTCGCTGCACAACGTCAGGGTACTCACAAAACCAAGACCCGCGCAGAAGCTAATGGCTCTTCTAAGAAGCTACACAAGCAAAAAGGTACCGGCGGTTCCCGTAAGGGCAACATCCGTAACCCGCTATATAAAGGTGGTGGTACTGTGAATGGCCCAATTCCTCATGGTTACGACTTCAAGCTGAACCGCAAGGTGAAAGACCTGGCCAAGATGAGCGCTCTTTCTATCAAGGCTTCTGAAGGGAAAATTGTAGTAGTAGAAGACTGGAAGATGGAAACGCCAAAGACTAAAGAATTCGCTGCTGCGGTTAATGTTCTGACTCAAAATGCCCGTCGCACATTGTTCATCACTGCAGAAAGCGACCGCAATCTGCATCTGGCCAGCCGCAACCTTCAGCATGCCAAGACAGTGGTGCTTTCGGACATCAACACTTACGACCTGATGAATGCAACGACACTCGTCTTCACGGAAGGTGCTGCCAAGCTCTTTTCAGAAGAAGTGGTTGCTGAAGCATAAAAATTTTAGACAAGCTTTTTTTTAGAAATCAACGAATAGACAAGAAACAACAGCCGGGCTTCGCTTCTGAAATCTGCTATTGAAATTCTTTTCTCGAAAAAAATAAACAACATGAAAGCTGCAGACGTGCTCATCGCCCCCATCCTAACCGAGAAGGTGAATGGCCAAATGGAAAAAGGCAGCCGCTACACCTTCGAAGTGGACAAGCGCGCCAACAAGCTGGAAGTAAAGTCAGCTGTCGAAGAGTTCTATGGTGTGAAAGTGAGCGACGTAAACACGATCGTCGTTCCTGCCAAGAATAAAAGCCGTTTTACAAAAGCCGGCGTGCTTCGCGGCCGCAAAGGCGGTTACAAGAAAGCCGTTGTCACACTCGCTGAAGGCGATTCAATTGATTTATTCCAATAGTAGGCGGTTAGTTGAACGCTTTAAATTATCAGCTAATCATCAAACAAGCTCAGTAGAAAATGGCACTTCGCAAATTCAAACCCACCACCGCCGGCACCCGCTGGAGAGTCGGTAACGCATACGCTGAAATCACGACCAACGTTCCTGAAAAAAGCCTGTTGGATAGCCAGCATGGCACAGGAGGCCGCAATAGCCAGGGGCGTCGCGCTATGCGCTACATCGGTGGTGGAAACAAGACCAAGTATCGCATCATTGACTTCAAACGCAACAAGCATAATATCCCTGCTACTGTTGCTACGATTGAATACGATCCAAACCGTACCGCATTTATTGCACTGCTGAATTATGCAGACGGAGAAAAGCGATACATCCTTGCCCCTCAGGGCTTGGAGGTTGGCAGCACAGTCATCAGTGGCGAAAATGTTGCCCCGGAAGTTGGTAATGCTCTTCCCTTGAAGAACATGCCACTTGGTACTGTTGTTCACAATATCGAAATGCAGCCTGGTAAAGGTGGTGCGATTGCCCGTTCTGCCGGCACCTATGCTCAGCTTGCCAACAAAGAAGAGCGCTATGCAATCCTGAAAATGCCTTCTGGTGAATTGCGCAAAGTACTTAGTGCCTGCATCGCAACAGTTGGTACCATTTCCAACAGCGACCACCAGCTTCAGAGCATGGGTAAAGCAGGACGCAACCGCTGGAAAGGAATTCGCCCCCGCACCCGTGGTGTTGTGATGAACCCTGTGGATCACCCAATGGGTGGTGGTGAAGGTCGTGCTTCTGGTGGTCACCCCCGCAGCCGTACCGGTAAGTATGCTAAGGGTGAAAAGACGCGCAGCCGTACCAAGGCAAGCAACAAGTTGATTATCCAACGTAAAAACGGCAAGAAACTTTCTTAATCCTCGGAAAAGCGAAGAACAATAGCCGGTTAGTTAAAATGGCGGCAAGCAAATCGCAAATCAACAACCACTAAAACCAAGGGACTTTAAACAGTCCCGACTCAAAAACAGCAATGGCTCGTTCAATTAAAAAAGGCCCTTACATAGATGCCAACCTGATGGACAAGGTGACGGCAATCGCAGAAGGCAAAGCAAAGAAAGGTGTTGTAAAAACCTGGAGTCGCCGTTCGACAATCACTCCTGAATTCGTCGGACAGACT
This sequence comes from uncultured Chitinophagaceae bacterium, assembly GCA_964424655.1. Taxonomy (GTDB): domain Bacteria; phylum Bacteroidota; class Bacteroidia; order Chitinophagales; family Chitinophagaceae; genus UBA1952. Next base: position 8,275 of record CAYRJR010000073.1, read on the forward strand.
TTCGCGGTGCACAACGGCAACAAGTTTATCCCTGTTTATGTTACCGAATATATGGTAGGTCACAAGCTGGGTGAATTTGCTCCAACACGCAACTTCAAGGGCCACGGCGGCGGAAAATAATCTCAAAGTAGCAGCAAGAAGTGAACGGCACAGAACCGATACCTCAAACTGTCAAGAAATAGAATTAAGCAAAACGGCAGGAGAGAAATCTGCCTCAAAGAATACAAACCATGGAAGCTGTAGCACGCTTACGAAACCAACCCACTTCCCCGCGCAAAATGCGCCTTCTGGCCGACCTGATTCGTGGCAAGGAAGTAGGAGAAGCGCTGAATATCCTCAAGTTCAGCACCAAGCACCCTTCAGTGCCACTGGAGAAACTCCTCCTATCGGCAATTGCCAACTGGCGCGTGAAAAACGAAGGCCAGGATGTGGAAGAAGCTAATCTGGTAGTCAAGACCATTTTCGTGGATGGTGGTCGCACTTTGAAGCGGATGAATCCCGCTCCTCAGGGCCGTGCCTATCGCCTTCGTAAGCGCAGCAACCACGTGACCATTATTGTGGACAACAAAGCAGTCAATGCCTAATCTCAATAAGGCGCTTTCGAAATAACTTTTTAAGAAAAGCAACTCTAAGAACCAAAAACGTCCCTGGCAGAATAGGAATCATTTTCAAATTCCACTAAGGACTTTATACTCTAAAAAATGGGTCAAAAAACAAATCCAATTGGCAACCGACTGGGCATCGTGCGCGGCTGGGATTCGATGTGGTTTGGTGAGAAGAAAGACTTCGGAACCAAGCTGGTCGAAGACCATAAGATTCGCGCATACCTGAATGCACGTATCAGCAAGGGCGGCATTGCCCGCATTGTGATCGAACGCACTTTAGGCAAGCTTATCGTGACCATCCACACCTCCAAGCCAGGTATCATCATTGGTAAAGGTGGCACCGAAGTGGACCGGATTAAAGAAGAGCTGAAGAAGCTTACCAAGAAAGAAGATGTTCAGATCAACATCATGGAAATCCGCCGTCCTGAGCTGGATGCCATGATTGTCGGTGAGACCATTGCCCGCCAGCTCGAAGGCCGCGTCAGCTACAAACGTGCCTTGAAGATGGCAATTCAGACAGCCATGCGTATGGGTGCTGAAGGCATAAAAATCAAGGTGGGTGGCCGCCTTGGTGGTGCTGAAATTGCCCGCAATGAAGAATATAAGCAAGGCCGTACACCGCTCCACACGCTGCGTATGGATATTGACTACGCTTCCACTTTCGCCATGACCGTTTATGGCAAAATCGGGATTAAGGTGTGGATTTGTAAGGGCGAAGTGCTCGGCAAGCGCGACCTGAACCCGAACTTCTCATCCGGCTCTGCAGACCGCAGGGGCAGCGAAGGCTTCCGTGGTGGAGAACGCCGTGGCGGTGGTGGGGAGCGTCGTGAGCGCCGCGAAGGTGCCGGTGGCGAGCGCCGTGGTGGTCGCCGTTAAGAAATAGAAATCAGAGAATCAAAAGCAAATCAAATTTCAGCCAGGCGGCTGATTCCAAAAGATAGTAACCATGTTACAGCCGAAGAGAACCAAACACCGTAAAGCACATAAAGGCCGCATCCGCGGGAACGCCCAACGTGGCGCTACCGTAGCCTTTGGCTCATTTGGCCTGAAAGCACTGGAGCCGATTTGGTTGACAAACCGTCAGATTGAATCTGCCCGTCAGGCCATGACCCGCGCTATGAAGCGGGAAGGTAATGTCTGGATCCGCATCTTCCCGGACAAACCCATCACTAAAAAGCCTGCAGAAGTGCGTATGGGTAAGGGTAAGGGTAACTTGGAATACTATGCAGCGGTCATCAAGCCAGGATTAATTCTGTTTGAAGCAGAAGGCGTGCCCTTGGATGTTGCCAAACATGCTATGGAGTTGGCGGCTCAGAAGCTTCCCATCAAAACCAAGTTTGTCGTCCGCCCGGATTATGCGGCTTAAACCTTCTTTCGCAGAAGCTACAAGCAAATAAGTTCTGTTATCACGATATAATTCATCAAAATGGCAAAGAATAAAAAGGCAGATACTCACGACTATCGTACTTGGGATGATGCTGCACTCGCCAACAACATTGCAGACGAAGAACTGCGACTAAAGAAGCTTCACTTCAGTCATGCAGTGAATCCTATTGAAAACCCGCTCTCTATTCGTAGCCTGCGCCGTCGCATCGCTCAAATGAAGACCGAGCAAACCAAGCGTGCGCTCGCCAAATAATATTTTCCATGGAAAACCAGAATACGAATCAGCAAGAAGTGGCTACCTCTAGCCCACGCGCAACCCGGAAAGTCCGGATTGGTGTCGTGTCGTCCAACAAGATGAACAAGACCATTACCGTGAAAGTGGAGCGCAAAATCAAGCACCCCATTTATGGTAAGTTCCTGAAGAAATCAACCTCATTCCATGCTCATGATGAAAAGAATGAAGCCGGTATCGGCGATACTGTTCGTATCATGGAAACCCGCCCGCTGAGTAAAACAAAGCGCTGGCGCCTGGTGGAGGTTATTGAAAAAGCCAAGTAAGAATATTTCAGTAGCAAGTATCGGGTAGTACACTACAGATACCCAAACTCTCAATAAAATGATTCAGCAAGAATCCAGGCTCTCAGTAGCCGACAACAGCGGTGCTAAAGAAGTGCTTTGCATTCGCGTCCTGGGCAACTCCGGCCAGGCCTATGCAGGTATCGGCGACAAGATTGTCGTGAGTGTGAAAGACGCTCTGCCTGCCGGTGGTATCAAGAAAGGAACAGTCAGCAAAGCTGTAATTGTTCGCACCAAAAACCGCCTTCGTCGTCGTGATGGGTCGTATATCTCTTTTGATGACAATGCCGTTGTGTTGCTCAACAACTCAGATGAGCCACGTGGTACCCGCATCTTCGGCCCCGTTGCCCGTGAGCTTCGTGACAAGGGCTATATGAAAATTGTTTCTCTGGCTCCTGAAGTATTGTAGTAATACCTTACCTTTGCCGCCCGTTTGAAAATTCGGAAATGCAAGGCTAAAAACCATATTCTCAACGTGAAAAAGCGTTTTCAACCCAAGTTCAATATCCGTAAGGATGACCAGGTAGTGGTCATCTCCGGCGCAAGTAAAGACCGTAGTACGCCTAAGCGTGTAATGGCTGTATATCCATCTGAAGAGCGCATCCTGATTGAGGGTGTCAACATGGTCTCAAAGCATAAGAAGCCCAGTGCTCAGAATCCTCAGGGCGGTATCATTCAGGAAGAGGCTCCTATTCACATCTCCAATGTGATGCTTTGGGATGCTAAGGCCAAAGCACCTACTCGCATCAAGCGTGAACGCCTGGAATCAGGCTTCAAGCGTATTTCAAAGAAAAGCGGAGAAGTAATTAAGTAAACAGTTAAACAGGTGAAACAAGCGACATATCGTCTTGCTGAGCCTACAATCCAATAGCAATGCCTAACGCAACTGCAAAATATACGACTCGCCTCAAGAAGAAATATGAGGAAGAAGTTGTGCCAGCTCTGATGAAGAAGTTTGGTTACAAGACGGTGATGCAAGTTCCCCGCCTGGAGAAAATTTGCCTCAACCAAGGCGTAAAAGGCTCCGTGAGCGATAAGAAACTGATTGATGATGCTGTGTCTGAAATGACCACCATCGCAGGTCAGAAGGCCGTGCCTACCATGTCGAAGAAGGATATTTCCAACTTCAAACTTCGTAAGCATATGCCCATCGGTACCCGTGTAACCATGCGTGGTGCCAACATGTTTGACTTCATGGATCGTCTGGTCTCTATCTCCCTGCCCCGCGTTCGCGACTTTAAGGGTATTAATGACAAGAGCTTTGATGGCCGTGGCAACTATACGATGGGTGTTACCGAGCAAATCATCTTCCCTGAAATCAACATTGATAAGATCAACCGCATTTCAGGCATGGATATCACTTTCGTAACCTCTGCCCGCACCAACGAAGAGGCTTATGAGCTGCTCAAGGAATTGGGTATGCCTTTCAAAAACGTAAAGAAAGAAGCCTGATTAACCTTCGGCCTCGCCATCCGGCGTCATGCCGCCTACTAAACAAGAACCACACAATCGTTGATTCGAACTAATTCAGTCAACATGTTAT
>CAYRJR010000074.1:0-12279 GCA_964424655.1 uncultured Chitinophagaceae bacterium
GCACACTGAGGGGTTCGTCAGTCTGTTTAGCTTTTCGCGGCATGGGGTGTTGTGGGTTGATACAGGGCAAATGCAAGGTATTCCCAAGTCCATGCCTCAGCTAACCGGGCAAAGCTGCGCAGCGAAATCCAGCCGAAGAGTGCGACGCAACGGATGCTCCATAGCATTCCGAAAGCTGGCTCAATAAATCGAAACCAATAGACCGGTATCGGGTTTTGCCATATTCCTGCACCTTGCCTGAACATCCACAATCGCTTTTTTGCAACACGAGTATATGATGCAGTTTTGTGTCCTCATTCAGCATTTAATAACCCACGCTTTTGTCTCAACCTTACACGCTAAAAAAGAGCCTTGGCCAACATTTTCTGCACGATGAAAGCATGTGCGCGCGGATAGTAGGCAGCATGGTCAGGCATCCGGGAATGCAATTGCTGGAAGTGGGCCCCGGCGGCGGAGCAATCAGCAAATACCTACTCGACTGGCACGATGTGGCCTATCGTGCAGTGGAATTGGATGCAGAGAAAGTGGCTTTTTTATTGGAGCATTTTCCGGCTGCTTTGGGAAAGATTCTGGAAGCGGATGTGTTGCGCGTAGAGCAGCCTTTTGCCGGGAAATTCAGCATCATCGGCAATTTTCCATACAATATTTCATCGCCGATTGTTTTCCGGATTCTGGAGTGGGAGCCCGATGTGGAAGTGGTGGTGGGCATGTTTCAAAAGGAGGTGGCGCAACGCATAGCGGCAGGGCCTGGTTCCAGGACATACGGCATACTTTCGGTGCTCACGCAGGCCTTCTTCAAAGTGGAGTATTTGTTTGATGTGCCGCCAGGTTGCTTCACGCCACCGCCCAAAGTGATGAGTGGTGTTTTGCGATTTACGAACCTTCAGAATCCATTTTCAATAGCGGATAAAAAAGCATTTGCCCGCCTGGTGAAGGCAGCATTCGGGCAGCGTCGGAAGACCTTGCGCAATGCGCTGCGCGGCATCCTGCCCCCGGAAGCATTAGCCGGGGATGAGCATATGAGCAAGCGGGCGGAGCAATTGTCAGTAGCTGAATTTGCGGGCTTATTTCACCAATATTTTCAAGGATGAAGAAGAGCGGAAAAGTGCTGATAGCCGCGCCGGTGCATGAGGTTTTGAAAGCAGGACTTCGAGCGGCAGGTTATGAGTTAATGGAGCTACCTGGCATCACGCAAAGCAAGGCTGTAGCAGTTATCGGAGCCTGTGTGGGTGTGGTTACGTCCACCCGTTTGCAGTTAGATCAGGCTTTGATTGATGCGGCTCCCGGACTTCGCTGGATTGCAAGGATGGGCTCGGGGATGGAAGTGATAGACCTGCTTTATGCGGAATCGCGGGGTATCGTATGTATGAGCTCGCCGGAGGGCAATTGCAATGCTGTGGCAGAGCATGCGATGGGTTTATTGCTGGGCCTCACCAAGCGCATTGCACACAGCAATGAGGAGCTGAAGGCAGGGCAGTGGCTGCGCGAAGAAAACCGGGGCTGTGAGCTGGAAGGACGCTGTGTGGGCATCATAGGTTTTGGGCATACTGGCCGGGCTTTCGCAAAAAAATTAGCGGGTTTCGACACGAAGATTTTAGCTTACGATATTGAGGAAATTAAGGATGTGCCAGCTCATGTTCAGATGGTGCCAGACTTGGGAAAAATCTGGTCTGAGGTAGAAATTTTAAGCTTTCATGTGCAAATCAAGGCAGACACGCATCACTATTTCAATCAGCAATTTTTAGAACAAATGAAGCAGCAGTTTATCCTCCTCAACACTTCGCGCGGAGCCGTTGTGGAACCAGATGCACTGCTGGCAGGTTTAGCAAGCGGGAAAATCAGTGCTGCCGGACTGGATGTATGGGAAGAAGAGCCATTGATAAAAATGGGAGCAGAATCGAGGAAAAAATTTGAGCAGGTGATGCGACATCCTTCTGTGATAGTGACACCACACATTGCAGGGTATTCGCATGAGTCTTTGCGAAAGATGAGTGAAGTATTGAGAACCAAGATATTGGCAATTGAAATCGATTGGTAAAAGGCAACAAAAGCGCGAGGAAATTATTTGAAACAAACGCAGTGGCTTTAACAGAGTTTTCTACCTTTACCCGCTCAAAAGCTAAAAATTAGATAACATAGCATATGAATCGTATCCTACGTTCAGCGATTGCGTTGTTGATGCTTTGCTTACCAGGCGTTGCGCTGGCGCAAAACTCTGGTATTAAAGGCAATCTGACTGATGAACGGGGCAACCCGATAGTAAATGCCGGCGTTGTAGTGACGGAAGGCGGCATTTCTAAAGGTCAGGCACTCACCGACTTTGACGGGAACTATACGGTTCGCCCGCTGTCTGGCGGTCGCTATAGTGTGAAATTCAGTTATTTAGGTCGTGATTTGACGATTACCAACGTAATAGTTGCTGCGGATCAAATTGTGACTGTAAATGGTAAGCTGGTTACTACAACAGAAGCATTGAAAGGCAAAACGGTGGAGGTGCATGCTACCCGCAGTTTCCAGGCTCCGATTATTGACCCGGAAAACCCGGGTGGCCGTCAGGTCAAAACAGCGGATCAAATTGAAAAAGCGCCAACCCGCAACACATCAGATATCGCGGCGCTGAGCACTCAGGTGTATCAGGGCGGTTCCGGCGGAAGCCTGAATATTGGTGGTGGCCGTTCCTCTGGTACTAAGTATGTAGTGGATGGTGTGCAATTACCTCCTGGTGCTTCCAACTTTACCAATCAGGCTCCCGGCTCTGTAGAAACCATTACTACTTTTTCTTCTGGTATTCCAGCCCGTTATGGTGATGCCTCTGGTGGTCTGGTAACCATTACAACTAAAGGCGCTACATCTAAGACGCATGGTAGTGTGATGTTGGAGCATTCCGTTGATGGGTATAATTCCAACGAACTGACTGTTAACTTAAGCGGTCCATTGCTGCGCAAAAAAGATTCTTTTGGAAATCGTCGTCCGATTGTTGGTTATAACATCGTTGGAGATGGAATCTATTCTGCCGATAACGCACCCACTTACTATGACAACGTGTATGTAAATGGAGATAAGCTGGCACAACTTCAGGCCCATCCTCTGGTTGTGGTGCAGGAGAATGGCGTTACCCGAACTGATTATGCGACCAACTATGTGCATGACTCCTCATTCCACAACGAAAAGCGCCACGTAAACTCTGATTTTTATCGGGGACAACTCAGTGGCAAGTTGGATTTCAATTTGAATGAAAACATGAGTGTTCGTGTGGGCGCCAGCTATTTTGCCAATAAGGGTAATAATTTCTCTCGTGGACTATCTCTTTTTGCACCAGATAATTTTGGCGAGACGCGCGCGCAAACCGGTCGCGGATACATTCGTTTCACACAGAAGTTTGGTTCGAAGCAAAATGCAGAGCAATTGAAGGATAACGTCATCACGAATGCCTTCTACACAGTTCAGGCCGACTATTCAAAAGATTACAGCACCACCCAGGATCCCGACAAGCAGCATAATACTTTTGAGTATGGTTATGTCGGCAAATTTGATGAGCTGTATCAACCATTATATGTTCCTGGTAGTCCTGATGCTGAATCAGGAATTTATGGCGTGCGTTTGATTGGATATCAACCCAATGGGGTGGTCTTTACACCGGGCAGTCAAAATCCGGTATTGGCAAATTATACAAGGGATGCTTACTCATTCTTTGCCAGTCAGACAGAAGGCATGTTGCCACCGGATCAAACCACGATTCAGGCGGTAAGGGGCTTACGTAATGGAGATTTACCGCCCAGTGTTTACAACTTGTTTAGCAACTTAGGTGCTGCCAGTGGTGGTTGGAGCAAAGTCAATAATGATCAGGTTTCTATCGGTATTGATGCCTCCTTTGACTTGAAACATCGTAAGACTACCCATTCTATCGAATTTGGTCTTTACTATCAGCAGCGCAACGAGCGTTCTTACTCGGTTGCCGGCGCTACTGCTGCCAGTTCAGGCGGTGGAATTTGGGGCCTGATGCGCCAATTGACGAATCGTGTCGTGGGGCAAGAAGTAGGTACTAACCCAATGTGGGTGAAAAACGGGGATACCTTCTCTCTGGCACAGGTTCGGGCTGGCGTTTTCAACCCAAATCCTACCGATACTATTTTCTATCAACGCAAGGTGGATAGTTCAGCCTTCAGCGCTTTCGACAAGCATTTGCGTGACAAACTTTATGGAGAAGGCTTGATTAGTAATTATTGGGATTACATCAATACGGACCACTATGATCCTTCCTTCTACTCGCTCAGTATGTTCTCTGCCGATGACCTGCTGAAAAATGGACAGGGTTCTCTGATCAGCTATCAGGGCTATACCTACGATGGCAAGCTAGTTACGGGCAATACCAATTTTAATGATTTCTGGACAGCAAAAGATGGGGAAGGATACTTTACCCGCCCAATTGGTGCATATCGTCCCAACTATATTGCCGGTTACCTGTCCGATTATATCACGTACAAGGATTTCAGGATTACACTGGGTGTTCGTGTAGAGCGATTCGATAACAATACCAAGGTGCTTCGCGACCCTTATTCACTCTATCCAGAACGTACAGTTAGCAGTTATCAGACTGACCAAAACGGTAACCCAATCAACCATCCGGATAATATTGGTAGCGATTATGTGGTGTATGTGGGTAGCAATTCGATCAGCAATCAATTCCCCCGCATCATTGGCTACCGCGATGGTGACACGTGGTATGATGCATCCGGTCGTGAGGTGCAAGATCCTCAGGTGTTGAAAACAGGCACTAATAGTGACGCGCTTGAGCCATTCCTGCAACTTGACCCGACAACACATGCACTGACTAACATTAAGGATTCGACTTTTAATCCGGACAACAGCTTTACAGATTACAAGCCTCAGGTGAATGTGATGCCCCGCATCAACTTCTCGTTCCCGTTGAATGAAAACGCACTGTTTTATGCACACTATGATGTATTGTATCAGCGCCCTTCCAGCGGCGAAGCTTATGGTGTGCAGACCGATTATTTCTTCATGGATCAGAATCCGACTGCCATTTATGGTAACAGCAACCTGAAGCCGGAGCGGATGATTGATTATGAGGTAGGCTTCCAACAGCGCCTGACCGAGCGCTCCGGAATTACTATTTCGGGCTTTTATAAAGAACGTAAAGACCAGATTCAGACACGCCCCTATCTCTATGCTTATCCAATTACCTACTATACCTACGGCAATAGAGACTTCTCAACGTATAAGGGCATCTCACTGGCATATGAATTACGTCGTTTAGGAAACCTCAGTTTGAACATCAACTACACGCTCTCATTTGCTGAGGGTACGGGTGCCAGCAGTACGTCTTCAAATGGCGCGTTACAACAGTTTATCGCTGCCGGTTTGCCCAACATGAGGATGCAGTATCCCATGCCATGGGACTCCCGCCACAACATCAATGCGCAGATTGACTATCGCTTCATCGGCGATAAGAAAGGCCCCATGATTGGCGGCATCCATCCCCTGCAAGATGCGGGTATCCAATTCATCTTCACAGCAAGAAGCGGCGAACCTTACACCAAATATGCTAACCCACAAAACATTCAAAGTGGTGCAGCGAATTCCAGCGTAATTGAAGGCACCATCAATGGTTCTCGTCTGCCAGGTCATTACAACATTGACATGAACATTGACAAGACCTTCCCACTGCGTTTCCACAAACCGAAGGAAGGTGAATCTGCCAGCCCGAGCCGCCTGAAATTAAACGTGTATGCATATGCCCGGAATTTGCTGAACACTCGTGATATCCGTGGTGTATATGGCTATACCGGACGTGCAGACGATGCAGGCTTCCTGACTTCAGCAATAGGTCAATCTACCATGATTACTCAGGAAGATCAGGCCGCATTCTATAATTACTATCAGATTGCCCAGAGAAACCCGGGCCTCATCGGCCCTCCAAGAACCATTATTGTAGGCTTGAAGCTGATCTTTTAACGACAATCCCAATCTTTCAACTTAAGTACCCATGAATACGACTTCGAAGACGCTGTTGTCGGCAGCGCTTGCCATAGGTCTGACCACTACGGCTCAGCTCAGCCAGGCATTGCCGACGATTGGCATGGCCAAGGGAGAACGAAAAGTATTAACGACGCTCAAGACTACTGCTGCGGCATGTAATCCTGCGACTGCTACCATAGACTTGGACATCAACAATGTTCGTTCCCGCCTGATGACAGGCGGCGATATGTGGTGGGATCGGGGTACCGGTACGGCCAGATATGAGGTGCCTAAGGGTAGTGGTAAGAGTTCGTTGTTTGCCGGCTCTATATGGGTAGGCGGACATGATGAGCAAAACATACTGAAAGTTGCTGGTCAGCTATACCGGAATAAGGGTAATGACTATTGGCCTGGCCCCACTCAGGTGGACCGTTTTGGCGTCAACTCAGCGCCTGATCAGACTATCTGCTCGGACTGGGATAAGTTTTGGAAAGTAGATCGTGCCACGCTTATCGAATTCCGCGATTTGCAAAAGCAACACATGGGCGAAACCGGATGGACTGCAGGTTTGGATGAAAAATACCAATCTATTGTTCAGTGGCCTGCTACCGGAAACTCCAAAGCCTTAGGTACCAGTGGGCTGGCACTTCCACAATTGACGGATTCCAACTATATAGCATATGGCCGCAATTACGCACCATTTGTGGACGTAAATGGCAAGCCGGGTTATCAGCCTGAAGAAGGCGATTATCCGGACATCCTCGGTGACCAATACATCTGGTGGGTGTTCAATGATATGGGTAACGTGAAACTACAGTCTGAATCGGTTTCCATCGGAATGGAAGTTCAGACCAGTGCTTTTGCCTTTTCTTCTAAAGACTTTTTGAATGATGCAACCTTCATTTTCTATAAACTCATCAACCGCGGTGTCCTGAATCTAAACGATACATACATGGCGACCTGGACAGATGCCGACTTGGGTTATGCTTTTGATGACTATATCGGTTGCGATACTTCCCGTTCACTGGGTATCCTCTATAATGGTAAAAGTGTTGATGGTAACGGGGCGCCTACAGACTATGGTTCTGAAGTCCCAATGATTGGTGTGGACTTCTTTATTGGTCCCAAGAAACGTACTTATGGCACTGTTTCCGCTTTGCAAGAACAATTTCCCGGACATGTACTTCACCCAGCTCCTTTCAAGGGCCCCGGCCAATATTTTAATGAGGATACCTTGGGCATGACTGTGTTCAACTATTTTAACAATGGTGGTGGACCATTAGGTGACCCGAACAACGGTCTTGAAATGTACCGAATCATGACTGGTTATAGCCGTTCAGGACAACACCTAAAGAATGACCAGGCTTCTTGCCCCAACTCTACCTGCTATAATGCCGGTCCTGAAATCAATTATGTATGGCCCGGTAATCCTGATCGTAAGGGTGATTGGTCAGAGTGCCAATGTGGTACACTCCCTGGCGACCGTCGTTTTGTGCACTCTTCAGGCCCCTTCCGTCTTGAATCTGGTGGCATCACCAACGATATTATCATTGGTGCTTGCTGGGTACCCAATGTAGGAGGTTGCCCCAATACAAGTTTCTCCAGGATTCGTGCCGCGGATGACATGATTCAGGACTTATTTGATAACCACTTCCGTACCATTGAAGGGCCAGAAGCACCCCGGCTGGTGGTTCGTGAGATGGATCGTAAGCTCGTATTCTACCTCGTTAATGATCCCAATAGCACCAACTTCCAGGAACAATACGGTTATTCTGATTCTGCCAAATACCGTGTCTCCACGCCACGCACCCGCCGCTTGGCAAAGAATGGAGACTCACTCTATAAGTTTGAAGGTTACCGCGTCTTCCAACTTCTAAATGCCAACGTTTCTGTTGCTAGCATTTTTGGTGAAAATGGTGAAGTAGATCCAACGGTTGCACGCGAAGTATTTGAAACAGACATCCGCAACGGTGTGAAAGGAAACATCGTGAACTATGTCTCTAACCCCGATGTGAAGCAAGGCAATTTCGATGCACAAGTGAAAGTGTTTGCTAAGGATAGCGGGATACAGCATTCGTTTATGTTGAATCAGGATGCGTTTGCTACCGGCCAGGACAAGAATTTTGTCAACTACCGTACCTACTATTTTGTCGCCATCGCTTTTGCTTACAACAACTATAAGGACTTTAGCTACGCTTCAGCTGATACAGCCCAGCAAACGCCCTACCTCGAAAGCTCACACGCAGCAGGTGGCCGTGTAATCCCAGTGGTTAGTGCAATGCCTAATCCGGCAAATGGTAACATGGGTACTGTGATCAATGCTGACTTTGGACAGGGTGTAATTATTAAGCGGATTGAGGGAATTGGAAATGGTGGTTTGGCAACTGCATTTGATGATGCAACAGAAGCACAAGCTCTTGCAGGCCCCAACTACCAAGCCCAAGAGCCCGTTTATCGCCCCGGCGAAGGACCTATTTCTGTTAAGGTTATTAACCCTGATTCTTTGAAGGAAGCGACCTGGCAGCTATTCATCCAGGGAGCCAGCAATATTGACTCTACAGTAGGTATAGACTCCGGTGGTCGCTGGTTCTTAATTGGTAGCCAAAACCCAACTGATACCATTTTCAGCGAGCGCACTTTCGTCAATGAAAATGAGCAAATTCTGGAGAAATATGGTTTCTCAGTAAGCTTGCGTCAGACCGCACGTCCGGCGGATGTCCATGCACTGAATAATGGACTTATTTCTTCCGACATCAGCTTCGCAGATCCTAACAATCTGTGGCTCTCTGGCGTACGGGATGGTGAAGGCGAAGTTGTTACAAACTGGATTCGTTCTGGTACTTTGGAACAACCCAAAACAGCGACTTGTAATTATGGAGACGTAAATGCTCCTTCTGCCAATCCAGATGAACAGCAGGTTTACGAGAACCTGATTCCTGGCTCTACCCAAAACCAGCGAACCTGGGCTCCAGTAATGCTCGGTGCCGTTGAATCCAATGGCAACTGTGGTTTTGGTGTTGTCAATCCCACAATGCAAGGCTCTTTAACGACACTCAATAGTGTGGATGTTGTATTCACCAGTGATAAGAGTAAATGGACCCGTTGCGTTGTACTCGAAATGCAAGACGATCCGAACCTTTCAGAAGGTCATGCCCGGAAATTCTATCCCCGCAGTCACCGTTCCTGGAATAAGGAAGTTGATGCTAACGGCTACCCGGTTTATAGCTCTGATCCTAAAGACACCGGTTTCTCTTGGTTCCCAGGATATGCTATTAATGAAGAAACTGGTGAGCGCGTCAATATCGTGTTTGGTGAAGATTCTTATCTGAAAAGCGATAATGGTGATGATATGATCTGGAATCCTACCAACCGGGTTACTGATGTTACCGGTGGTGTCATTTTCGGAGGGAAGCATTATATCTACACCCTTGCAAGCCGCTATGACCAGGATGCTGAATTCATCAGTTCCTTTGACCCATCTAAGTATTTCGTACCGCTCTATCGTCAGTTCCGTTGGATGTCAGTTCCGCTGACCAATACTATGCTTCCACTCAGCCAGAACCTTATCCCAACAGAAACCCGTGTACGTATCCGCGTTACCAAGCCTTATGGGCGCTACGTTGCTTTTGGTGCTACTCCTGGTCAAAACAATGGCTTCCCGCTTTATACTTTCTCTACCAAGGGTATGGGCCCAACGCCATTGACTGATGCTTCGAATCCTTATTACAACGACAAACAGTCCTTGCTTGATAAGATAGCCATCACACCGAATCCTTATTATGGCTATGACGGTTACGAGAATAGCCGCCTGGATACCCGAGTACGTATCGTCAACCTTCCTAAGACTGCTACAATTCGTATCTACTCAACAGATGGTACCCTGATTCGCACACTGACAAAGGATAATCCAAACCAATCCTTCATTGACTGGGATACCCGCAATCAGAAAAATCTCCCTATTGCTAGCGGCATGTATCTAATCCATGTTCAGGCGGAAGGCATCGGAGAAACGATTCTCCGCTGGTTCGGTGCCATGCGCCCTGTCGACCTTACCTCGTTCTAATCTTAAATTTTTGTCCGTCGGGAATAAGTTCCCGACGGACATATCCTTTCCACCAAGAATCTTTTTTGCAAATGATCCCAACAATAGCCAAGAAGGTACTGACCGCAACAGCATTTGCTGCACTCAGCCTGCCTGCTTTTGCAGGTAACAAAGACCGTAGCGGTCAAGCCGGCGCTCCCGAGTTGTTGATTAACCCTTGGGCCGTAAGCACGGGTGTCTTTGGTGCAAATACCGCGTGCGTTACCGGCATTGAGGCCATGAAGGGCAATATTGCCGGCCTGGCTTTCACTGACAAATTTGATATTGGCGTCTCACACACCACATACCTGAAAGGCTCCGGAATCAGCGTCATTGATGCTGCTATCGGCGTCAATCTGGGTGATGCTGGCGTGGTAGGTCTCAATATGCAGGCACTCAATTTTGGTGAGATTCAAGTCACGGATTATAACCACCCTTATGGCGGTGAAATCGGTACTTACAAACCTTCCTTCTTCAATGTAGAGATTGGCTATGCCAAAGAATTTTCGCACAGCATTCACGCAGGTGTTGCAGCCACTTTTGTGAGCGAAAAAATCACTAACGTCGGAGCTATGGGAGCCGCTTTTGAGGCAGGTGTACAGTATGTCACCGGTCTTCAGGATAATTTCCACTTTGGCGTTACGTTGCGCAACATCGGCACCAACATGAAATTTTCGGGCCCAGGCTTTTCATTCGATAGTGAATCTCCAGACGCTACTTATGAAATCAGCCGCCAGACACCCAGTGAGCGTTTTGAAATGCCTACCTACCTCAACATTGGCGCAGCATACGATTTCTATTTAGACGGAAAACACCTGGCCAAGGCAGATGATAAGCCGAAGCAACGCCTCACCGCTATGCTTGGTTTCACATCCAATTCCTTCAACAATGATTACATCCATGCTGGCTTGGAATATAGCTTCCGCGAAATGGTCATGCTCCGTGCAGGGTATCGCTATGAGAAGGACATTTCAGATGATCAAAACTCTACCACTTTCTACACAGGTTTTTCAGCAGGCGCTTCTGTAATGACCCGCCTTGGGGCCGATGGCCCTAGGGTAGCTATTGATTATTCATTCCGCCCTACGCACCATCCTGATAATGGTGTTCACGTGGTATCTCTTCGCTTTATGCTACCCAAATCAGGCAAAGCCACAGACGCTGCCCAGTAAGAGATTCGGGTCTTAAGAAGCCAACATTTATATTTGCTAACAACGCTTCTGCAACGGCAGGAGCGTTGTATTTTTTTCATCTTTCCACTAATCCCAAAAGTTTCATCTCATGTCCATCAATTACGTGAGCCAGGAAACACTGGACCAATTAAAAGAAGAGCTTGCTCAACTCAGAACGGTAGGTCGTGCAGAAATTGCTCGTCAGATTGCAGATGCCCGCGAAAAAGGTGACCTGAAAGAGAATGCTGAATATGATGCGGCCAAAGAAGCTCAGGGGCATCATGAGGCTCGTATTTCCGTTCTCGAAACTGCCATCGCCAATGCAAGAGTCATCGAAGCAAAAGATATTGACACCAGCAAGGTCTCTATCCTTTCCAAGGTGAAAATGCTAAACATGAAAACCAAAAAAAGCCTGGAATATCAGCTTGTATCAGAGACGGAAGCAGATTTGAAAGCAGGCAAGATTTCAGTCACTTCGCCAATTGGCAAAGGACTTTTGGGCCGCGCAAAAGGCGAAATTGCTGAGATTCAAACGCCCGGCGGAATCCTTCATTTTAAGATTGAAAAAATTTCCGTTTAGTCTTATGCCGAGCATTTTCTCACGCATCATTCAGGGAGAAATTCCTTGCTGGAAAATCGCAGAAGACGAATTGTTTTTTGCCTTTTTAGATATTGCTCCAATGGCAAAAGGGCATACCCTCGTTGTGCCTAAACAGGTAATTGATAACGCTTTCGATCTGCCTGCTGATTTGTTGGGAAAATGGATTGTCTTCGCACAGCCTATTGCAAAAGCCATTGAACGTGCCTTCCCTTGCGCTCGTTGTGGTGCTGAAATTATTGGTTTGGATGTGCCCCACGCCCACATGCATCTTATCCCAATCAATAGCGCCGATGACTTGAATTTCACGAGACCCAAACTTCATTTGAATGATTTAGAAATGCAGGCCTGCCAAGTGAATATTTTAAGCCATCTGAAATAGGCTGTATTAATCCTCCACCTCCCTCCTCACCGCCTGCACCGCTATTTCCAGTCCGGCAATATTTTTT
>CAYRJR010000075.1:0-12153 GCA_964424655.1 uncultured Chitinophagaceae bacterium
AGCAGGAGAGGTGCGAGAGAGGTCGAATGGGCCGCACTCGAAATGCGGTGTGTGGGCAACTGCACCGGGGGTTCGAATCCCTCCCTCTCCGCTTCTGAAATGCAATCCAAGTGGCAGGCTGCGGCCTGCCACTTTTTTTTGAAATAAAATATCAGCCCAGTCCTACCGTTTCGTGCATGGCTGGAATATGCACTTCCGAGAAGCCTTTACGGCGTAGTCGCTCTGCAAAATTGAGCTGCACTTCATATTCGCCATGCACCAGGAATAATTGCTGCACCTGTTTGGGGTTCTGGCAAGCCAGCCATTGGCTCAGGTCTTCATAATCGCCGTGGGCACTGAGGCTGGTCATCGCCGACACAGAAGCCCGCACCGGATAGGAGCGCCCAAAGATTCCGACTTCATCACGGCCTTGTTGCAGGCGTGCCCCCAGCGACTGTGGCTCGCAATAGCCGGTAAATAATATCCCATTCCGTTCATCGCTGACGGCGTGGGCTATATGGTGCTTCACCCTTCCTGCCTCAGCCATTCCGGAGGCAGAGATAATCACACAGGGGTTTGGGGAATCGTTGAGTGCAATGGAATCGTTTACATCACTGATGAATTTCAGGCCCTGAAAGCCAAATACATCATCATCACGGTGCAGCAGTTCCTGTACCGATTTGTTGAAACATTCCGGATGCTCGCGCATAACGGTTGTGGCCTTCGCAGTGAGTGGACTGTCCACATAGTAAGGCAGCTTGGGCAATCGGTGTTCCAACTCGAGGCGATTCAGCAGAAACAAAATTTCCTGGCTGCGACCGATGCTGAATGCCGGAATAATCAGTTTCCCTTTTTGCCGCAGGCAGACCTGCTCTATCTGCGCCAGGAGCAAATCCTGCGATTCGGAAACGGGCGGGTGAAGCTTGTCGCCATAAGTAGATTCCATGATGATGAAATCTACCTGCGGAAAAGTTTGGGGAGAGCGCAGGATGATGTCGCGGTACCGACCTACATCACCGGAGAAAGTGAGGCGTGTCGTCTTACCATTTTCTTCCAGATTCAGATTCACTGCGGCACTGCCGAGGATATGTCCGCAATCGGTATAGCAGAGTTCAATCCCATGATCCACTCGGATTATCTTATCGTAATCCACTTCTATTATTTGCTGAAAGACCTGCCCGATATCCTCCACGGTATAGAGCGGTTCCTCCAGATTTTCCCGTCCGCTTTTCTGACGTTGCTTATTGACGTATCGCACATCAGCCTCCTGAATATGCGCCGAATCTTCCAGGAGAATTTGCATCAGGTCAGCAGTTGCTTTTGTACAATAAATCTGGCCCTTGAAGCCATCTTTCACCAGGCGGGGCAGTAGGCCAGTGTGGTCAATATGCGCATGCGAAATGATTACGTAGTTCAGGGATTGAGGATTGAAGCCCCAGTTGCGGTTCAGCTCCATCGTCTCCTTGCCCATGCCTTGAAACATGCCACAATCCAGCAGAATATTCCGGCCATCATTGAGGTGGATGATATGCTTGGAACCGGTGACTGTACGAGCAGCACCGTGGAAAGAAATTTTCATAGAAAAAATGGTTTCAAAAAAAATGCCCTCACGAAGATGCGGGTTTGAACATGGCTTTGGAGCAAGCTTCGATGGGAAGTAATCGCAGCCTTGAATTCGTCAGGCAGATTGCCATGTGCCTGTCTGTTTTCCGCACATTCCCCATTGCTTACCGATTAAAATAGTTGCCATTTTGTTAGATAATGGTTTGCGTGTCCCGTACCGTTTTTTGTAGGAGTAACTTGCGGCTCCTTTTAAAAAAATCTTCCTCTGCCTTTGTTTATGAAAAAGTCCCGCTCCCTTTTGGTGCGTTCACTTTCTATTGCCTGCTTTGTGGCATTCGGCTTGGGCACAATAGCCGCCCATGCCAATCCAGGCGCACAAGAAGCCAACTCTACCTGGGTGATGTTTTCTCCTTCGGAAGGCCTCCGGGCGAGCGATGCTGCGAGCATCCTCAGCAAACGCCTTGACTTGCGTCCCGGCATTGATGACTTGCGGCCAGCCTTTGATGAAAAGCCTGGAAACGGCCTCGAAATCCAGCGCTTCAATCAATATTTCAAAGGTATCCATGTGGCTCATGGCAGCTATGTGCTGGCATCTAAAGATGGTGTGGCTGCTTATGCCTTCGGCAAATTCTTTCGCCTGGATGCTTCTACGAGCATCACGCCAACCCTGAGTGAAGACCAGGCCCTCAACAAAGCACTTCAGTCCACAGGCGCCAGCCAATATGCCTGGCAGGCTGACCCGAAAGAAGCAAAACCTAAAGGCGAGCTGGTATTTGTATCGGATTTCAGCAGCGGCGCACCCGATGGTAAACCTCGTTTGGCTTATGCCTTTGATGTGTATGCCACCGAGCCTATGAGCCGCGATATGGTGTATGTGGATGCGCATAATGGAAACATCCTCCTGCGTGATGCTATCATGAAACATGTGGCCGTAACCGGGAAATCACTCTATAGCGATACGGTTAGTATGCAGGGTGGATTCCTGAACGGGAAATATGTGCTTCACGACAGTACCAGAGGCAATGGCATCTTCACTTACGATGTGATGAATAGTACGCCTTCCGGTTATCAAATGCTGACCAATCCATCAGTCCGCCGCGATGATACCAGCTATATGACTTTCTTCCGCCAGGACCCTGCAGTGGATGCACACTGGGGTGCTGAAAAGGTGTATGACTACTGGAAAAACCTGCACAGCCGCAATAGCTGGGATGGCAACAATGGTGCGCTGTACAGCTTCGTTCACTATGGTGTCAATTACCTGAATGCCATGTGGAATGGATCGGCGATGGTGTATGGTGATGGCGGTGGCGGCTATGGTGCTTTCACTACTCTGGATATCTGTGGTCACGAAATCGGCCATGGAGTATGTCAAAGCACAGCAGGCCTGGTTTATCAGGGCGAGTCGGGCGGTATGAATGAAGGCTTCTCAGACATCTGGGGTGCTTTAATTGAAAACTATGGCAATCCTCACGAGCATGATGCTGTCCCCAAAAACATGTGGCTTATCGGTGAAGAACTTGGGCATACGCTCCGCGATATGAGTAATCCTAAAAGCTACGGCCAACCCAATACGTACTTAGGCCAGAATTGGATTTACACCGGCTCAGGATGTGATAACCAAAACGACCACTGCGGCGTGCACACCACCAGCGGAGTTCTCAACTATTGGTTTTATCTCCTCACACAGGGTGGCAAAGGCACCAACGATATTGGCAACAATTATCAGGTAGCCGGCATTGGCACTGTCAAGTCGGGCGCCATTGCTTACGCTACGGAACTTTCTCTGAATTCTACATCCAACTATGCCAGTGCACGCGCTGCTTCTATCGCTGCTGCAACGACGCTTTATGGTACCTGCTCACCAGAACTGGAAGCTGTTACCCGGGCTTGGTACGCAGTTGGTGTAGGTTCTAATTACACTGCTTGTAAGCCTGAAGTTTCTTTCGCAGCTACTGGCATGTCTGTAGATGAAAATGCCAATGCCAACGGGTGTACTGCCAATCATGTCGTCACAGTTCCTGTAGTCCTCAGCGGCCCGGCTCCTACCGGTGGCACAGCAACAGTTACTGTTACTGCCGTCGGTGGAACTGCAGTAGCCGGCGTTGACTATGACTTTACGACCACTACACTCAACTTCGGTTCCGGCGCTACTGCAGCACAAACAGTGAACCTGAAAGTTTATGACAACGGCTATCAGGCTGGCAATAAATATGTGGATCTGGCTCTGGCCCTTAGCGCCAATGGCAGTACACTCACGCAGGCTAGCGTGATGGATACCATTCGGGTCACCTTGATCAATGATGACCGCACACCCCAACTGGGCACCTCTGAGTACCATGCAATCGGCGGTATTTCCAGCACAGCAGATGAGAGTTCACCCTTCATGAGCTCACGTGTTGCGGGCCGTGGACAATACATCTATACCGCATCTGAATTGGCTGCTGGCAGCCTGCGCGCAGGAGCACCTATTACAGAACTATCCTATTTCATCACACAAAAAGGAAGCACACAACCTTTCACAGGATATACCGTGAAGATGGGCCTCACTAATCAGACCAGCTTCAGCAATGCCTTCCTCAATGATGCTGGCTTCACAACCGTGTATAGTGGCAACTACACCACTAAATCAGGTTGGACAACCATCCCCTTCAGCACCCCATTCATTTGGGATGGTACTTCAAACATTGTCGTGCAAGTCTGCTTCACCAACACAGGCACCATCGGCAGTACCGATATCGTGAATGCAACTGCCAACGGCTCCTCTGCCGCTACAGCCTGGGGGCTTTCCAATGGTTGCAGCCTCTCACTGACACCCAGCAATATTTCCTACGACCGTCCCGTCGTTCGCTTCACACAAAACATTCCGCCAACAGACATCGCAACACACACCGGAGATAATCGCTCCTGGAATGTGGCCGCTGGCAATGCCGTTTATTTCTATACACAACCCAACAACGAAATCATCGCCACCATTGTAGGTTCTTATCACGATATGGGTTGCGTCACCGCCAGTGTGGTTGCCAGTGGCAATGGCTTCCAGCTTACTCCCAGTGGCAAATACCGTTCATTGAAGGAATTCGAACTCAGCAGCGCCGCCCCATCGGCCAGCCTGGACACCTTTGATGCCCTCTTTTATTTCAACAATGATGAACTGGGCGGTGTCAGCCTGGATGATATCTATCTCTGCCATACCACAGCCAGCAATTACGCCGGTATGAATACTTCCAACACCGACTTCCAAAAGGTGACCAACTTCATCTTCGGACAAAACTGGACCGCCTTCCGCGGCACCTTCTACGGCTTTGGCCACTATTTCCTCACCAATGGTGCAGATGCCCTCAGCACCGGCAGCGTACAGCTTGCCGAAAATGCCCTCTGGACCGGCGCTAACCCATTCCGCGATGCGCCCGTGCTGCACTGGAACCTGAATAATCCCGAGCAGGTACACATCCGCATCTACGACATCACCGGCAAGACCGTCTATTCGTCCGATGCCCGCCTCGATGCCGGCACACACAGCCTCGAGCTGCACAGCCGGAATGACTATGCTCCTGGCTCCTACATCCTCCAAGTTGTGCGCCCGGGCAGCGTCTTCTCCAGGCAGATGCTGAAACAGTAAGCTCATTAACTTCCATTCAATAGCCGGTTCTGAAAAAGAGCCGGCTTTTTTTAGTTTCAGAATAAGCAGTTTTTAGAAGATTTTTGAGTCAGCTTTTGCAGCCCGATGAAGCATCCGTTGCGTCGCACACTGAGGGGTTCGTCAGTCTGTTTAGCTTTTCCCGCAGCATAATACATCAGCCCATATTCACTGCTTCCAATAACCATCCTCAAAACAACATACCATGCCAAGCGTAACCATCAACTGGGTGAAACCCGAATATGCTTTTGAAGCCCGCGATGAAGCTGGCCTCGCCATGCACATGGACAGTACCGCAGGGCACGGCGGCCAGGGCTTCGGCGTCAGCCCCATGCAGAGTTTGCTCATGGCACTAGGCGGCTGTAGTGGCATTGACATCATCAGCATCCTGACGAAACAACGACAGAACCTCAGCGGGCTGCGTATCCGAGTTAGTGGCGAGCGCGAAAAAGACGTTACTCCGTCTCTCTGGAAGCTGGTACACGTCGAGTTTTTTATTCCTGGTGTGGACAAGGAGAAAGCAATATTCGCCGCCAAGCTTTCGATTGATAAATACTGCTCCGTAGCAGAGACACTGCGCCGTGCCGGTTGCGTTATCACCTGGGAAGTGGTGCAGGAATAGCTACCTGCATTGTATTGTTGCGGCTCTGATTTTCCAATATCATTTTACTATTTTTCATGAAGCAGCTATCCCTGTTTAGCTTATTGATTCTTGCTGTATTTGCGGCCAATGCACAAGGACCTGCCCGTCCGAAATTGGTGGTCGGCATTGTAGTGGATCAAATGCGCTGGGACTATCTCTATCGCTACGAAGCCCATTTTGGGCAGGAGGGATTTCGTCGCCTGATGAAGGATGGTTTTCGCTGCGAGCAAACCATGATAAATTATCTGCCCAGCTTCACTGCACCCGGCCATACATGCATCTATACAGGCTCAGTACCGGCCATACATGGCATCGTCAGCAACGAATGGATAGAGCAAGGCAAAGAACATTACTGTACCGAAGATGCTAGAGTGAAACCCGTTGGCGGAAGCGTTTCCGAAGGGCAAATGAGTCCACGTAATCTGCTCAGCACAACGCTGGGTGATGAACTCCGCCTTGCCACTAACTTCCGTTCCCGCGTATTCGGCATTGCGTTAAAAGATCGCAGCAGCATACTGCCCGCAGGCCACAGCGGGCAAGCCTATTGGTTTGATGACAGCACGGGTAATTTCAGCAGCTCTACCTACTATGAAAAGGCATTGCCAGAGTGGGTGCAAAGTTTCAATGCCCATCATTATCCCGACTCCCTGCTGGCTCAGGACTGGGTGCTGCGGGATGCACCTGTACGTTATGATCAGAGCACGGCAGACAACACCCGATATGAAGGTCGCTTTGGTAAAGAACCGGCTCCTGTTTTTCCTCATCGGGCAGAATTTTTTCAGGGGAAGGGGGCTAAGAAATACAATGCTATTCGCAAACTGCCTGCCGGCAATTGGCTGACGGTGCAGATGGCAGAAGCTTGTGTTCGCGCCAACAGACTGGGGCAGGGCAGTCAGACCGATATGCTCTGTGTCTCCTTTTCCGCCACCGACTATGCCGGACATCAGTATGGCCCCAATGCGATGGAAGTGGAGGATATGTACATCCGCCTTGATGATGAACTGGCCCGTTTCTTTCAATTTTTAGACAAACAGGTGGGCAAGGGCAACTACACACTTTTCCTGACAGCCGACCATGGGGGCGCTCATAATTCCCTCTTCCTCGAAGACCATCAGGTGCCTGCCGGCAATGCCTCTGTGCACGACATACGAGCAGCACTCAATGCTTACTTGCTTGAAAAAACCGGCAAAAAAGATCTGGTGCAATCGCTGGAGAACTATCAGGTTTTTTATGATCCGGAAACGTTGAAATCATTAGACGATTCAATGCGCTGGCAACTGAATCCGCTAGTAATTTCCTGGCTGCAACAACGCCCCGAAGTAGCTAACGCGCTCGACCTGGAGTACAACAACCAAACCCGAATTCCGGAGCCCATTCAGACCATGGTGGTGAATGGATATTATGCGCCTCGCAGCGGCTCCATACAGATTATTTTGAAGCCTGGCTGGTATGCCGGCTATGCTCCTACTGGCACCACGCATGGCACCTGGAATCCTTATGACACCCATATTCCTCTGCTTTGGTATGGATGGGGCATTCAAACAGGTGCCAGCTATCGCAAAATGTACATGACTGACATCGCAGCGACATTGGCAGCATTGCTCAAGATTCAGATGCCTAATGGATGCGTGGGTAGCGTCATTCGCGAAGTGCTGAAATAGCCCTGATTTTTTTCAGAATTCAGAAGTCTCGGAGCTTTTTTCAGAAGTGATTTGTGCATTGCCACATACTCATTTTCTCTTTGCCATCATAAAGCAAGATTATTGTCGAAAAAAAGTACCTCAATACTTTTATTAAAAATGGTAGCGTAGTTTTGGCCATTCTTTTCAACCAAATAAAGCACCATGCAGACAGCTCAGGAAACCATCATCAACGTTCCATCCATAGAACCCCGGCTCAAGCACGCCACTATTTTTCAGGCTTTTGAAAACTTAGAAGCCGGAGAGAGCCTCATCATTCATAATGACCACGACCCGAAGCCACTTTATTACCAGCTTCTCAACCAGCACGGAGACATTTTTACCTGGCAATATCTGGAGCAGGGCCCGCAATGGTGGGACATCCGGGTTACGAAAAAAGAAATGCCCTCTGCAAAAGAAGAACAAGGCATTCCCGGAACTGAGTTGCGTGATGGAGCTATTCTAATCAACATCCCCAGCATCGAGCCCAGGCTGAAACACGCAACCATTTTCAAAGTATTTGACACGCTCAAAGCTGGTGAGAGCCTCATCATTCACAATGACCATGATCCAAAGCCGGTATATTACCAATTGCAGAGTGAACGTGGCGATGTCTTTACCTGGCAATACGAGCAACAAGGCCCGCAATGGTGGGATATCCGGGTAACTAGGAAAGCAGCAGGCAGCAGCGAAACTGTTGGGCAGATTGCTGCCAAAGACCTACGTAAGGCTGAGGTGTTTAAGAAATATGGCATTGACTTTTGCTGCGGCGGAAAGAAAACGGTGCGCGAGGTCTGTGCAGAAAAAGGAATTGATGCAGCCATTGTAGAGCAGGAATTATCGCAGGCAAACTCAAGCAGCTTTGCGCCAAACAACAATCAGTACAATGAGTGGAATCTGGATTTTCTAGCCGATTACATCATCAACACGCACCACGCTTATGTGCGTAAATACCTCCCCGAATTGCGTGGTTTCGCCCTGAAGGTGGCCAGAGTACATGGCAGTCGCCATCCTGAATTGCTACCCATGTTGCACCATGTTGAGGAGATTGCAGAAGAGCTTACTGAGCATATCACCAAGGAAGAGCAAACGTTATTCCCGCGTGTTAAGGCCATAGTACGTGCACAGGCGGAGCAGAAGCCTCTGGAACAAAACGGCACAAGCCTGGCCAAGATGATTGAACTGATGGAATCTGAGCATGATGAAGTCGGTCGGGCCTTCGACAGTATCCGCGAACAGAGCAACAATTTTGCTATTCCTGATGATGCCTGCACGAGTTACAAGCTCTACTTCCAGATGCTACAGGAATTTGAGAACGACCTGCATCTGCATATTCATTTAGAGAACAATATCCTCTTCCCCAAGTCTGCGGAAGTAGAAAAGAAGCTGGCCGCATAGGCTGGTGTTTTGGTGTCGGTTATGGACAGGCCGCTGTGGTTTCGCTGGGAGACTGCAGTGGCCGCCATCCGACGATTTAGGTTCGGATAGTTTCCCAGTTCAACAAGAAATAATCCGACCATAAAACAGAAAAACTTTTAGTCATGGACATGAAAGAAGCATACAGTGGCTCACACTACAAAGTGCTCGAAGTAACGCTGTCAGAAGGCGAACGTATGCCGCTGCATGAGGCTACTTCGGATGCATTTCTTATCGGCATGAAAGGCAAGGGCAAAATCCGATTTTCGGACGGTCGTGAGGAATTCCTGAGTGCCGGAACCAGCCTATTGATAAAAGCTCATGTGGCCCATGAGCTGGATATCCTCGAAGATTTCCGCGCCAGCGTAGTATTAGCCCAGGCTGGCAAAATCAACTTTGGCCTTACCGCAGCTAAGGCAACCACTGCCTGAATCAAATGATTTCCTAATCGAAAACAGTGCGCTGCCATGCGAACCGGACAAATTCTGATGCTATTCTTCGCAGCGACATGGCTCAGTTGCCAACATGATATCCCAACCGATAGCCATGAAGCATCACATAGGCATGAGTCAAAAATCCTGAGCCTGAATGACGGTGCAAAGTGGAAAACAGATGCAGGCACCCGGATGCATGCCGAAAACCTAATTGAGCTTAGCCGAAGTTTTGGAATTTCTACAGAGCTTTCAGCCTATCATGAGCAGGCAACTGCATTGCAGACAGAGCTGGATATGCTGCTGAAGGAATGTCGGATGATTGGCCCGGAACATGATGCACTTCATTATTGGCTGGAACCTGTGATGGATGATATACACGCATTGAGCCAGCAAAGTGAAGTAGCTAAGAGCAGGCAGGTTGCTCAAAAACTCGATCAAGATCTTCAAAAATTTAATCAATATTTCTATTGATGAACATTAGCGAACAGACCAAAATTGCGGTGCTGCTGAAGCATAGCCCCGAGGCACTGGAGGCTATTGTGGCATTAAGTCCGGATTTCAAAAAATTGCGTAATCCCGTATTACGAAAACTCATGGCGGGCCGCACCAGCATTGCGATGGCAGCTAAAATTGGTGGGTGCAAGCCTGAAGATTTTGGCAGGGCTTTATCGGGCTTAGGATTTGAATGGATGGACAAACCGGATATTGAAAAAGAGTCTGCATCAAATCCTTTGCCTGATTTCCTGAAGGAGCTGAAACCGGAACAACTCATTGTACTGGACGTTCGATCCATGCTCTCGGAAGGTCAGGATCCATTATCGTTGATTCAACAAACGGTGAAGCAATTGCAGGCTGGTCACGTGTTGCAAATCATCAACACCTTCGAGCCGGTTCCACTGATCAAGTTGCTGGAACGACAAGGGTATGAAGCGCATGTGGATGCAATGAAAGCGGATTTGGTAGAAACTTATTTCTATAAAAAATCTGCTGCTGTCACTGCCCCGGATTTAGTGGCAGTACCTGATGACTCTAGTGGCTGGGATGCGCTACTGGCTTATTATGAGGGAAAACTTCAGCCCATTGATGTGCGTCATCTGGAGATGCCACAACCGATGATGACAATCCTGGAATCGCTGGAACATTTGCCGGAAGGCAAAGCCCTGTATGTGCATCACAAACGAATTCCGGTGTTTCTGCTCACCGAACTGAAAGAAAGACATTTTGAATTCAGGATTAAACAAGTGGCGGATGGCGAGGTGTATTTGCTCATTTTTAAACAAGAGGAGGCATAGATGTTAGGCGGAGGCGGCCTTGGCGGCATGCAACAGACCACTTCCTATAAGGTGGTGTTGCCTTTTTATATATACGCAGCATTGAGCTTTTTGACGGCCTGTGTACTTCTGTTGTTTCACACTAACCTGGCCAGTCAACATCACTTTTTCCCGAGTACACTTAGCATTACGCACCTGATGGCACTGGGCTGGTGCACGATGATTATTATGGGCGCTTCACACCAATTAGTGCCGGTACTCATCGAAGGGAAGCTGGCTAGCGAAGGCCTCGCATTGATTAGTTTCATCTGCTGCACATTGGGTATTCCACTTTTAGTCTGCGGCTTTTATGAATTCAATACAGGCTGGCCGCTTCAAACGGGTGCTGTACTGATTAATCTGGGTGTGATTTGCTTCCTTGCGAATATGCTCAGCAGTGTGGCACATAGTAAACAGCGAGATGTGCATGCCTGGTACATGGCGGCAGCTACGCTCTGGCTTTTCAGCACTACTTTTTTCGGACTGTTGCTGGTCTTTAATTTCCAACAGCCCATCTTGAAACAAGGCTCTGTGAGCTATCTGTCGCTACATGCACATATGGGTCTGGTTGGCTGGTTTTTATTGCTGGTAATTGGTGTGGCATCACGGCTGATTCCTATGTTTCTGATTTCGAAATACACCAACCGAAAAAGGCTCTGGGTCATTTTCTGCCTGGTGAATGGCAGCCTGATTAGCTTCATTCTGCTTCGCCTGATGAACATGAATTCGACCTGGTATTTGTTGTCATTAATTATGGCGCTGGCAGCTATTCTGCTGTTTGCTCTGTATTGCCGGGCAGCCTACAAGGTGCGAATCCGTAAGCAAGTGGACGCACAGATGAACATCTCACTGATTGCAGTGGCCCAAATGCTGTTGCCGCTGATAGCCCTCGTTGGCATTTTGTTCTGGCAACCGGCACAACATCCTTCAGAGGTGGTGCTGGTGTATGGCTTCTGTATTTTTTTCGGCTGGCTCAGCGCCCTTATCATGGGCATGACTTTCAAAACGCTGCCTTTCATCGTCTGGAACAAGGTGTATCACAACAAGGCCCACGCCTCAGCCGCACCAGCCCCTAAGGAGTTGTTCAACGAATCCATTTTCGGGCTGATGAAGAAGACTTATCTAATAGGCTTTGCCGTATTTATTGCAGGCGTCTTTTTGCAAGCCCAGTGGCTATTATCTATTGGAGCTGCTGCCTTGGTGCTGGCCGCAGGATTATATGTAACTAATGTCGGCATCACACTTGCCCATAAACCTAAATCATGAGTAACATCATCACGAATGACAACATCCGCTGCGCTGTGGCAACAACGGGACTTTACAATGTGTATGACCCGGAAATAGGTTTGAATGTGGTGGACCTTGGACTGATTTATCAAATAGATTTTGACGAACCCGCCAAACAGATACATGCTACCATGACACTCACTACTCAATTCTGCCCAATGGGCGACAGTATTGTTAGTAATGTAATTAACTCACTGGGTGA
>CAYRJR010000076.1:0-12137 GCA_964424655.1 uncultured Chitinophagaceae bacterium
GCAAGTGGGCCGAGATGCCCTTCCTGTCTGCAGCTCAGCGTATTCGGATATCCGCACTTCTGGATGAGGTAAAATTCCAAAAGCGGAAAGTGCAGGCTGAAGAAGTGGTGCAACGCTATGCCCGAATCCAAAGTGTAATGGCACAAAGTGTGGCTGAGGAAAGCCCTATTGCCAAAACCTTACGCAGTGAGCGAATGGACAAGTTGCTCCTGCATCCCCTTTGGGGCAACATCATCTTGCTGGTCGTGCTGTTCCTGTTGTTCCAATGCATTTTCACGCTGGCGCAATATCCAATGGATCTGGTGGAGCAAAGCTTTGCCTGGACTGGGAAATGGCTGAGTTCGTTCATGCCCGACAACTGGCTGCGCGACTTGCTGGTGAATGGCTTGCTGGCCGGCATATCCGGCATTGCGGTGTTTGTGCCTCAGATCATGTTACTCTTCGGATTCATCACCATCCTCGAAGACACCGGCTACATGGCCCGCATCTCATTCCTTACCGACCGGCTGATGCGCTCTGTAGGCCTCAACGGGCGCTCGGTGATGCCGCTGATTTCCGGCATGGCCTGTGCCGTCCCCGCCATCATGGCGACCCGCACCATTCAAAACAGAAAGGAAAGGCTCATCACGATACTGGTGACGCCACTAATGAGCTGCTCGGCCCGGCTTCCGGTCTATACCATCCTGATAGCCTTAGTCATTCCGAACCACTACTTCCTCGGCATTTTTTCTCTGCAAGGATTAGTGTTCATGGGGCTTTATATGCTTGGCTTCATCGGTGCCCTGCTGGTGAGTAAACTGATGTCTTTTTTCATCAAAGTGAAAGACCGCAGTTTCTTTTTGATGGAATTGCCCGTGTATCGTGCCCCCCGCTGGAAAAACGTTGGCACCACGATGATTGAGAAGGCCCGAATTTTCGTCATGGAAGCGGGTAAGGTCATTATCATCATTTCGCTGGCCCTTTGGGCACTTGCCAGCTTCGGGCCTCCGGCAAAAATGAAAGCCATTGATGCGCATTTTGCCACTTTAAAAACAGAACATCCACAAGAAACAGAACACTTAGACCGTGAGCATGCTACCGAACGCCTCGAAGCTTCTTTTGCAGGAATGCTGGGACATGCTATTGAGCCTGCCATTCGTCCATTAGGTTTCGATTGGAAGATTGGCATTGCACTCATCACATCTTTTGCTGCCCGCGAAGTATTTGTGGGCACCATGGCGACAATTTATAGTGTCGGCACAGACGCGCAAGACGAAGCACCACTACGCGAAAAAATGCAGGCGGCCCAGCGTGATGATGGCAGCCCTGTGTACACCTTAGCAACCGGTTTATCACTTCTGATTTTTTATGTCTTCGCCATGCAATGCATGAGCACATTAGCCATTGTGAAGCGCGAAACCGGTACCTGGAAATGGCCCGCCGTGCAGTTTTCCTACATGCTCGCTATGGCCTGGGTAGGCGCCTGGATTGCACAGGTGTTGGCTGCCTGATTGCACACCACGACACGGACCGCTTCACAAAAACAGAATCTCAAACCGCCTCTATTCCTCAGCCCATAAGTTTGCCCCGTGGAGAAAGCCAATTTTGTTGACTACATCCGTGTCTTTTGCAAGAGCGGTAAAGGTGGTGCCGGTTCTGCACATTTTGCACGCACCAAATTCAAGGCAATGGCCGGGCCGGATGGCGGCGATGGCGGTCGCGGAGGGCATGTGATCCTGCGGGGCAATGCCCAACTCTGGACTTTACTTCACCTTCGTTATCACAAAAACATTCTTGCAGAAAATGGCCAGAACGGCATGAAGAATAACATGACCGGACGCGATGGTGAAGACCAGATTATCGAAGTGCCATTGGGAACAATTGCTAAGGATGAAGAAAGCGATGATGTGGAGGCCGAAGTGCTGGAACACGGGCAAGAAATTATCTGGATTCGTGGTGGGCGCGGTGGCTTGGGTAATGCCCGATTTGCTACTGCCACCAATCAAGCACCAGAATATGCTCAGCCTGGTGAAGAAGGCACCGAAGGCTGGAAATATCTGGAGTTGAAAATCCTGGCAGATGTGGGGCTGGTTGGCTTTCCCAATGCAGGCAAGAGCACCCTGCTGTCTGTGATGAGCGCTGCACGGCCTAAGATTGCCGACTATGCATTCACCACCCTGCGACCGCAGATTGGCATCGTGTCTTATCGAGATGAAAAGTCATTCGCCATGGCAGACCTCCCGGGCATCATCGAAGGTGCAGCCGAAGGCAAGGGACTGGGGCATCGCTTCCTGAGGCATATCGAGCGCAACTCTGTTTTGCTTTTTCTGATCCCCGCCGATAGTGCCGACCACGCTGCAGAGTTTCGCATCCTGATGAAAGAACTGGAAGAATACAATCCGGACTTGCTACACAAACGCATGTTGCTTGCTGTGTCGAAAGCGGATATGCTGGATGAAGAATTGAAGGAAGAAATCACCGCTCATTTGCCCGAGGGCATTCCCCATCTGTTCATTTCTTCCGTAGCCAATCAAGGCATCACTGAGCTGAAAGATTCCCTTTGGCAGATGCTGAATGAAAACGACTGAGTGCTGCCGCTCCGGCAATTTTTTCTAAAAAATTCAATCCCGCACTGCCTTAGTTGCCTGCAATCGGAACCGCTCTATAACTACACTCCGGGCTGCCTCTTCGAGTCCGTATGCTGCATTTTGTGCCCGCACAATGATATTCGTTGGCTCTTGCCCAGCCACCCGCGCAAGGCGTTCTATTTCCCGTAGCGAATCGGCCAATAGAGTCAATCCTAAACCTTCTACGCTGCTGCGCACACGATGTGCCAACGCGCCAATCTGTAGCACATTTCCTGCTGCAATTGCAGCCCGGATTTCTTGAGCCGTTTTTGGTAACACCTTTGAGGCAATGTCCAGCAAGCGGCGCATGAATGCCTCATCACCCGCACAAAAATCCCGGAATGAAGGAAAGCTGATCTGCTCCCAAGCCGGCTGAATTTGAGATTGACAACCGATAAAAAACAGTATTTGCTCCAATAAAAATTGTTTGGAGCAAGGCTTGGGCAACACAGCATTCATCCCGGCAGCAAGACAACGATTCCGAAGGTTTTCATCCGCACTACACAGGGCCAGGATAGGAGTTGCAAAAGCTTCTGCCCGGAGAGCTTCACACACTTCAATGCCACTCATACCCGGCATCTGCACATCGAGTAGGAGCAGGTCGGGGTGTTTGGTGCGGGCATATTCGAGTGCTTCAATTCCATTCGATGCTTCGATCACAGAAGCACCTGCCCCCTGCAACACAACGACCATTGCAAAGCGCATCACAGGGGCATCGTCAGCAACCAGTATTGTTCGGCTTTCGAGCATAATCATTCGCTGGGCTGCTCCGGGTCCATCACCAGCTCTTTTTCCTGAATCATCTTATAGATGGTTGACTTCCCGATTTGCAACCGCTTCGCAACAGCTTGCACGTTGTTGTTGTGCTGCCTCAAATAATATCGGATGATGTCTGTCGTGTATTCGCGCATCGTCTTGCCATGAGGCCCTGGCAACTCATGGGATTTAGCTTCTGGCAGGAGAATATCTGCTGCGCCAATTTCGATTTCATCACACATCACAGCAGCGAGATCTACGAGTGCTTTGAGTTCGCGCACATTGCCCGGGAAAGAATATCCACTCAATTTTTCAAGAGCTTCTTCGTTGAAGTATCGCTCCGGCGATTTGTTTTGCTTACAAAAAAGAGCAAGAAAATAGCGGGCTAAGAGGCGGGTATCGTCTGCTCGTTCCCGCAAGGGAGGCAGGGCAATCGGCATCCCCAGAGTACGGTAATACAGGTCTTCGCGAAAGCGGCCCCGCTGCACTTCTTCCAATAGATTTTTATGTGTGGCTACAATCAGGCGAACATCCAAAGGAATCTTCTCGCTGCCACCTACGCGCACCAGTTCGCGCTCCTGCAACACACGCAGCAATTTGCTTTGCACACTCAGGTCCAGCTCGGCTATTTCATCCAGAAATAAAGTGCCCTTATTAGCTTCTTCAAAGCGCCCGATTCTGCGAGAAGCTGCGCCAGTGAAAGCTCCTTTTTCATGGCCAAATAGTTCACTTTCGATAAGCTCTTTGGGGATTGCCGCCATGTTGACTACTACCATTGGCCGGGCGCGACGCGATGAATGGCGATGAATGGCCCGAGCCACAACTTCTTTACCCGTGCCTGTTTCTCCGCTGATGGAAACATTGATATGGCTCTGGGCAGCCTTACGCATCACCTGAAAAACTTTTTTCATGGCTGGGCTGTTACCACAGATTTCTTTACTGAAATCTTCAGCAGACAAAGCGGGGGTATCTGCCTTTTCGGGATGGGAGCGTGCCTCTGCTTTCAGTCGATGCACCAGGTTCCAAAGCAACTCATGTGTGTGTTCGTCTTTGACGAAATAGTCGGTAGCACCTTGTTTCAGCAATTCGACAGCTATGGCCACTTCCTGCTGTGCAGAGATGACGATGACCGGCACATGAGGCAGTTCTTTACGAAAGCGTTTCAGCGCTGCATCACCGCTACCATCAGGCAGTGAAAAATCGAGTGTGATGAGGTCGGGCTTGCTGCCAAGCCGGGCAAAGCAATCTTTCAGGCAGGAAAAACGATGCAGCTCGAGCTCTTCATTTTTTGAGAGATGGTGCTCCAAAATTTCCCCATACCAGGGGTCGTCTTCGATGATGAAAATGCGGAAAGTACCCATGCCACTTGACTGCTGCTTCCTTGAAATGCTCCTGCAAGAAAATAAGAAATGACAGGCCTCCGGGGCATTTGCCGCAGGCATAACGAACACTTAACCCGTCCCGATTTTGGAAAACCCGTCCAAAGCACGGAAACAATATGCTGTTATTAAATGTCTAAGTGCATCAGGTTTACGAGTGGAATATTCTGGCACACTGCTGGCAAAGGAGGCCACGGACATAATAGCCTTTGGACTAAGCTTATGAAGAGAATTAAAGACCTGACAGCATTCGTGGTAGATGACAACCCACTTTCACGCGCCGTTTATCAGCAAAGCCTTTCGAGATTAGGCTGCGAAAACGTGCAAAGCTTCGACAATGGACAAAGCTGCTTGGATACCATCCAGCAAACAACTGCTGACCTGGTGTTGGTGGATTATCTCATGGAGCCAATGAATGGACTTGAACTGACCCGGAAAATCAAACGAATACTACCGCAATGCTATGTGGTGATGATGTCCAGCCAATCGGACCTGCAGGTAGCTGTTAATGCCATGAAAAGCGGCGCCTTTGATTATATCACGAAAGGGAAATCCGAGGGTGACCAAATCGCCGATGTGCTGCGCAAAATGCTTTATGCACTGAATCTCGTGAAGCGGGGCAGGCCCAGAAGGCAAGAAGCTCCAGTAGCAGCAGCTACCGCACTCACACTGCCCAATGGATTGCGGTGAGACAAAAAATCAGCAGCCACTTTCAAAAATTAGATTGGATAAAAACGACGACACAGACGCACCCACAGCATGTCAGATTTACAACTAATCCAGGATATCGGAATCCTCAACAAAGGGTTGGAACTGCTGCATATCGGCTTCGCGCCGCATCCCCGTGGGCCGCAACAAATTGAACTGAATTGCCTTTGCCTACGCCACTCGGACGGGAGCCTGAGTGCCCTCTGGCCAGCCTCATTTAAAAGGCCTCCCTTACTGCGTTTCCTGCCCATGCTCACTCGCTCTGAGCGAAAAAAAGCAAGACACATCCGGCTGGCAGAAGCTTTGAATCAGCCCGTCATTGCTGGCATGAAACCCCTGAAACTCTATGCATCAGACGCGGTCATGCGCAGGTTGAATCACTATCCTGAATGGGCCATTTTCATTGCCAGCCCGGGACGCGAACGCCGCATGCTGGCCTGGCATCGGGATAATGACGGGAAGGCGGCCGTAACGAAACTTTCGCTCAGCATTCAGGCTGCAAAAGGGATTTTCAAAGAGCGCAAAGCATTACATCAAACATTGCCGGATGGCATGTTGGTGCCTGGTGTTCTGGACCAAAAAGGATATGCATTCACTCAGGAAGACATGCAGGATGTGAAAGAGCTGATGGTGCCCCTGCAACTGAGCGAATTGCCAGATAGCCTGATGCAGGAATGGCTAAAGACTGAA
Organism: uncultured Chitinophagaceae bacterium; assembly: GCA_964424655.1. Classification (GTDB taxonomy): domain Bacteria; phylum Bacteroidota; class Bacteroidia; order Chitinophagales; family Chitinophagaceae; genus UBA1952. Next base: position 6,140 of record CAYRJR010000076.1, read on the forward strand.
CTCAAGACGAAGCCTCTGGGACAAACAGGCTGGTATCGGGATACACAATACTGGCTGCTTGGGCAACAAGCTCAGCCGACACACGACAAGTCGGAAATTCTGCAACAGAAAATTCGATTGCTCTTCGAGTGTATGGCTCCAGAAGCTTCAGTCCCGGTGTCGCGCGCACATGGAGATTTTACGCCGAGACATCTGCGCCTTATGGGCAAAAAGCTGCTGGTAACAGGCTGGCGGATGAGCGAAGAAGACCTGCCGGCAATGTTCGACTGGTTTCAATTCGTCTATTATTCCCGAACCATTCTGGATGAAAAGTCGTTTGCTGAAATCCGGAAAGAAATAGATGAAAGGCTGAGTGAACCACAATGGGAAGACTTCTTCCTGCAACATGATATAGATGCAGGAGAGGCAGAGCAGCAGTACCTGCTTTGCGCCATAAGCCGGAATCTACAAGGCAACAGCCCTAATGATGAAAGTGGCAAAAAGCTTTTGCAAGTCTGGTGCGAGGCATTGGGCTTCTGGATGGATTTTGAAGGCATCCTGAATCATCGTCAGATTGTGCTACAGGATATCATGCACTTCCTGCATGAGCAATCATATGCTGCCCTCGGCCTTCCCGACCCGGACATCACCATGCTCCCACTTTCGGAACGTCTGGAACTACTCATTGTTCCCCAATCCGCTTTTGCCTTGCGGAAATTTTTGAAAAGACACAGGGGCGTGCTTCGTGTACGTGCTCATAGGATAGACGAAGGCTGGCGATTCAGTGTGTTTTTGTGTGGTGGAGGCACCATCCATATTTCCTGCATCACCCGGCTGTGGCAGGGCAGGCATGTGTTTGGTACGATGAATCAGGTATTGGCTCAGGCAGAATTTATTGAGACAGGTATCAAAAGATTGCCTCATCAAGAGGAAATGAATTTCCAACGCTTCAGAAGGGCAAAGCATCTGGGTAAGAAAATGGAAGTGACTGAAATGCCCCATGCAGAATCCGGTTCTGTCTCAAATTGGGAACATGCAGCCTGGCCGGCAATGGAAAGCAAAGGGATAAGGCGTTTGATGCATGGGCTGCAACACAAGATTGAATTCATACTCAGTCTGGCGCCTGTGCGTGGCTTCGTCATCACCTTCAGCGGTGTGGATGAAGCCGGACAACGAACCGTAATCGAAGCGACCCGACACAGAATTCGCCAGGAGTTGCAAGTGCCCGTGGTGGTGTTACCTCATCGGCCAAGCATGGCTGTCATTCGCTCACTGAATCAAAGCAGCCGCAAGCTGGCTGTACAGAGCCGGGCATTATTGACTCAGCAGGAAGCACCTTCATTTTTCAAAAGAATGCTGCGCCCAGCCGAAGATCTGCTGGTGCAGCTTCATATTTTGTTTCGGTTTGTGCTGCGCGGGCATGTGGTGCTCTACGATCAATATTATGCCTGTGATGAAGTGAAGAGCAGCAAGGTGAAACTGCCTTCCATACTCACGCATTGGTGGCATCGTTTTTTGCTCAAACCCGACCTGAATGTGCTCCTGTATGCGCCCGCCGAATTGGTGAAGCAACGCAGTCAGGTATTAAGCACAGAAGACATTGAGCATATTACCGGAGAGTACTTAGCCCTTTTTCAGAAGATGGGACAACGAGCCGGGCAGAAGCATTTTATCTCAGTGCGCAACACACGGTTGGGCGATACTTTGGAGACTGTCTTCAAGGCCATCCATATACAGCAACCTGCATAGCTGCATCTGCCTGTTCTGTGTGATGGGGGCCGTCTTTGTTCAGAAAAATTCATATTGAAAAATCCGGCACTGCTGTGCAGTCATGGTAATTTCGCTGGCTCAAAAAAATTAGAGTAGCATCGTCATGCGCGTAGCCGTAGTAGGAGCAACCGGGTTGGTAGGCAGCACCATGTTGCGCATCCTTGAAGAGCGAAACTTTCCAGTTTCTGAATTACTTCCTGTAGCTTCTGATCATTCTGCCGGTAGCAAAGTCACCTTTGCCGGGAAAGAATATTCTGTGCTCCCCGCCGATGAGGCAATCGCCCAAAAACCAAAGCTGGCCATGTTTTCAGCCGGTGGCAGCCCATCTCTGAAGCTCGCTCCTCGTTTTGCAGAAATAGGTTGCCGGGTCATTGACAACTCCTCCGCATGGCGGATGGATCCTTCCAAAAAACTCGTTGTGCCGGAAGTGAATGGTGATGCTTTGACGCAGGATGATTTCATCATCGCGAATCCTAACTGCTCCACCATTCAAATGGTGATGGTGCTTTGTCCCCTGCAAAAACATTGGGGTATCCGCAGGGTTGTCGTGAGTACATATCAGAGCGTGACGGGCACAGGTCAGAAAGCCGTACATCAATTGCTCAGCGAACGAAGCGGGAATAAAGAGCGGGGTGTGTAGCCCTACCCAATCGACATGAATATCATTCCTCAGATAGACGTATTTGGCGACAACGACACGACCAAAGAAGAACTGAAGATGATACAAGAGACCTGCAAGATTTTGGGTGATAATCAGATTCGGGTTTCCGCTACCTGTGTTCGTGTACCGGTGATGGGCGGGCATAGTGAGAGCGTGAATGTGGAGCTGATGCAGGCCTTCGATATAGAAGTAGTGAAGCAGGCCATTGCGAATATGCCTGGAGTGATTGTTCAAGACAATCCCACAGTAGCAGAATATCCAATGCCCCTAAAATGTGCCGGAAGGGATGAAGTGTTTGTAGGGCGCATCCGTCGCGACTTGTCTCAGGGAAACACACTCAATTGCTGGATTGTGGCCGACAACTTGCGTAAAGGAGCCGCCACGAATGCTGTTCAGATAGCCGAGTTGATGCTGGCGAAGGGCTGGCTTTAAAGAAGCTTGAGAATGAACACGTAGCTGTCATTTCTTAGTAAGAATGACTGTAGTCAGCCAGTGTCAGTTTGCGGTGAATCTACCTTCGCCCCGTTCAAAACACAGCAAGACCAATGAGACTAAAACTCCTCCTCTCCGCAGCTTTACTGAGCCTGGGCACCGCATCTTTCGCGCAAGGCCCCTGGTTGTATGATTCCGTATCTATGGGCGCTGGCTACGCCAATGACTACTATTACGGACTATCCCAGGGCACTAAGGCTTTTACCAACGGTTCGAATTGGGATTTGGCTTTTCAGACCACAGTGTTTGGCGAGCCTTCCTTCAATGCAACTATCCGAGCTAACCACGCGAGAAAAGGGGTAGAAGTATATACACTGCACCTTCAGGCAAGTACCCATTTCGGCAATATGACCCCCGCCGACACAATAGGCCGTACTGATGCTGCCAACCAACTCTACAACGTAGATACGAGCTGGGGTACTGGTGCTTTCTACCAAAACCGGCGTACAGAAAATGCGTTCGACTATGGCTGGGGCGCTTACGACATGACTACCCATTATCTGAATGGCGACTCACTGTATCTGATTAAGGTGGGCGGTGTGTCTTATCAATTCTGGGTGGAACAATACATCAGTTACCCTGAAGATTCTATTTCCTACACATTCCACATTGCGCAACTCGACAACAGCAATAGCCACACCATCAAGCTCTACCGAACAGCTCCTGATGGCTCTTACGATTTCAGCAATCGTCTGTTTGCATACTATGATATTGCCAGCAACACCATTCTGAACCATGAGCAAGGCCCACGCCCATCATGGGATATGCTCTTTACCAAATACAAGACACCGGTTCCCGGCCCGAACGGCATCGAAGAATACGAAGTGACCGGCGTGCTGATGAACCTATCCCGTGAAGTAGCCAAAGTGGAACACCTGAATCCTGATGACATCAACGCAGGCAACTATCAGAGCTACCCAGGCAGCACGTTGATAGATGCTATCGGATATAATTGGAAAACCTTTGTGAATCCTGGCCCGAACGGTTACTACCAACTCGACGACAGTGATTCCTACATCATCAAAACACACAACGGTAACAGTAGCGAATACTGGCAACTTCAGTTTACCCGTTTTGATGGAAGCAGCACCGGTGATATCGTGTTCCGCAAACGCTTGATCACTACGGTTGGTGTTTCTGAAGTCAATGCCAACAAGCCTGCTGCATTCACGATTGCTCCAAACCCGGCTAACAACCAAACGATGCTGATGCTCGATGCCAAGACATCTGCCGATGCACAAATGGTTATCACAGACATGAGCGGTCGCATCCTTCGCCAGGAAGCACTCAGCCTGAAGAGTGGCATCAATGCCTTCAGCCTGAACACGACCAACTGGCCAGCGGGTATTTATGCTGTGCAAATCGCTACTCAGAACTGGAAACTTGGCAGCCGCATTGTAGTGGCTCACTAATCAATAGCCTGACCAATTTAATATGGAGCATAGGCAACCCCGCTTATGCTCCATTCTTTATTTAAGATTGCTTCATGATGAAAAAGCAGCTCCTGATCTTGCTGCTGGCCTTGCCCGCAAGTACACTGTGGGCACAAAAGCCTGGTGAACACAAGCCATCCCGAAATGCAGACTCCACTGCTTTCCTGGAAGGCGGGCAGCTTCAGGAAACAGTAGTGACAGGCGTGACTGCTCCTGTGAAAATTCAGAATGCACTCTCGCAATACCGCGTCATCACCAAAGAAGCGATGAAGACTCAGGGAGCCGCCACCGTGGCAGACGCACTCAGTACTCAGCTCAACATCAACCTGGGCAACGATGCCATTCTGGGCACTAATATTACCATGCAAGGCCTGGGCGGCGATAAGGTGAAAGTGCTGATTGACGGCCTGCCGGTGAATGGCCGCGAAAATGGCAATATAGACCTGGGGCAACTTTCTCTCAATGATGTTTCCCGTATTGAAATTGTACAGGGGCCTATGAGCGTGGCCTATGGCTCAGATGCGCTGGGCGGAGTCATCAATATCATCACCAATAAAGCCGGCGGCAAAACCAGGGTCAGTGCCGGCACCCTCTGGGAAAGCTACGGGAAGTATAACGCAGATGCTTCTGCAGACTACTCTATCAACCCACACCACAACCTGAAAATCGGAATCGGCCGGAATTTTTCTGATGCTTATGGCTATGCTGATACCGCATTCCCACAGCGGGCTCGAATATTCAAACCAAAAGAACAATGGCTGGGAAACCTCGCTTACCGCTATCATTCCGGTGAGCATTTCTCCATGACGCTGGCTTCCGATTTCGTGCAGGAAACTATTACTGCCCTCGGCTCCGTCATTGGCTACCCTTACTATGCCACCGCTGTGGACGAATACTACCGAACCACGCGAAGCAATAATCGCCTACAGCTTGAAGGGAAGTTGGGCAAAGGCCACTGGCGGCTCGACAATGGTTATGCACTATATCGTCGTGTGCGGGAGTCACAGATTAAAGACTTGGTTACGCTTCAGGAAAAAGCAGACACATCCATAGGCAGCCAGGACACCAGCCGCTTCGATGATATCACGCTACGCTCTAATTATGCATCATCCATAGGCAAGCTGCGCTATGATGGTGGATATGACCTGCTGTTTCAACGCGCTCGCAGTGGCAAGTTCGGCGACCAGGTGCACGCCGCCGATGACTATGCCCTCTACGGCAATGCCGCAATGGATTTTTTCCAGCAGAAGCTCACCGCACAATTAGGGATGCGCTATGCATACAATACAGCCTTCAGCGCTCCCCTGATTTATTCGCTCAACTTCCTATATCATGCCAGCAGTCGGCTACAGGTTCGCGCCTCTGCTGCCAAGGGTTTCCGCGCACCATCCCTCAAAGAACAGTACCTGGATTTTGTGGATCAAAACCACAACATCATCGGCAACCCAAACCTGAAACCAGAACATGGCTACAACATCCAGTCCTCGGCCACCTGGTCCTATGGTGCTGAAAAACCCATACGCGGAGCCATCACTGCAACGGCTTATTACAATGATGTCCGCAACGTCATCAGCCTGGCCAATCCAGATCATGACCCGGCAAGCATCAACAGAACAACCCCCATTGGATCGTGGTTTGGGTCTGAATATTCAGATAATTCCGT
>CAYRJR010000077.1:0-5504 GCA_964424655.1 uncultured Chitinophagaceae bacterium
ACCGTACTGGCGTTGATGAAGGCTAATCGTTCATTCAGGTTTTTGAGAAAATGCTCAGGAGTAAACAGCAATAAATCCTGAAGGGCACAGAGCGTCAGCAATGCAGTACGAGTCAGCCTTTTCGGGGTGGGGAAGGGCAGGCATGCCGCAAGAGCTTCATTGGTGGCATCCACTTCGCCCAACACAAATTCAGCACTGTGTCTGGTCTGTAAGATGTGTGGGTGACGAAGCGCAGGGAGACCTGTACGCAGCGATTCCAAATGTGTTTTTCGCCCGCTACCGAGGGAGGAAATAATGCCCGAGGCGGTAACGACAATCCGGTCGGGACTTTGCTGCATGAGACCGACTCAATTCGAAAAATTAGAAAGAGAGATTCTGGTGAAAACTCAGGCTACTGGCTTGCTGTGTTCACTGATGTAATCAGTCATTGATTGAACCGAGCTGAGCACCTTTCTGCCTTCGCGGGCATCTTCAATTTTAATTCCGTAGTTGCGCTCCAGCAATACCATCAATTCGAGCGAATCAATCGAATCTAATCCTAATCCTTCGCCAAAGAGTGGGGCATTGTCATCAATATCTTCAGGCTTCATGCCTTGCAAATTCAGAGATTCGATGATTTGCTTCTTAAGTGTAGTTTTCAAATCTTCCATAGCGATGGTGTGAAAAATATGGCCGCAAATGTAAGTGCTTCGCCATAAGGCAAGCAGTAGTAAAAACAAGCCTCGCCGGGTGGTTTCCGGCGAGGCTTCAGGAGAAATGCAGGCTCTTACATGTTCGCTTCATGTCATGTCGTCAAGGCCTAAACAATCACGACAGAGTCGTGCGTCTCTTGGGGAAGACAAACTAAGCCTTTTCGCTGGCATTGTCTGTTTGTTTTCCCGGGTCATCTGTTGCATCCTGCCCGGTTGTATGCTTCCCTAAATCCAGCTCATCAAAGTCAGAAGGACTGGAAATGCTGGCGCCTGTACCCGCCTGCCCCGACGTGTAACCAGTGCCTGCAGAGCCTCCTGCACCCGGTGCCGTAGCTCCTTCATACCAGACATTAGTGCCTGTGTTGGCCAGGTCATCTGTGCGATGCGGGTTCACCTGAGCGGTTGCTGCCCGGCCCATGCTGGCAGCATACAAGGCATTGTTGTGGATGCCACCTTTATGCGAGGTAACTTTAGCTGATTCACCCTGATTGCCTTCAGCGTTTTTCATGTTCCGCGGTTTGTTCTCTTCGCTATCCTGAGGAAGATTTTCCGGCTGCTGCTTTTCCATATGACGCACTTTTAGAAAAGGAGGAAAAATTCTATGCCATTGTAAATGGAAAAATTTCTGATGAGAAAATTGCAAACCGCTGCAATCCGCCTTTCTTAAAAAAATTGAATCCGGCACGTTGGCCGGATTCAAAGCTTTCAGTCAGATTTCAAAATCAATATTCAGAAGGGAAATAAGTGGGTTCTAAACTGCCCTCCCAGCATCAAAAGCTTCCAGTTCGTTGGCTACTGCAGTAAGGAAAGATGCCCCAAGCGAACCATCTACAATTCGGTGGTCGTAGCTGAGTGAGAGGTACATCATGTGGCGGATGGCAATCACATCGCCCTGCTCAGTTTCCAGCACCATAGGCCGCTTTTTGATAGAGCCTACGGCTAAGATGGCCACCTGTGGTTGGTTGATGATAGGCGTACCCATTAGCGAGCCGAAGGTGCCGACGTTGGTAAGGGTGAATGTGCCGCCCTGAGTATCGTCAGCTTTCAGTTTATTGCTGCGGGCAGCGCCAGCCAAAGCATTCACATCCTTGGTCAGGCCGAGCAGATTTTTGGTGTCCGAATTTTTGATGACCGGTACAATCAGGTTGCCAGATGGCAGTGCAGTCGCCATACCAATGTTGATGTCTTTCTTCACCAGAATCCGATCCCCATCCACGCTGGCATTAATCATCGGGTAGCGTTTGATGCAATTGACAATTGCTTCGATGAAAATGGGTGTGAAGGTGATTTTCTCGCCGTATTTCTTTTCGAATGCAGACTTGTTCTTCTCACGCCATTTCACAATGTTGGTCACATCGCACTCTGTGAAGGATGTGACGTGAGGCGAGGTGGCCTTACTGCGCACCATATGATCGGCAATGAGCTTCCTCATGCGATCCATTTCAATCACTTCCACATTGGCCGGCGTAGGTTGGGCAGGTGCCGGAGCTGTCGCCGGAGCTGTGGGTGCCGCAGGAGTTGAAGCAACTGGTGCAGGTTGTGGTGTGGCCGGAGCAGGGCCTGCGCCTCTATTGGCTATATAGCTGAGTACATCTTTTTTGCTCACACGGCCATCGGCACCACTGCCGGGGATTCGCTCCAGCTCAGCCATGCCAATCCCTTCCTTGGCAGCTATATTGAGTACGAGCGGTGAATAAAAGCGGCCAGCGACATTATTGGATTGTGGAGCTGGCGCAGGAGTTGGTTGCACTGTTGGTTGAGGTGCAGGGTTGGGTACGGGTGTAGAGACTGGCGCTGGCGCTGCTGGAGGCTGAGGGTTTGCTGCAGCACCAGCTTCGGTATTGATGCGGGCAATGATTGTGCCTACGGGCACTACATCATTTTCTTTAAACAGGATTTCTGTGATGGTGCCTGCAGCAGTCGAAGGCACCTCACTGTCCACTTTGTCGGTTGCAATTTCGAGGACGGTTTCGTCCATCTTCACTGCATCTCCTGGCTTTTTGTGCCACTTAAGCACAGTAGCTTCCATAATGCTTTCGCCCATCTTGGGCATTACCAGATCTACAGTGGCCATTGAATAAAATGCGTTTAGTGGGTTCGCGGGCAAAAATAGCAGAAAGGCAGCACGCCGTTTTTACACTTGTTTTTTTTCAGATTTTACACAACGCAGCAACAAAGAGGCTGTCGGCTTGCACAGATAGCCCATTGATCAGTTTCATTGTTACTACCTGAAGACCAGTTGCAGCAGAAGCAGCTTCTACAATGGCTTCATTTTCGCAACGGAAGACGGAGCAGGTAATGTACACGATTCGCCCGCCAGGAGCCAGATGCCTTGAGGCATTGATAAGAATGTTCACCTGCTTTTCATTAAATTTTTTCAGGGCTTCGGGTTGGAAGAAATAGCAGTTTTCGGGCGTGCGCGCCCAGGTGCCGGAGCCACTGCAAGGCACATCGCAAATAATGCCTTCAAACAATCGTTTTCCTAGATGCGCTGCCAGGCCTTGTGCATGGGAGACATCAACGCTCAGGCATTCCGGGATGGGCAGATGGTAGCTTCGGAAGCGATCCTTCAGGTTGTGGAGGATATTCGGGCGCAGGTCAGTTGCCAGCAGCGAAATCCCTTTTGATTGCTCCGTTAATAAGAGTGATTTGCCGCCGGCTCCGGCGCAGGAATCCCACCAGCGTTCCTGATTTTTCCCTATTAAAAAAGCGCCGCAGGCTTGTGATGAAGCATCCTGCACCACATATCGGTCTGCCTGAAAAAGCCTTTCTACATCTGTTCCGTTAGGCAATGCGAGACAATTATTTCCCAGGTTTTCGAAAGCAATATTTTTTTCTTCCAGAATAGATATAATCTCTTTTTGCCCGCTTCGGATCCGCAGGAAAAGTCGGGGCTGCCTTTTCATTGATTCCAGCCAGTCGCAACGTTGTATTCCTTCAGAAAATGGGATTTCGAAAGGGAAAATTTCATCAGCCCTCAGGGCAAAATTTGCTGGTACCAAACTGGATTCAATCTCATTCCCCGAAGGAAAAAATGCCTCAAATGCTTTGGGGCGAAGGCTACAGAGTTGCAGGGCTGCAATATGTTTTTCTTCCTCGCTGCAAGGAGCATGATGCAGCATTTTGCCGACACGATACCAGGCATATGCGGCATCACTCAAGCCACGCCTGTCCCGGCTGCCCAGCTTTGGATGGCGCCTGAAATATTCTCTGAGGAAATGATGTAAGGGCAAGCCTCCTGAATAGCCCGAAAGTATTTGCTCTAAATGTCTATGCAGATAGCTCATGCCTCATTCGGGATGCCGGCAACAATGCCATTCGGCCTAAAAAAAGATATCATTTAGGGTGCAAAAGATATTCAGCTATTCAATTTTGCCGTAGGCATAATCACTCAGATATTCAAATGCGGGCCTGAGCCGGCCATCAGCACAAATAGTTGCCCGTTCTATGATGGGACTATCGCCCTGTAGGAGTTCGCGCAGCACATACTTTTCGATATGGGTGCCGAAATGTGCAGAAGCATCACGAGGTAATTCATTGGGCAGATTGTCCACGGTCATGAGGTCAATGGTGCTGCCATCATTGAGGAAAGGCTGGCTGCGTTCGAAGTTGAAACGATTGATGCCATACACGGGATCGGCAATGGTTGAAGCACCCAGATTGAGTGGGACAGAGCCATCAATATCACAGGTGATATCTGCGATTACCTGGAGCCGGCAGTCAGGCTTCGACACGTCTTCTTTTTCGAATAGGCGGGGTATCTGATGATCCCAATAGATGCCGTTCATCAGAATATCGGTTCGCGATAGGTAAGGCTGGAACAGGCATTGGTAAGCCTCCGGGTGTGTATGAAAATCCTCGCGGCTATAACGACCATTATCCTTTCGCACATAGAGCGAAGCTCCTTTGAGGTGGGTATAGACCGGATAGCTGTAATCGTGTTCCAAAAAGTCTTCTGGCTCGATAAACTCAACATCGAGACTATTCATGATTTCCAGAATGCCGGCAGCTACCTTGCCTCCGCCAGTCACTACAATGCGTAATGGGGGTAGTGACAGGTCATCATACACCGAACGGATGCCTTCCAGAGAGCCAATTTGATGGGCAGAAGGCAGGCTGAATAAGCGGCTCTTGCGGCCATAAGTGAGTAGCCCATTATGGGCCCCTACGATGCCTGCAAAAAAGCCAAAACCAAGAATTCGTTGGCCATCACTGTGCGTCAGGCATTCATAATCTATCAGGCGGATGCGTTTTTGAATCAGTGCCTGCATCAGGGGCTGATTGTAGGGCTGCGCTTTTTTGGTGTGAGAGAAAAACAGGTACGTCTTTCCGGGAATGAGATCGTCAATTTTTACCTCTTTGATGCCGAGCAGAATGTCGCAGTCACTGAGGTCATCCAGCACCGGGATGCCTTCATGGCGAAACTCGTCATCACTAAAGCACCGGGTGGCCGAACGTTGTGCAAAGATGCTGAGGCCTGGTGTGCTTTTCACTAATTCCCTGCATTGCCTGGGTGTCAGGGCTACCCGGTTGTCGGGTGGGGTTTTACCTTCTCGGATAAGGCCTATTCGGGTGGCTCGGTACATTTGCCCGCAAAGATAGACCCATGCCTGCCGCTACTGATTTCTTTGCACTTTTCGATATGACACCTACGCTTTCAGTTGATGCCACTGCACTTAGAAAAAAGTTTTACGAGCTCAGCAAACAATATCATCCCGACCGTATTTCAGCACAGGATGAAGCAGCCCAAACGGAGGCATTAGCTATATCGGCACAGCTCAATATTGCCTATCGTGCCCTCAGCGATGAGGA